>JAHBUM010000142.1 GCA_019638075.1 Flavobacteriales bacterium | reverse complement strand
GCCATGCAGCTCGCGCACGATGTGGAGTGGACCCTGTCCACCGGCGATGGCAGGGAGCCGGGCGAGCCGTCGCGCTTCATCGCGCAGTGGCAGCATGAGGTGATCGGGCATTCGCGCACGGAGCTTTCCATCCTGCGCGTGGGTCAGGCAGCGAACGTGCGGGGCCTGCGCCCCATCCGCGTGGAGAAGGACGAACACGTACTGCAACGGCTGCGTGCCTTGTGCGAACGCGGACTCTCCCCCTCCGCCATCGGTACATGGCTGCGCTGCCCGCTGGACTTCTACTTCCGCTACGTCGCAGGCGTCCGCGACCGGGAAGTGGTGGATGGCCGCCTGGGCAGTGATGTGTTGGGCGATGCCGTACACAACACCCTGCAGCAGTTGCTCACACCGTTCATCGGCCGGGACCTGCGACCCGAAGACCTTGCCGAAGCCCGCACGCATGTGACACGCGTGTTGAGCGACAAGCTCGCGGAACACCTGCCACGCACGGCACTGGAGCATGGGCACTACCGCCTTCGCCGCGAAATGGCCGCGAAGGCACTGGAGAACTACATGGATGCCGAGGCCGTGCGGTGCGCCACTTCGCACACGCAACTCGTCGCCGTGGAACTCGACGTGAAGGCCATGCTATCCAATGGCACCCTGCTGAAGGGCCGCTGCGACCGCATCGACCTGCGCGATGGGCGCATGACCGTGCTGGATGTGAAGACCGGCAAGGTGAACGACTACGACCTGCGACTGCCCGATCTGGAACGGGAGAGCATGAGACCCGACCGGCGCTATGCCCTGCAACTGCTCATCTACCTCTGGGCCTATCTGCGCGAGCACCCCGAAGTGGAGCAGGCCAGCGCGGGCGTGATCCCCTTGCAACGGGCCACACAGGCCGCCGGGGAGTTCCTGCGGATCGGGAACGAAGAAGTGATCCACCAACGGCAGCTGCCCGAGATCGAAGCGTTGCTGGTGCGGCTCGTGAACGAGATGCTTGACCCAGACGTGCCGTTCATGCACGATCCGAAGAGCGGGTATTGCGCGTGTTGTGTGTAGGAAGGTCGAAGCCCTCATAGCCGAGCGAACGGGTAAATACGACTTCCTCCTGTTGCCCCGGATCGGTATCAAGAACCCGCCGGGCGCCGCCTGCCTTTTAGCGGAGCCTTCGCACCATCCCCTTGTGCGAGCTTCTTCTCCTCGCCTTCCAGTCGGCGCCGCACCTTGTGCACGTCCTCGGCGGGTGGCAGCGCCTCGGGCCGCACCCCTCGTTCGGCCAGCATCTTGCGCACGGCGGTGTTGTTGTCCACATGCTCCTTGGCTGGAGCCTTCACCCTTCAGATCCTTGTCCAGCACATTGTGGCCGGTGAGTTCGGTGGCGAAGTCCTTGGCCTTGATCGTCAACGTGGGCAGAAAATCAGCCGGTGGTCGGCTTTCGGGTACACCGAGCTTCCGTTTCATGTCACCTGTGGAATGCCCCCGAACAGGGCCTTGTCGCCCTTGCTGCGGATCGCTCCGAAGCCGCGCTCGTCCACACCGCGCTCGAAAAGGATCCCCGAAAGCTTCTTCTCCGACTTGGTGAGCTTTTCCCGCGCTGACACACGAGCCACGTCGAGCAACCGTTGCTCGATGAGTTCCTGCTTGCGCGTCTGCACGGCGAAGTAGGTCTGCGCGAAGGCGATCTCGGGCTTGGCCGGATCGCCGTTCTGGGCAATGAGATAGCAGGCGTAGCGGGTGAGGGCGACATCCTCCACAGCCCGTTCGGAACCGCTGCCCAAGACGACCATTTTCGTGACGTCACGAAAATGGTCCAACACCTTGCTGCCACTGGCCTCGCAGGCTTTCCGGGCGCGCTCCAAGGCCACCCTGAAATTCTCCCATCGGGCATAGCCCAAGATGCCTTGGAGCTCGCGTGCGCTCCAATGTTCCACACCCTCGTGTAGATAGCACGCCTCCTCGAACTGAATGAATAGCGCATTGATCCGTTCCTTGTTCATGTTGACGGCTTTTTCGTCGTTCCGACCCCGATCAATGTACGTAGGATCCATGCCAAAAAGAAAAGGAGGCCGAAGCCTCCTTCCCTGAACGCGTTGTGATCGCGCCTTACCGGTAGATCACCTTGTGCGAGGTGGTGTTGCCGTTGCGCTTCAGTTTCACATGGTAGGCTCCCGCACCCATGGTGGAGAGGTCCATTTCCTTCCTGTAGTTGCCTTCGAGGTCGCGCACCGTTTCGTTGTACACGCTCTGCCCGATGCTGTTGATGATCTCCACCGTCACATCACCCTTGTCCGTGTTGGTGAAGCTGAGGGTGAAACGGCCGTTGTTCGGGTTGGGCTGGATGAGGACGCTGCCATCCTCGGAGGCAGGCGCAAGCCCCTTGTAGATGGCGCCGGTGCGATCGGTGCCACCGCATGCGGCATAGAAGTTCGCGTTGTTGTGGCGCTCGGCGGTGTAGGCATCGTTCACCAGCTCGAATTCGCCCTGACCCGTGACCGGGATGCGCGCGATGGTGTACTCCTTACCCGCCTGCCAGCTTACGCCACGGCTGCTCATCGGCGTCATGCCGAAGCCCGCGTACACGGCATAGCGGAAGCCGCCTTCCTCGCGCACGGTGCCCGAGCGCTGCACACCCATGTACGAGGCCACACCATCGTCCTGCGTGATCTCGCCAAGGCCCGCGCTGGAGTTCTGGTCCCAGCGGATGGTGAACACCAGCGAGGAGAAGATGCCGGAGAAGTCGGCCTCCGGGCGCACTTTCACCTCCAAGGCGCCATCGGTCTGGTACAGGCCGATGTCCAAATTGTTCTGGGCGGTGGCCCAGCCTGCCGTACCGGCGAGGGCGAATGCGAATACGGACGTGCGGATAAGTCGGTTCATGGGGTTCTTTTTTCCGTTCGGAGGGCCTTGCGCCGTGTTCATCGGAACAAGTACCCTCCCCAATTGGAGGCCGCAAGATAATCCGGCAGCCAGCGCTGCGCAAGCGGTTCGACGAACAGCCATCCGCCGACAGAGGGGGAATGCCACAGCTCGACGAACAGCCAGCAGCCCCCCCATAAAACCGAACAGGGGCCTCTTTCGAGGCCCCTGCGCGGCAAAACCTGCAAGGAATTATGGAACCAGAATAGGTCAGGAAGACCGACCTTTCTGATACCAAGACGGCGCGTGATGGAAAGGGTTGCCAGCCGGGTGAAAAAAAACGCGAGTCGGCAGTTGGCAGTCGGCAGTTCGCGGTCTACAACTCTCCGCGATATGCCGAACCGCTCATGAGGCACATACGCGCTTCGGCTTCCTGCCGACATGCATAGGTGCCGAACTGCCGACTGCCTGCTGCCAACTGCCTACTTGGATCCTACGCCGTGAACTTGTACCCCACGCCGCGTATGGAATGGAAATGCCTGGGTTCCCGGGGATCAGGTTCGAAGTACTTGCGGAAGCCCACGATGAAGTTATCCACCGTGCGGGTGGTCGGGAACACGTTGTAGCCCCACACTTTCTGCAGGATCTCCTCCCGCGACACCACTTCGCCCTCGCGCTCCACCAGCAGGCGCAGGAGCATCATCTCACGCTGGCTCAGGGTCTTCAGCAGGCCATCCCGGCCCTGCACCTCGTAGCTCTGGAAATCGATGTGGTTGACCCCGAAGGAATACGCCTCCAGCACCGTATTGGTGGCTTTCGGGCCTTGGCGCTGCACCAGCTTGGCCACGCGCAGCAGCAGTTCCTCCAGCTCGAAGGGCTTGCCCAAGTGGTCCTCCCCTGCCTTCAGGCCACGGATGCGGTCGGGCGGGGCTATGCGTGCCGTAAGGAAGAGCACCGGCGTGGCGTTCCCTTCCAGCCGGATGGTCTCCACTACGGTGAAGCCATCCATGCCGGGCAGCATCACATCCATCACCACCACATCGTAATGGGCGCCGCGCAGCCGTTCCAGCGCATCGGGGCCGTTCACCACGGTGGTCACGTCGTAGCCCTCCAACTCGAAGTTGAGCCGCAGCGTGGAGCGCAGGGCGTCCTCGTCCTCCACCAACAGCAAGCGGGGCTTCGCGGCAGCTTCCATGGCTGCAAAGATGGCCCACGGCTACCTTTGGCCCCATACCCCGATCATGCGTTTCACGCCACAGCACGTGCAGGCAGCCGAGGCTTTCAGGGCCAACACCCTCGTGGAGCACCTCGATATACGCTTCGGCGTGGATGCCGAAGGGCGCCTGCAGGCCAGCATGCCCGTGGACAAGCGCACCCACCAGCCCATGGGCCTGCTGCACGGCGGAGCAACAGCCGCACTGGCCGAAACGCTTGGCAGCGTGGGCAGCGCCATGCTGATCGACCTGAGGACGCACGGCACGGTGGGCATGGAGATCACCGCCAACCACCTGCGCGGCGTGAAGGAAGGCCGCGTGACCGCCACCGGCGAACTCGTACACCAAGGCAGCAAGACCCACGTGTGGGACATCCGCGTGCATGACGACGCGGGCAGGCTCTGCGCCATCTGCCGCCTCACCAACATGATCATCGAACACCGATGAGCGCCATACCCGCACTACGACTGGCCCTGCGCCACTGCATCAGCGAAGGCATCACGTTCGCCGCTTTCCGCACTTCCGGTGGCGCCGTAACGCTGTGGGCCCAGCAGACACCCGAACTGGACCGCGCCGAAAGCGGCCTGTGGTGGGAGTTGAACGATGTGTTCCTGCTATCGCCCTTCAACGCCGGTGAGTACACACCGCTGATCCGCTCCGACGTGGAACTGACCTTCGGCGATGCCGAGCCCCACTGGCAAAGGCTGCTGGAATGCGCAGGGACCACCACACGGTCGCGCACCACGCCACGCCCGACCACATCGCGGGCGGCATTCGAGGCGGCGGTGGAGCAGGCGCGGCAGGAATGCGCGGCGGGTATCGTGGAGAAGATCGTCCTGTCGCGCACCATGGAACTGCCGGTGGGCGAGGCCGAAGCACCGGCACTGTTCATGGAAGCCCTGCACGCCCGGCCCGATGCCTTCGTGGCCTTGGTGATGACGCCCGACCACGGCCTCTGGCTCGGCGCCACGCCCGAACGCCTGATCCTTGCCGAGAACGATACCGTGCAGGTGGACGCCATGGCTGGCACCGCGCTGTCCGCAGATGCGCCCGCAGTGCCTGCCGCCTGGGGCGAGAAGGAACGGCACGAGCAACGGGTGGTGGCGAAGAGCATAGCGGGCACGTTGATCGACCTTGGCGCGCGCAACATCACCATCGACGGCCCGGATGTGATCGCCGCCGGACCGGTGGCCCACCTGCGCACACGGATAACCGCGAACGTGGAAGGCCGCGCCATGGAGGAACTGGCCTGCGCCGTACACCCCACGCCCGCCGTCTGCGGCATCCCCACGGATAAGGCCCGCGAACGCATCGCCGCGCTGGAGGGCCGCGACCGCGAACTGTACACCGGTTTCTGGGGGCCGTGGAGCGCCGATGGCCGCATGGAACTGTTCGTGAACATCCGGTGCATGCGGATCCATGCCGACAGCGCCGAACTGCACGTGGGCGCTGGCATCACGGTGGGCTCCGTTCCATCGAACGAATGGGAGGAGACCGAACACAAAGCGGATAGCTGGCGCCAGTTGATCCGCACACCGATACCGGCTTAGTCGATGACGAGCGATCATTTCGCCGCTTCCGAACTGGCGCGGCTCTGTGCAGCGAAGGGCGTCAAATACGCGGTGATCAGTCCCGGCAGCCGCAGCGCGCCGCTGGTGATCGCCTTCACGCAGCAGGAAGGGATCGAATGCCTGCGTGTGATCGATGAGCGCAGCGCGGCCTTCTTCGCGCTGGGCATGGCGCAACAACTGCACGCGCCCGTCGCATTGATATGCACCAGCGGCAGTGCGGTGCTCAACTACGGGCCTGCGATCGCCGAAGCGTTCTACCAGCGCATACCGCTGTTGGTGATCACCGCCGACCGCCCGGAGGAATGGGTGGACCAAGGCGAGGGACAGGCGATCCGACAGGAAGGCGTGCTGGCCCCGCACGTGACGAAGAGCCTACAACTGCCGCGCAAGGCCGATGATGAGCTTTCGCGCTGGCACTGCGGAAGGCTGATCAACGAAGCGATCGACCATATGTTGCTGCCCGTGCCGGGGCCGGTGCATGTGAACGTGCCGTTCGAGGAGCCGCTGTATGGACAGGCTCCCAGCCTATCCGGGAAAGCGGATGCTGCACGTTTCATCGCCCCGGTGATGACCGAATCGTTCATCCTGCCCGAACACGCGCGCTGGCTGATCGGCCAGCTATCGGCATGCAAGCGTGTGATGGTCCTCGCCGGGCAGGGCGTGTGGAGCGACGGCCTCCGCAGGCAACTGCTGCAACTGGCGGCCCTGCCGCAGGTGACGGTGCATACCGAAGCCACCAGCAACCTCGATGACCCGGCCTTCATCACGTGCATCGATCGCGTGATCGCAGCGGTGAGTGAAAAGAACGAAAAAGACCTGCGTCCCGATCTGCTGATCACCTTCGGTGGCGCGGTGGTGAGCAAGCGCATCAAGACGCTGTTGCGCAAATGGAAGCCCGCGCAGCACTGGCACGTGGATGCCGCCCAACGCCACTACGACACGTACCAAAGCCTGACGCACGACATCGCCGTGAACCCGGAGATCTTCTTCGCGCAGCTTACGCAGGCCATGCAGCCCAATGACAGTTTCTACGGCGAGGCATGGCGCATGATGGACCAAAGCACGCGCGGCAGGCACGACCGCATCGTGGCCGCAGCGCCCTTCTGCGACCTCACCGTGTTCAACACACTGAACGCCCGTATCCCCGGCGGCAGCGCCGTGCATCTGGCGAACAGCACACCGGCGCGTTATGCGCAACTCTTCGACAGGGTGCGCGGCATCCGCTGGTCCGGCAACCGGGGAACGAGCGGCATCGATGGTTGCACCAGCACGGCCGTGGGCGCAGCGTTCGCCACGAAGCAGCTTACCACACTGATCACCGGCGACACGGCCTTCTGCTACGACAGTAACGCGTTCTGGAACGAACACCTTTCGCCGGACCTCAAGGTGATCGTGATCGACAACGGCGGCGGCAACATCTTCCGCTTCATCGAAGGGCCGGACAAGGATGCGGAACTGCTCAAGTGGTTCGAGGCGCCGCACGGCCGCAGCATCGAAAAGCTGGCGAAGAGCTTCGATCTGCCCTACTACCACGCGCACGATCAGGCTTCGCTGGAAGCCGGGATCGATAAGCTGTACGCAACGCACACGTCTTCGTCCCGGCCTGACGGGAACAGACCCGCCGTACTGCACATCACCACCGATGCGGAAACTTCGCCGAAGGTGCTGCGGGATTATTTCAGGCAGCTAAGAGAGCAACAGGCCAAGGCATGAGCACGGGCCGACCATGATCGGCCCCAACGATACCCCATGAGGAACTGGACCCCCATCAAGCAATACACGGACATCAAGTTCGAATTCTTCGAAGGCATCGCCAAGATCACCATCAACCGCCCGGAGGTATACAACGCCTTCCGGCCGGACACGAACAAGGAGATGATCGATGCCATGGACATCGCCCGCGAGGACCCCGCGATCGGTGTTGTAGTCCTGACCGGCGCTGGTGACAAGGCGTTCTGCAGCGGCGGTGACCAGAACGTGAAAGGACGCGGCGGCTACATCGGCACCGACGGCATCCCGCGCCTCAACGTGCTCGATCTGCACAAGCGCATCCGCGAACTGCCCAAGCCCGTGGTGGCCATGGTGAACGGCTATGCCATCGGCGGCGGCCACGTGCTGCACGTGGTGTGCGACCTCACCATCGCAGCGGATCATGCACGTTTCGGGCAGACCGGCCCCAAGGTGGGCAGCTTCGATGCAGGCTTCGGCAGCAACTACCTCGCGCGTCATGTGGGGCAGAAGAAGGCCCGCGAGATCTGGTTCCTCTGCCTGCAATACAGCGCAAAGGAGGCCGAGGATATGGGCATGGTGAACAAGGTGGTGCCGCTCGCCGAGTTGGAGGACACCACCGTGGAATGGTGCCGCATCATGATGCAACGCAGCCCGCTGGCCCTGCGCATGATCAAGCGCGGGCTAAACGCTGAACTGGATGGCCAACGTGGATTGATGGAGTTCGCTGGGGATGCCACGCTGATGTACTACCTGATGGACGAGGCGCAGGAAGGGCGGAACGCGTTCTTGGAGAAGAGGGCACCGGATTTCCAGAAGTTCCCGAAGTTCCCGTGAACCGCTCAAGCATGTACATCATCAAACTGTTCCGCACGCTTGTGCTGCTCGTCGTACTCTGCTCGTTCACAGTGGTGGGGGCGGGATCGGGTACTGCCACGCTCACCTGCCGTTCCGCTTCCGGGCGCACCATGTTCACCGCCTATCTTCAGGACATCATCGGGATGTTCGAGGGTGGCAAGCTCATGATCGACGGGGTGGTGCAGGAGTTCCATGCGGAGGATGGCGATGATTGTGCCGAAGCGGTTTGGGACCCGGAGATCGGAGTGTTCACCGTGACCTATTCACATGACACACCAGAAGGTCCTGTGTGGTTCCGGTTCTGGGCCGTGCCGAACACGTTCAAAACGATCAGCGACAAGCGTGGTTCGGCCGAAGGCGCTGTGTACGAGTTCGATGGAG
>JAHBUM010000141.1 GCA_019638075.1 Flavobacteriales bacterium | reverse complement strand
TGATACCACCCAGCAGGAAGAAGGCCCCGACCACCAAGGCCAGCACCGTGTGTGCCGATACGGCCAGCCGTGCCGCCACGAACGCCCCGGCCAGCGTACCAAGGGCATGGGCGAGGAAGGGGACCAGCAACTGTACCGTAGAATACTCCCCGATGTGCGCGTTGATGCTGTTTATGTCGTTCTCGTCCACACCGGGTGGCGGTGGGAACAATGCGGCACCGAGCATGATCAGGCCCATGTTCACGGTGCCGCCAACGATGAGACCGGCGATCAGCGCGAGGATGTTGCGAAGGATGGGGTGCATCAGGATGTGGATTGGTCTGCGAAAGCTACACAGAGGGGAGCGAAGAAGCGGCCTGCGCAATGCTCCCCCTGCGTCGGAGTGATAGAGCGGGAGAGAAGAGTGCGGCTTTCACCCTCTTGTATCCTCATCACCGCATCTACGTGCCGTACCATCAACGAAGAAAGCCCGGCGAATACCGGGCTTTCTTCGTAGCGGCGTGCCGCTCTACCGGATATCGTTCAGTTTGCGCTGGAGTTGCTCCACTTCCTTCTGGATCTCTTCGCGCGTCTGGGTGCGCTCGGCCTCGGTCTTGGCGGCATCGGGCTTCGCACCTTCGATCTTGTTCAGGTTGCCTTGTGCCTTGGCTTCACTGCTCATCAGTTTGGCCAGCTCGGCTTCGCCCTTGGTAAGCTTGCCGCGCAGTTTGGCCAGCTTCTCAAGGTCCTTCGGGTTGTTGGTGAGCTGGAACTTCTTCTCCAAGCCTGCGATCTCGCCGCTCAGTTTCGCATTGTCGCCCTGCACCTTGCCCTGCTTGGCCTTGATCTTCTTCATTTCGGCACTGGCCTTGGCGCTCTTCTTGTCCAGTTTGGCGGCGTCGGCTTGGGCGCTTTCGGCCTTGCCGGTGGCCTTGTCGAGGCTCTTCTCCTTGGTGGCGATCTGGCCCTGCACCACGGCCTTGTTGTACTTCACGGCCATGTCGTACATCGCTTTCTCAGCAGCCGCCATGTCGTCGATCGGGGTGCTGTCGTTCTTCGCGAAGGCCAGTGTGAGGCGGCCGGTCTTCGCCTTCTTGTCGGTGGTGTTGCTTGCGAGCACCATCAACGGAGAAGGTGCAACGGTGGGTTGTGTGACACCGATGGCCTTCACGGGCTTGCTGCCGGTGATGTCCTGGCTCAGCGGCTTGTAGTCCGCGCGCCACAGGTCTTGGGCCGCGCCGCCATCGCTCTCGAACACCGTGATGGTGAAGGCGGGCAGCTTGTGCTTGCCATTGATGAGCGTGTCGGGCACCACGGTGATGGTGTTGCTCCACAGCAGTGCGTAGCCTTCCTTGGTGGTCTGGGCTTGTGAGGAAAGGGAGAGGAGCAGGGCGCTGGAGAGCAGGAGGGAGGAACGCATGGTCATGGTCGTTGTGTTTCTGAGGTCTTTGGACGAATGGAAGCGGGCCGCGTCACAGGGCCGCAAGTTGTTTCAGGGTGCTGTATACACGGTGCAAAGGAAGGCCCATCACGGTATAGAAGCTGCCGTTGATGCGTTCCACGGCCGCATAGCCGATCCAATCCTGCACACCGTAGGCACCGGCCTTGTCGAACGGGGTGTGGCGTTCCACGTAGTAGGCGATCTCCCCGGCGGTGAGCGGCGCGAAGGTGACCTCGGCGACATCCGAGAAGCTGACCCGGCGGTCGTGCGTGCGCAGGCAAACGCCCGTGACCACCTTGTGCGTGCGGCCTGCGAGCATCGCGAGCATCGCGCGGGCTTCCGCTGCATCGGCGGGTTTGTTCAGCAGATGGTCGTCCACGATCACGGTGGTGTCGGCGGTGATCAGCACGTGGTCCGTGTCCAGCGGCCCTTGGTAGGCTTCGGCCTTCTTCACCGCGAGGTGCTCGGCCACTTGTTCGTGGGGCATGCCGGGCGGTGGCGTTTCGTCCACGTCGGTGCTGGTCACTTCCACGGGGAGATCGAGCCCCAGCAGCAATTGCCGGCGGCGTGGCGATGCGGATGCCAGTATGAGGCGCCAGTGCAGGTTCATGGGATGAAGCGGATGAGCACCGCGTAGCTGATGGCCGCGATCATGGCCACTTTCATGAGGTTCCCGGCGCGGACGAACTCGCTGCGCTGGTGCGCCTGGTAGGTGAACCCGGCCGAAAGCAGCAGCGGGCCGATGACGGCGATGCCGATGTACCAGTACGAAAATGGATCGCGCAGGAACTGCGAGCGCAGCAGGAGCAGCAGCGCGATGATGAGGCCGATGTGCAGCATGGCGATCACGCGCGCCCATTTCATGCCCCATACGATGGGCAATGTCCGGCAGCCATCGGCCGCGTCGCCTTTCACGTCGGCCATGTCCTTCTGTAGTTCGCGTACCAGCGTACTTAGGAATGCGAACACTGCGAAGCCGAGGATCCAGTACCACAGCTCCATGAAGGACGGCTGCATCTCGTACTGGTCGCCGTTGGGCAGCGAAACGATCCATGCGGGATCCATGGCGCGTTGCAACAGGGGTAGTTCGTACAGGCCCACCGTGAGCGGAACGAGGGCCGTCAATGTCGCCACCAGCCCGTTGCCGATGATGAGCCGCCGCTTGAACGTGGTGCTATACACCCACAGCGCACCGATCGCGAATGCGGGAATGGCGGCCCATTTCCACAGGCCGCTGCGCCACGCCACGAAAGCGCCCAACAGCAGGCCGATCCCGCTCAACACCGCATGGGCCGTCATCGCCACGCGGCGCTTCACCGTGCGGCCCACGATCACCTGTCCCGGTTTGTTGATGCGGTCGATGCGCGTGTCGAAGTAATCGTTGATCACGTTGCCACCGGCCGCGATCAGCACGGTGCTGAGGATCAACAGGATGAAATGCGGCAGCGGCATCTGCGGGCCGAAATGCGCGGGCAGGATCAGCTCATTGCGTTGTACATCACCCACTTCGGCCACGAGCTGGTGCAGTCCGCGCTCCAAGTGCCCGCCGATCACGCCGTAGCGCATCAACAGCATGGTGGCCGCGATGATGAGCAGGTTCGCCGGGCGGGTGAGCTTCAGCAGGTCCTTCATCACCACGTGTGTGCCGCTTCCGTCAGCCACCTGCCTTGCAATTTCATCACCTGTTCCAGCAGGTCGCGAACGCAGCCTTCGCCGCCGTTCCTGTGGCTCACGTACGCACTGATCGCCTTGATCTCCGGCGCCGCATCGGCCGGGCAGCACGGGAAGCCCACGCGTTGCATCACGCGGAGGTCCGGGATGTCGTCGCCCATGTACGCGGTGGTGGCGGGATCGAGGCCTTCGGCTACAAGGCGGTCGAAGAGGTGCAGCTTGTTCACCGTGCCGAGGTTGATCTCCTGTATGCCCATGCGGCCAAGGCTCTCGCGCACGCCGTCAGAATGCCCGCCGCTGATGACGATGATGCGCAGGCCCTCCTTCACCGCGTGCTGCACCGCATACGCATCGCGCGTGTGGAAGGTCCGCACCGGGTCGATGCCGGGAAGCAGCAGGTTGCGCCCATCGGTGAACACGCCATCCACATCGAAACAGAAGGTCTTCAGCTGCGCCAGCCGCTCTTTATACGTCCGTGTATCCATGGTCCGGATGCCCATGAGCGCGCAGGATCATGCTGCTCAAGCGGGCATAAGCGGCGCGAAGTTCGGGATCATCCGCCAAGCGATCGAGGTGATGGTGGATCGTGCCCAGATCCCCGCGCCGGGCCGGGCCGGTCAGGGCTTCGGAAGCCCCGATGGCGGAGGCTTTCTGCGCCATGGCCACGAACGAAGGGGTGAGCACCGAGGGGTCGATCGCGTTCTTCCGAAGAAGCTCCTGTGCCCGTGCCAGCAGGAAGACGGGGAAGTTCAGGCTGATGGAAGCGGCCGCATGCACCAGCTCGCGCTGCCCATGATCCAGTTCGGAGACGTGACCGCTCAGGCTTCCGGCAAGCGACTTCGCCATCTTCCGCGCGCGTTCCGTGTTCGCATCGACCACCAGCGGCATTTGGCTGAAGTCCATCGGCTCGCCGGGGCTGAGCGACATCACCGGCCACAGCACTGCGCGATGCGGGTGAGGAAGGAGCTTGTCCAATTCGCCCGCGCCGCTCGTATGGATCACCACAGCATCGCCGATCGGGATGTTCAGGGCCACATCGGCGATGGCGTCGTCGCTCACGGCTATCAGGATGATGTCAGCTGCTGGGAGCGCATCATTCAGCGAAAGGCCCGGGGTGCGCAGCTCATTGGCCAGCGCATGGACATGTTCGGTGTTCCGCCCGGCGATGCTCACGAGATCGTGCCCTGCATGCTTCAGCGCATGGCCTAGATGGAAAGCCACGCGTCCGGTTCCGATGAGCACGACCTTGGACATGTTCAGGGCCCTTTCAAGTGATCTATTGCTGCTTTGATCGCCGGGTCCGCGTCATCGAAGCCGGGTGCGGGTTGGGGGATCACCACTTCCGGTATGAAGCCATGCCGATATTGATGCCCTTGTGCGTTGCAGAATACGCCTTCCGCAACACTGATCACCACGCGATCATAAAGGGTGATCCAGCCCGTCTCCGTGGCATAGTCGGCGGTCGCTTCACCGATCGTGGTTGTGTTCGGGCGGTCCATGAAGCAGGCAGCGACCGCTTCACCGGAACTCGCCGTGTAGCGTCCCATCAGCACGACAACGGGATCATGCGACCGGTCCGTGCCCACAGGCAGATCGATCATCCGGTACGCATTGCGCTCGAAGTGCCCTTCTCGGAAGTCGTAGGCTGCGAAGGATCCATCGTTCCTGTCGATCGTGGTGGCCACACGGCGTTCATGGAACAAGGGTGCCAGTGCTTCGAGCATCGGCCACATGTTGCCACCACTGTTCACGCGCAGGTCGATTATCCAGCGGTCCGCTCCGGCGGCCAACAAGCTGTCCAGACCATGCCGGAATTGTTGCGCCACCTGTTGCACATCTCCGCCGTTCACCGCCGGGATGCGCAGGTAGCCGACGTTCCCCGTGCGGATCGATGCTTCGAATCCATATCGCCCGCGTTGCACTTCACCCCAGAACGCTTGGTCGGGTGAACGCTCATCGTGGTTGTTGGTGTAAGTGGCATCGCTCATCCACGCGATCGGCCCCCAGTCGAGCATGATGCGACCATGGTGATCGCCCAGCGCATTCATCACAGCGGTGAGGTGTGTGGCAAGTTCGTGCAGCGAGTCCGCTTGAGCACAACCGGAGAGGTCCAGCTTCGCGATGCGCTCTTGAGCAGCTTGTGTGTTGTAGAACGAGACACGTTGGATCGTCCGCACGATCGAATCCAATTCCGTGCACATCGTCGTTTGTGCGATGCTGACGGTCGGAAGGACGAGGACGGTGAAAAGGAGTGCGCGCACCCGTCGAAGTTATCACCTTATCCGCTGCCGCACCGCCATCAACGTGCCCACGAACAGCAGCACACAGCCGATCCACAGGATGTTGATGCCGGGGAACACGATCGCCTGCATCACGAGGAACTCCGCTTCGGCCACATTGAGGCCCACGGCCACGCGCGGCTTTTCGCTGCCCTCCGTATCATGGGCCGCATGATCGTGGCCTGGCGGGTGGTCGTGTTCGTGCTGCACGGTGGCGAGGCTGTACCGGATCCGCAATGCCCCCAGTTCTGCGGCCTTGCCCATCACGGGCTGGCCGTTGGCGTAGATCACCAGCGGACGTGCCTCGAACCAGCGGTCGGGTTGGTACAGGTCGCGCACGCGCAGATGGGCGGCGTACACCGTGTACTGATCGCCGAGCATCGCCTTCGTCACACTGTCCTTCACCACGTACACGCTGTCGATGATCGCCATCGCCGTGGGTGTGATGATGGAATCACCCACGTGCTTGTCGTACAGGCGGTCGGGCATCCAGTCATCATCGGCGGTATCGCTGGCCAGCGCGAGGTCGGCGTAGCGCACGTGCGTGTACAGGTCGCGGTGCGGCCAATGCTTGGTGCTGGGCTCGGCCACGTTGCCGAAGCGCGGGTTCAACTGCACGAAGGGCGCCAGCGCGAAGACCTGTTCTCCCGGCCTGCTGGGTGACCATTCGCGGGCGCGCCATAGCTCGCGGCGCGTGTAGTCCTCCAAGGGCTGCCAGTGCGTGGGCTGGTCGCCGAGGAAGAAGCGGCCCGCCACATGCGCATCCTTCGCGGTGAAGAGCATGTCGCCCACGCGCACCGTGTCACCGGCGGAATAGCTGCGCGGCACGGCGGCGTAGTAGTCCATGTCGTAGTACAGGTTCACGCCTTCCTGCCGCTTGCTGTGGTAGCGCACGTAGTGTTCTCCCATCAGCACGGTGTCGCCGCGGTACAGCAGGATGTCCTCGCTGTTGTTGAACGCTTCGTTCAGGAACCGCAGGTCCATGTTGCGCGTGTTGCGGCTCACTTCGTTCTGGCGGCTGGTGCTGATCAATGCACCCAGCAATACCAATCCGAAGCCCACGTGTGCCACCGAAGCACCAGCGCTCTTCAAACTGCCCTTCAGCACCGACGGGATGTACCACGCGTTGGCCACGATGGCGAAGACGGTGGCGAATAACAGCGCGATCAGGTTGAGTTCGGCCAGTTCGTACTTCAGCAGGTATACGCCCAACGCAGTGAGCGCGATCGAAACGAAGAACGATGCCGCGAGCTGCCTGCGGAACTTCTTCACGTCGGTATCCTTCCAACGCAGATATTGCACGAAGGAGATCAGGAGTGTGACGATGAAGGCGAAGGGGATCTGCCACTTGTTATAGTGCGCAATGGCTTCACCCGGTGGTGCGAGCCTGGCATCGGCAAGGCTTTTGAAGAACTCGCTGCCCGTCTTGTCGCCGATCCAGCCGAAGGCCTTGTCGAACGGCTCCAGCAACAGGTTGAAGACCGGCACCGAGGTGCTGAAGGTGATCTGCATCGCGCTCAACAACAGCACGAGCGAACCGATGAACAACCAGAACTCCCGTGACCACAACGATTCCTCCGGTTCCTTGCTGGTGAAGCTCTGGCGGTATGCGGCCACCAGCATCCAGATGCTGACCGCACCGAAAAGCAGGATCGCCGGTACCTGTATCTCCAGGCCCACACCGATCGCCAGGAGCGCCGCGGAAATGAAGGCGTAGAACTTCCGTTGGCCCATGTCGGAAAGCAGCATCATCACGCTGAGGCCGATGTAGAAGAGCAGGAAGAGCAGCAGGCCGGGCAGCATGCCATCGCCGGTGAAACTGTGTACGCTGGTATCGCCCAACACGCCGCTGCGCGTGAGGAAGGTGGAATAGAGAACGAGGACGAACGTGATCAGCGTGAGCAGGAACAGGCTGAAGAGCGCGGTCGGTTTGCGCTTGTTCACCAGCATCAGGTGGCCGGCAGCAACGAGCGTGATCCACGGAACGAGGGAGGCGTTCTCCACCGGATCCCACGCCCAGAAACCGCCGAAGCTGAGCGCTTCATACGCCCATGCACCACCCATGAGGATGCCGGTGCCCAGCACCATCACGCCGAAGAAGGTCCACGGCAGGGCGGGGGCGATCCAGCCCGTGCGGTCCTTGCGCCACAAGCCTGCGATGGCATACGCGAAAGGCACCAATGTGGCCGCGAAGCCGAGGAACAAGGTGGGCGGATGGATCACCATCCAGTAGTTCTGCAACAGCGGGTTGAGGCCGCGCCCATCGGCGAATTGCGGGATCGCGCTGAGGTAGTTCGCCATCGCCGTCCAAGGCAACCCGATGTTCTCTGGCAGTTCGCGGATCAACAGGAACGGAGTGCTGCCCACGCGCACATCACCCACGTACACGCCAAGGATCATGATGGCGAGGAACACCTGCACCGTGGCGAAGACCGTCATCACCGGGCCTTCCCAGTTCTTGGCGCGCCAGATCAGCACATTCCCCAGTACCACATGCCAGAAGGTCCACAGCAGGAACGAGCCTTCCTGCCCTTCCCAGAAGCAACTGGCGATGTACTTCATCGGCATGGCCATGTTGCTGTGCTTCCACACGTAGTCGTACTCGAACCAGTGGTTGAAGAGCATGACGAACAGCGTGACCACGATGCCCAGCACCGCCAGCGAATGCGCACGGAAGGCAAGGCGGCCGGTGCGCAACCATTCCACCGAGCCGGTGCGCGTGCCCATGAAGTAGCCTGCGGTCGCCAGCAACGCACCCACCAGCGAGATCACCGTGAGGGCATGTCCCAACTGGCCCGCCCAGAGGTGTTCGCCGATGTAGTCCATGGTCGGAGGATCAGATAATTAGAGGATCAGAAGATCAGAAAACTGGACTCCGCGATGGTATTGGATCATCTGATCGTCTGATCTTCTCATTTTCTGATCGGGCGTTCATCCGTTCACCTTGTTCTCCTCGTTGTACTTGCTCGGGCACTTCATCAGCATGTCGCGCGCCTCGAACTCGCCGCGCTCGTTGGCTTCGCCGATCAGCACCAGCCGTTCGCTGCGCTCGAAGTCCTGCGGCTTGGCTTTGGCCAGATGCACTTTGCAGGTCTGTCCGTTGAGGTCGCGCATGGTGAAGGTGGTGAGGCTCGCGTTCAGGCTGGGCTCGTACACGATCTCCGCCGAGCGATCCAAGGTGCCCACGACATGGTATTCCTTGCCGGGGTGCTTCATGGCCTGTTCCAGATCGGCGTAGGTGCTGCTGTCGTACAGCGAACC
>JAHBUM010000140.1 GCA_019638075.1 Flavobacteriales bacterium | reverse complement strand
TCGGTGACCGTGACCATCAACACGCCACCGAACGCAGGGACCGATGGAACGATCACACTTTGCAGCAGCGATGCACCTGCCTCGCTCTTCGCGCAACTCGGTGGTTCGCCGAACGGAGACGGCACGTGGAGCGGACCGAGCGCAGTTGTCGGTAGTATGATCGATCCTGCAACGATGAACGCCGGGGTGTACACCTACACCGTTGCCGGAACAGCGCCGTGCCCCGATGAGACCGCAACGGTGACGGTCACCATCAACACACCGCCGGATCCGGGCGTGGATGCGTCCATCGCACTATGTGCCACCAGCCCTCCCACTTCGCTCTTCACCGTGCTGGGCGGAAGCCCTGATGCCGGGGGAACATGGAGCGGCCCCAGCATATTGAACGGCGCGTTGTTCGACCCCGCCACGATGCTGGCAGGCACATACACCTACACAGTGGCGGACATCGCTCCGTGCGCATCAGCATCCGCAACCGTAGCAGTGAACGTGGTGACGAACCCCGATGCGGGCACACCGGGCGCCATCACGTTGTGTGCATCGGCCGCAGTGGTGGACCTCTTCGGCCAGATCGGTGGATCACCCGATGCAGGCGGTACATGGGCCGGACCGAGTACGGTAAGCAGCGGCCAGTTCGATCCCGCAACGATGGCCGCAGGCGTATACACGTACACCATCACCGTGCCGCCGCCCTGTACGAGCGTGAGCACCACCGTGACCGTCACCCTCGTGCAACCGCCGAGCGCGGGCAACGATGGCGCGCTAACGTTGTGCATCAGCAGCCCAGCCACCGCGCTACTTCCTTCCATCGGAGGAACGCCCGATGCCGGTGGTACATGGAGCGGACCGAGTCCGATCATCGGCGGCTCGTTCGACCCGGCCACGATGACACCCGGCACCTACACGTACACCGTGCCGGGAACAACGCCCTGCCCCGCTGATGCCGCCGATGTGCTGGTCAACGTGGTGGCAACGCCCAACGCGGGATCGCCGGGAAGTATCACAGTATGCGCTTCGGATGCAGCATTCAACCTCTTCAATGAACTCAACGGCACACCCGATGCAGGCGGCGCATGGACCGGACCCAGCGCGGTGAGCGGCGGACTTTTCGATCCCGCAACGATGCTGCCCGGCGTGTACACCTACACCATCACCGTACCGCCGCCCTGCGTGAACGTGAGCAGCACCGTGACCGTAAGCGTTGTGCAACCACCGAACGCGGGCGACGATGGATCACTCACGTTGTGCGTCAGCAGCCCCGCAACGCCATTGCTCTCTTCCATCGGTGGAACGCCCGATGCCGGTGGTACGTGGAACGGGCCAAGCGCGATCACCGGAGGGATGTTCAACCCCGCCACGATGCAACCGGGCGACTACGCCTACACCGTGACCGGCACCGCACCTTGCCCTGCGGCATCAGCATTGGTGAGCGTTGATGTGGTGGATGCGCCGGACGCTGGCACGCCGGGCATGCTCGCACTGTGCGCCACCGATGCACCAAGCAGCCTCTTCGCGCAACTCGGTGGAACACCGGATGCAGGTGGCGCGTGGAGCGGACCGAGCGCACTTGCCGGGGATGTGTTCGTGCCGGGCACATCGCTTCCCGGTGTGTACACATACACCATCAGCGTACCGCCGCCCTGCACCAACGCGAGCAGCACGGTGACGGTGAGCGTGGCACAGCCGCCCAACGCGGGCATCGACGGAGGACTGACGCTTTGCGCGACAAGCGCTCCCGAAGCACTGATCAATGGCTTGAGCGGAACACCCGATGCGGGTGGTGCGTGGAGCGGACCGAGCGCGGTGATCGGCGGGAACTTCAACCCGACCACGATGATCGTAGGCAACTACACCTACACCGTGACTGGCACGGCTCCCTGCCCTGCCGCAACTGCATTGGTGGAAGTGAACGTGGTGGACAACCCCGATCCCGGAGGGCCGGGCTTCATCACCTTGTGTGCGACGGATGCGGCGACCGATCTGTTCACGTGGATCGAAGGCTCGCCGGATGCGGGAGGAACATGGAGCGGACCGAGCGCGCTCGCAGGTGGCCTCTTCGATCCGGCCACGCACACGGCCGGTGTGTACACCTACACGCTCACAGTGCCACCGCCATGCACCAGCGCGAGCACCACGGTTACGGTGGATGTGATCGCGCCACCCGATGCCGGTGCGGATGGCGCCATCACGCTGTGCATCACCAGCGATGCCACGCCACTGTTCCCCGTGCTTCAAGGAACGCCCGATGCAGGAGGAACATGGACGCGGCCGAACAGCACAACGTTCAGCGGCACCTTCACCCCTTCCGCTGATGTTTCGGGAGCATACACCTACACCGTTGCAGGCACGGCGCCCTGCCCTGCTGATGTCGCGGTGGTGACGGTGAATGTGGTGACCGATCCCGATCCGGGCTTGGACGGCCTGCTGACGCTTTGTGCGAGCGATGCGCCCACCACGCTCTTCAGTGCGCTTGGCGGAACACCGGACATCGGCGGCAACTGGACCGCGCCGGGCGGGCTTCCTTTCAACGGAGTGTTCGATCCCGCGAGCGATGCGGCTGGCACATACATCTATACCATCGAAGCGCCGCCGCCTTGCAGCAATGTGAGCTCAATGGTCAACGTCGCGATCATCGCACCTCCCGATGCCGGCAGCGATGGACAGTTCACGGTGTGCGCCACGGGCGCGCCGATCGATCTCTTCGATGTGCTCCAAGGCACGCCTGACACTGGCGGATCGTGGACCGCATCGGGCATGGGTGTTTCGAGCCTCTTCGACCCATCGGTGAACGCGGCAGGCACGTACACCTACACCGTATCCGGCACTTCGCCCTGCCCCAACGACATCAGCACGGTGACGATAGCGATCACCGACGAGCCGAACGCGGGCAGTGACGCCATCCTCAACCTGTGCATCAGCGGCGATCCCGTGGACATGTTCCCCAGTCTCGGTGGCGCGGATGTCGGCGGTGCGTGGACCGGTCCGGGGGGCATCGGTTCCACAGGCACTTTCGTGCCGGGCAGCAGTGTTCCCGGCGCGTACACCTACCTGGTCGCGGGCACCGCACCCTGCCCCAACGCCACGGCCACAGTGACCGTTACGCAACTGACCGATCCCGATGCGGGCGGCGATGGCGCGGCGATCCTTTGCTCGAACCAGGCGCCGATCACGCTGTTCAGCCTGCTGCAAGGCACGCCCGATCCCGGTGGCGTATGGATGAACAGCGCAGGCGGAACAGTGAATGCGCTCTTCGATCCCGCCACACAAACGAGCGACACGCTGCGCTACATCCTGTACGTTCCGCTCCCGTGCCAGAGCGATACCGCAGTAGTGGTGATCGCCGTGACACCTGCATCGGACGCGGGTGAAAGCGCGAGCGTGGCCAGTTGCGCGAGCGGCACCGCGATCGACCTGTTCGCCGCACTGAACGGAAGCCCCGATGCGGGCGGCACGTGGAGCGGTCCTTCGGGAGCGACGGATGGCGTGTTCCAACCGGGCACCGATCCCGCAGGCGCATACACCTATTCGATCCAAGCGGCGTACCCCTGCCCCAACCTGGCCGCGACCGTAACGGTGAGCGTGGAAACACCGCCGAACGCAGGCATCGACGGAAGCACCACCCTATGCCCTGAAGCCGCGCCGATCACGCTCTTCGGCCTGCTCGGTGGCGCACCCGACGCGAACGGAACGTGGACAGGACCCGGCGGCGTGGCGAACAACGGCAGCTTCGACCCGGCATCCGATACGCCGGGCACCTACACCTACACGGTCTTCGGCACATTGTGCCCCAACGATGCGGCCACGGCGAGCGTGACCATCCACCTCGTGCCCACGCCATACGCGGGACCCGATACCGTCTCGTGCAACCTGAAGCATCACCTTGCCGCCACGGGGACATGGGCCAGTGGATCATGGTCGGTGCCAAGCGGCTTCCTGATCGACGATGCCACCTCGCCGAACGCGCTGGTATCGGCACCAGCAGCGGGGTACCACACCTTCCACTGGAACACCGTCACAGCCGATGATTGCGCGAGCAGCGATGCGGTCACGATCCTCTTCACCGAGCCGATGGAAGGCATCAGCACCAGCACCGATGCGATATGCCACGGCAGTTGCGATGGCACCGCGAGCGTTGCCACCACAGGCGGGCATGGCGCATACTTCCACATCTGGCTGAACAACGTGGCGGGCAACGTGCCGGAAGCCACGGGCCTTTGCGCCGGGTCGTACACCGTGATCGTGGCGGACACGAACAATTGCCACATCACCGTGCCCTTCACGGTCGGCCAGCCGGTGCCGCTGGTGATCGACGCCGTGGTGACCATTCCGGAAACCTGCCCCAGCAGCTGCGATGGCACCTTGGTGGTTCAGGATCCCGAAGGCGCGCTGTACACCGTAGCGGGCACCACGCAGGCCACGCCGCTCTTCACCGGCCTGTGCCCCGGCCCGTACGTGGTGGTGATGGCCGATGCCAACGGCTGCGTCGCACGGTCGGCCGGTGTGATCGCGAGCCCCCCGCCGGTGGTGCCATCGTTCACGTACTCGCCGGACACCATCATCATCACCAACCCCGAGGTCACCTTCCTCAACCTTTCATCGTCCAACGCGGTCTCCTTCACGTGGACCTTCGGCGATCTCGGCACCAGCACCGAAGAGCATCCGACCTACACCTTCCCCGGCAGCCTCGGCGATGTGTATGAAGTATGCCTCACCGCCGCCGACGCGAACGGCTGCGCCATGACCGTATGCACGCCGCTGCCCGTCCACGATGTGCTGGCCGTGTTCGTGCCCAACGCCTTCTCCCCCAACGGCGACGGCCACAACGATGTGTTCCTGCCCATCTTCAACCTGCCACCGCAGGCGAAGGATTACCAGTTCATGGTCTTCAACCGGTGGGGTGAACGGATCTTCGATACCGACCAACCCGGCAAGCCGTGGGATGGCGGCTACGGCGGCGTGGCTTCGCAGGTGGATGTGTACGTGTGGAAGCTCACGTGCAAGGACGGCCTGACCGGCGAGCCCATCGAGCACGTGGGTCACGTCACCATCGTGAAATAGGCCGCCCGCGCTACCTTGCACACTGCGCTGCCCCGGGCAAAAGGGCTTGCCGAACACATGATCCGCTTCATCCTGAACGACACGCTCGTGGAGAGCGATGCGCCTGAAGGCACGGTGATGCTCGACATCATCCGCTATCACCAGCAACTCAAGGGCACCAAGATCGGCTGCCGCGAAGGGGATTGCGGCGCATGCACCGTGCTGGTCGGCGAACTCAGCAACGATCGCGTCGAATACAAGTCGATGACCTCCTGTCTGCTGGCGCTGGCGAACGTACAGGGCAGGCACGTGGTCACGGTGGAAGGGCTGTGCATGGACAAACTCTCGCCCGTGCAGCAGGCGATGGTGGACGAGAGCGGCACGCAATGCGGCTTCTGCACACCGGGCTTCGTGGTGAGCCTGAGCGGCTGTTGCCTGTCGCGCACACCGACCACGGAGGAACTCGCTGTGCGGGCCGTCGATGGGAACATCTGCCGATGTACGGGCTACAAGTCGATCGAGCGCGCGGCGGCATCCACAGCCCGACAACTTGCAGGGAAGGATACAGCGGACCCGATCGGCTGGTCGGTGGAGAACGGTTTCCTGCCCGCGCATTTCAAGGGGATCGAAGAGCGGTTGCGTGCTGTGGCGGCAGCAACGGAACCATCAGGCGATCCGCGCGCGATCACAGTCGCTGGCGGCACGGACCTGTATGTCCAGAAGCACGACAGCATGCACCACAACCCGGTGCGTTCCGTGGCACGCGACGCCACGCTGCAAGGCATCCGCGTGGAAGGTGGCCGGTGCATCATAGGCGGTGCGGCCACAGCAGCGGACCTGATGAACTCGCCCGACCTGAAAAAGCTCTTCCCGGAACTGGAACAACATTTGTTGCTCATATCATCCACACCGATCCGCAACATGGGTACGGTGGCCGGGAACTTCGTGAACGCCTCGCCCATCGGGGATCTGACAGCGATGTTCATTGCGCTGGATAGTACGATCACGCTCAGCACTCACGCGATTCCGGGTCAAGCCCGGAATGACAGAGCCATCAAGTTGAAAGACCTCTACAAAGGCTACAAGCAGCTTGACAAGTCGCCGGACGAGATCGTGGCATCCGTATCCTTCAACGCGCCGACGAAGAACACGCGCTTCCACTTCGAGAAGGTGAGCAAACGCACCCACCTCGACATCGCCAGCGTGAACACGGCGATCCGTTTGGAGATGGATGGCGATACGATCCGCGAAGCGCACGTGAGCGCGGGCGGCGTGGCACCCATACCGAGGTACCTGAGCAATACCGCTGCCTTCCTGACCGGCAAGCCCATTGATGCAAGCACCATCCGCGAAGCCGTCGCCGTGATGAACGCGGAGATCGCGCCGATCAGCGACGCGCGTGGAACCTCGGATTACAAACGATTGCTGCTACGCCAATTGTTCTTCGCGCACTTCCTCGAACTCTTCCCGGAGCACTTCACCTTGAACGAGCTGGTGGGCACGCCTTCGCATAACCGCTTCGGCGACCAAGCATGAAGAACGTCGACAGCATAGGCCACGTGACCGGTCGCTCCATCTATCTGGACGACATCCCGGTGCAACAGGGCACGCTCTACGCGCTCCCCTACGATGCGCCTTCGGCCCACGCGCACATCAAGCACCTCGATATTTCCAAGGCGGCAGCCTATCCGGGTGTGGTGCGGATCCTCACCTACAAGGATGTCACCGGCGAGAACCAGATCGGCGGCATCATCCCGGACGAGCCGCTTTTCGCCGAGCACGAGATCCATTTCTGGGGCATGCCGGTGGCGCTGATCATCGCTACGAGCGAAGATGCGGCGGTGCAGGCGCGCAAGCTCATCACCGTTGAACTGGAAGAGTTGCCGGTGATCACCGATCCGCGCGAGGCACGTGCGAAGAACGAACTGATCATCCCGCCACGCAAGTTCAAGATCGGCGACACCACGAACGCATGGACGCGGTGCGAGCACGTCTTCGAGGGCCGCGCGGACAACAACGGACAGGAACACCTCTACATCGAAACGCAGGGCGCCTACGCCTACCCCACCGAGCACGACAGCATCCGCATCGCATCGAGCACGCAAGGGCCCACCGCCGTGCAACGCACCATCGCTCGTGTGCTGGGCATCCCGATGCACCGCGTGGAGGTAGATGTAACGCGGCTTGGTGGCGGCTTCGGCGGCAAGGAGGATCAGGCTTCGGCGTGGGCTGCGCTGGTGGCGCTTGCTGCGTACATCCTGAAGAAACCGGTGAAGCTGAGCATGCACCGCATGGACGACATGCGCATGACCGGCAAGCGGCATCCGTACAGCAGCGATTACAAGATCGGCTTCGACAAAGACCTGAGGATCGTGGCATACGAGGCCACCTTCCACCAGAACGCTGGTGCGGCCGCTGACCTCTCACCGGCGGTGATGGAACGCACGCTCTTCCACGCCACCAACGCCTACCACATCCCTAACGTGGACGTGACGGCCTACTGCTGCCGCACGCACCGGCCACCGAACACGGCGTTCCGAGGCTTCGGCGGTCCGCAGGGCATGTTCGTGATCGAGTGCGCCATCGCACATGCGGCGGACAAGCTGGGCATGAGCGCGCGCGAGATCCAGCGCCGCAACCTGATGGTGGAGGGCAGCGAGTTCAGCTACGGGCAGGTGGCCGATCACGTACACGCCGAAGCCTGCTGGGAGCTGACCGATGAGAAGTACGACCTCGACAAGTTGCAGGCCGATGTGGATGCTTTCAACACGAAGAGCGAGACGCACAAGAAAGGCATGGCCATCATGCCCATCTGCTTCGGCATCTCGTTCACCAACACGCCGATGAACCATGCGCGGGCCTTGGTGCATGTGTATCAGGACGGCAGCGTGGGCGTAAGCACCGGCGGCGTAGAGATGGGCCAGGGCCTCAACACCAAGATGGTGCAAGTGGCTGCGGCCGTGTTCTCCATCGACCCGTCGCGGGTGAAGATCGAGAGCACCAACACCACGCGCGTGGCGAACACCAGCCCCAGCGCGGCAAGCGCCACCGCCGACCTGAACGGCAAGGCACTGGAGAACGGCTGCCATGCGATCCTCGCACGACTGAAGGAGAAGGCCGCGCGCATGCTCAACACAACTCCCGAAGCGATCACGATCGCAGATGAGCGCGTGCTGAACAACGGCCAGCCCACCGACCTCGACTGGCAGAAGCTGATCCATGCCGCGCACTGGGACCGTGTGAACCTGAGCGAGAGCGGCCACTACGCCACGCCGGACATCCACTTCGACAAGACGAAGGAGAAAGGCCACCCGTTCGCGTACCATGTCTATGGCACTGCGGCGGTGATGGTCACGGTGGATTGCATCCGTGGCACCTACGAGATCGACGCGGTGAAGCTGGTGCACGACTTCGGCAAGCGTATGAACGATGCGGTGGACATCGGCCAGATCGAAGGCGGGCTGGTGCAGGGCCTCGGCTGGATGACGATGGAGGAGATCGTCTACAACGACAAGGGCAAACTGCTGAGCAACGCGCTGAGCACCTACAAGGTGCCGGACATCCACAGCGTGCCGAAGGAGATCACGATCGAAGCGCTACCGACCGACGGCCATCCGCTGGCCATCCGCCGCAGCAAGGCGGTGGGCGAGCCGCCGC
>JAHBUM010000014.1 GCA_019638075.1 Flavobacteriales bacterium | reverse complement strand
AGGTCCCCAACGTGCCGTGCAAAGCGGTGCGATCACGTCGGCGCAGATGAAGCAAGCTATGATCGTCTGTGGGTTGCTGGCCTTCGTCAGTGGTTGTGCATTGATCACTGTGGCGCTGGGCTTTTCGTTCACCACGCTCGCATTCCTGCTGCTCGGCCTACTGGCCATCGGTGCAGCGGTGAAGTACACGTTCGGAAAGAACCCGTATGGGTACGCAGGGCTCGGTGACATAAGTGTGTTCTTCTTCTTTGGCATTGTCGGAGTGGCCGGAACATTCTACCTGCATTCTGGACATCTTCACTGGGCCGTTCTGATACCAGCCACAGCCTTCGGGGCACTGAGTGCAGGCGTGCTCAACGTGAACAATATGCGCGACATCGAGAATGATGCGGCAAGTGGCAAGCGTACACTGGTGGTGCGGATGGGAATTCGCCACGCTAAAATCTATCAGACCTTCCTCGTTGCAGTCGGGTACTGCTGCTTGATCGCCTTCTCGACACTCATCGATTGGTCGCTCTACCAATGGGTCTTCCTGTTGACCATCCCTGTCTTCATCATCCATCTACGGAGGATCTGGACCATCACCGATCCCCGCGCCCTCGACCCGCAACTGAAAGTGCTTGCCATGGGCACCTTCCTCACGGCGCTTCTCTTCTCGCTGGGGCTTATCCTTGCGGTATGATCGCCGCGCGCTGGATCGAGCACACCCTGCAACCCCGCTTCGAGTTGGGCACGTCGAAGGGTACGATCAATGCCCGCAGCGTGTGGTACCTGATCGCGTGGGATACCGGACGGCCCGAGGTGCAGGGCATCGGCGAAGCGGCGCTCTTCCCCGGCCACAGCAAGGAATTCCCGGCGGATGTGCGGACGAAGCTGATCGAGCTGTGCGCGGATACGAGCGACTGGCAGCGCAGACTGACCACCGATCTGGTGGATGTGCCCAGCGTGCGTTTCGCCGTGGAGCAATGCCTGCGCGACCTCGCGGTGAGCGGCACGAAACAATTGTTCCCTTCGCCGTTCCTGCTCGGCCAGCAGGCCATTCCGATCAATGGGCTGGTGTGGATGGGCGACAAGGCCACCATGAAGCAGCGGATCCGCGAGCAGATCGGGAAAGGCTTCACCACGGTGAAGATGAAGATCGGTGCCATTGGGATCGATGATGAACTGGAATTGCTGCGTTCAGTGCGCGGTGAGTTCGGCCCACAGGACATCACCCTGCGCGTGGATGCGAACGGCGCGTTCGGTGCGCGGGATGCGATGGCGGTGCTGGAACGGCTGTCGGCACTTCAGGTCCACAGCATCGAACAGCCGGTTGCACCGGGCCTGTACGAGGTGATGGCCGAGCTTTGTGAGCGATCGCCGGTGCCGGTGGCGCTGGACGAGGACCTGATCGGCCTGAACACCCGTGATGCGAAGGTGGATCTGCTGAACAACGTGAAGCCGAAGTACATCGTGATCAAACCGAGCCTCGTGGGTGGCTGGGCGGCCACGCAGGAATGGATCGAACTGGCGAAGGCGCGTGGCATCGGCTGGTGGATCACCTCGGCGCTGGAAAGCAGCATCGGGCTGAACGCGATCGCGCAATTCACGGCCACGCTGGATGTGGACATGCCCCAAGGCTTGGGAACGGGCAGCGTGTACGCGAACAACATCCCTTCGCCCCTGCTGGCTGAGCGTGGCGTGCTGCACTACCGGCCTGAAGTGGCGTGGGACCTTTCGCTCTTCGCGTAATGAGCGGCCTCAACGATCGGTTCGGGCGCATCACCGTTGATGGTGAAGTGCTCACGCGGCAGGAAGCGATCGACCGCTTCACAGCCTTGACCGATCGCGGCTCGGAGGATCGGGTGTGGGCTGCCCCCGTGGTGAGGACATTGCAGGATCTCGGCAACGCGGACGGCCTCCACGCCACCACCAGTGGAACCACCGGGCCTCCGAAGCGGTTGACCATTCCACAGGAAGATCTCATCGCCAGCGCGCAGCTCACCGCACATGCTTTCGGGCTCCGGCCCGGCGACCGCGTGCTGCACTGCCTGCCAAGCGACTTCATCGCAGGGAAGATGATGCTCGTGCGCGGCTTCGTGCTGGGCCTCGACCTGCATGTGATCGATCCGCGTGGAAGCGTGCTGGAACACTTAATGACCGATGATCGCTTCCACTTCGCGGCGATGGTGCCCCTGCAATTGCACCGGATACTGAACGAGGATCGCGCCCGCGTGGAGGATCGGTTCGAGACCATCCTGCTCGGCGGCGGCCCGGTGAGCGAGGCGCTGACCGAGGCGCTGCAAGGCATGCGCACACAGGTGTTCGTGGGCTACGGCAGCACGGAGACCGTGACGCACGTGGCGGTGCGTGCCTTGAACGGCAGGCAGCGGAGCGACGTCTTCACCGCGTTGGGCGATGTGCAGTTCGGCCGCGATCCGCGCGGGTGCCTCGTGGTGTACACGCCGCACCTCGGTGTTCCACAGCACGTGACGAACGACCTCGCCGAGTTGATCGACGACACCCACTTCCGCTGGCTGGGCCGTTTCGACAATGTGATCCTCAGCGGCGGCAAGAAGATCTTCCCGGAGCAAATAGAAGCGAAGACCGCAGGCGTGATCCCCTATTCGCACTACTTCACCGCCACGCCCGATGATGTGCTCGGGCAGGCCGTGCTGCTCGTGCTGGAATGCCCGAAAGCCGAGGCGGAGGTGATGAACGAAGTGATGCCGCTGCTGCTGAACGTGCTTCATCCGCACGAGCTTCCACGGCGGGTGCGCACCGTTCCCGTGTTCCAACGCACCTCTGCCGGCAAGGTGATCCGCACGCGGCCATGATGTACTTCTTCGCCCTGCTGCTGTTCTATGCGTGCGCCTTCGTGATCGTGGTGTGGCCGGTGCATTGGCTGTGGCACACGCTCACGCAGGACGGCGAATACGACAAGCGCTTCTATCGGCAGGTCTCCTACTGGAAGCTGTACTTCTGGGTGTTCGGCACGGCGATGCTGCTCACCTTCGGACTGAACATCGTGCGGGGAATGTGGTGAGCGCGCGAGACCAGTTCATTCCGGCCAGCCGCAGGGTCTCCTTCGGAAGATCACTGCGGATGTTTGGAGGACTGAACGTCGTACGCGGAATGCTCGACTGAGCGCCTACTTCATGTTGTTCACCGCCTCCGCATCAAGGGGCTCTTCATCATCGCCCATCGGCTTCGTCACCGTGTAGGTGCGCCATTTCTCCAGCACGGCCTGCATGTCGGCGGGCAGCGGGCTCTCGAAGTGCATGCGCTTGCCGGTGATGGGGTGGTCGATGTCGAGTGTGCGGGCATGCAGCGCCTGACGGGGCAACTGCTTGAAACAGTTCTCCACGAACTGGCGGTACTTGGTGAAGGTGGTGCCTTTCAGCACGTGGTCTCCACCATAAGCCGCATCGTTGAAGAGGGGGTGGCCGGTCCACTGCATGTGTACACGGATCTGGTGCGTGCGGCCCGTTTCGAGCTTGCACTCCACCAACGTGATGTAACGGAACCGCTCAAGCACTTTCCACCGCGTCACTGCTGGCTTTCCTTGATCGCCGTCGGGGTACACGAACTGCACGGTGCGGTCCTTCACACTGCGGCCGATGTGGGCTTCGATCACACCTTCTTCTTCGGCGAAGTCCCCCCACACGAGTGCATTGTAGCGCCGGTCGCTCGTGCGATCGAAGAATTGCCGCGCGAGGTGCGTGAGGGCTTCCTCGGTCTTGCCGATGACCATCACCCCGCTGGTGTCCTTGTCCAGCCGATGCACGAGACCGGGGCGCGGGATCTCCGCGCCGGGCGTGCTGGGCAGTTTGCCGAAATGGAACAGCAGCGCGTTGACCAGCGTGCCCGTCCAGTTGCCGTGGCCGGGATGCACGACCAAGCCCGCCTGCTTGTTGATCACGAGGATATGCTCATCCTCGTACAGCACTTCCAGCGGGATGTCCTCGGGCAGGAGCTCCACCTCGCGCTGCGGATAGGGCAGCACGATGCTGATCTCGTCGCCGGGCTTCACCTTCTGGCTGGGCTTCGCGGCCTTGCCGTTCACCAGCACGTTGCCCGCCTTCGCGGCCACCTGTATCCGGTTGCGCGAAGTGTGCGCAAGGCGATCGAAGAGGAACTTGTCCAGCCGGATCAGCGACTGCTTCGGGTCGCAGACGATGCGGTGGTGCTCGTAAAGCTCCTGCTCGTCACCGGCACTGTCGATCCCGTGGTCCATCAGTGTTGGACCACCATGCGGCCTTGTGTATGAAGGGTGCCTTGCGCATCGAGCACGCGCACCACGTACATGCCGTTGGCGATGGCGGCGGTGCTGAACTCGTTCGTCCCGGTCATGCGTTCGCTCCACACCACGCGACCGGTGGCATCGAGGCATTGTACGGTGGCACGGGCGGGCATGTCGCCGTTCATCGCGATGCGCACCACATCCGAAGCCGGATTGGGGAAGATGAGCAGTTCACCGGGCGCGGCCTCATGCTCTCCGATGCCAGCCCACGGATCCACGGCGGAGACCATCACCGGGCGCATCATCAGCGAGCCATTGAAACTGGTGTTCTGGAAGCCGCCTCCGACGTTGTAGGAGATCTTCGTCCGGTTGTTGCGATTGCGATCGAAGCCGAGGTTCATCTTCACCGCGCTGGTCTGCACCCAGCCCACGTAGATGGTGCCCTCCACGCGGATGGTGCTGTCCAGCGGGTACTCCACGAACTTGTTGATGCCATCGAGACGGTATTCCGGCGAGGAGAACGAGTAGTTCTGATGCAGGATCACCTCCGGCGAAAGGCTGCTCCATACGGTGAGGAGGAACGAGCCCTGACCGGGCGCCGCATCGGGTGGCTGGTTGGCGATCGGGTTAAAGTACATGCGCACCGCGCGCAACGAATCGGGGCCGATGAGGTCGAACCGATACGCCAGTTTGGCCCCTGCGGTATTGAGGCTGTACCCCATTTCCGCAGAGCCATCATCATAGGAGTAGTAGTTGCTCAGTTCCTGCCGCAACCGCATGGTATCGTTGTACTGGTTGATGTCCGGGGTGGCCTCGGCAAGGAAGCGCACATCCCATAACGCGGCATCGGTGGAGGGCGAGTTGTCGTAAACGAAGAAGTTCGGCGCGCTGTTGATCGGATGGTTCGTGTCGATGATCCGTGCCGCGTTGCCGTTCGGGCTTACCCCGTTGATGTACGCGGACACGGCTCCGCCATCCTCGTTCCGGGCCGTCATGCTGTACTGGATCAGCCGGTCGAGGATGTCGAGGTTGCGCACCCGCTCCACCACCTGCTGCGCCATGAGCGATCCGGGGGCCGTATTGAATTGGGCGAACGGCACGGAGGTGTACGTCTGTAATATGCTCGCTTCGGGGGACACGTAGGCCACATCCACGAGGATAACATCGTTGTATGCGCGCTGCCGGCCGAGGCGCACGTAATCCAAGTGCCAGTGATCGAACGAGCCACTGAGCGTGGCGTAGTTCACGAAACGGAACTGGAAACCCTGCTTCAGGAAACGCGCCTCCTTGATGGGGATGAGCACCTGCCAGAACGGCGCCTGATCCACATACGGGATGCCCCATGCCCGGTACCACGACTGCTCCAGCGGCGCATAGAACTCCAGCAGCAGGCTGTCGCCGACCTGCGGGAACGTATCGCCACTGAGCCCCTTCGCCTGATAGAAGAAGCTGAGATAGATGGAATCGCTCGCGGGATAGTCGAGGTTGATGGGCACGGAGGTGAGCTTGTCCGCACGGCCGTACGAGGTGTAGTTGGCGAAGTCGTACGGATAGCCCGTGCGAGCCAGCCCATCGAACGTAGCCACGCCGATGGTGGGTGGATCCACCGGGTAGGTGCCGTTGATGTACACATCATCGTCCTGCCAGAGGATCAATGGTGTGGGAACGCCGTTCATGATGTAGGTGCCTTCCGCCGGAGCCACATCGTACACCAGCAACGAGTCTTGGATCAGTGGCGGGTTCTGGATGCGGATGGTATCCGGTGGCGGCGCCGTGATGGAATCGCGGATGTGGTATGCGGGCCATGCCTCCACCTCCCTGCTCGTGGGCGGGTACACCGAAAGGTCGCGCACCGTGACCATCAAGCTGGGCAATGGGATCCGTGTGGTCTGCGGCGGTTCGCTGGCATCGATCTCCGTGCGGTAGGTGGTATCGGTGGAAAAGCGCATGTCCGGCGTGGACACCCCGGCCACCTCCAGCCGATACACCGTGTGGTCGAAGGTCACATCGGGATCGGACTGCGTTGCGTTGCGCTTCCGCGTGCGGTCGATGGAGAAGTCATCCATCAACGGCAGTTGCAGTGTATCGAACAGGTAGTTGAAGTGGCGCTTCACACCATCGCCGGACTTCGCGCGCGCCATGCCTTCCGCCGGGCGCGTCGACAGGGCCCGCAATGATTCGCCCTGCGCCCGTGCAACGAGGCTGGCGAAGAGCAGGCCGATGATCAGGAACAGTCTACTCGATCGCATCAAGGGTATCGGTTTGCATGTAGCGTGATGGATCGTCCCAACCTTGTTTCGGCCTCAGTCCTGCGGTATCGGCGGTGAGCCAGATGTCGATGCTGCTGCCCAAGGCCATCCGGTGGTTCACATCGGCCATCGGTGATTGGCGCCGTACCCTCGCCAACGTGGAATCGGCCGTGGTATTGCAACCCACGCATTCCACCACCACGCCGAGGTTCAGCGAAGCCATGTTCAATACCATCCGCACCTCGGCGTTGGTGAGGCCCACGAGGTCGGGAACGGGAACGCGCTCGCCGTGGTCGCCGCTGCCCAGCACCAAGGTGATGGCCTCGCCCCGGCGGATGCGGGCGTCCGGCGCGATGGGCTCTCCCTTGTACAGCTGCGCGATCACGCAATCCACACAGGGATCGGGCTTGTACTGAAGCTCCTTCACCTTCAGCCCGATGATGTCCAGCACGGAGATCGCCTGCCGCTTGGAAAGATCCACAAGGCGTGGCATGTCGATCATCTTCGGCTGGCTGGCATTGAGCACCAAGTACACCTTGCGGCCGGGCTTCACCTCCACACCGGCATCGGGGTCCTGATCCACCACGCTGCCTTTCGGCAGTTCATCGGAATACACCGAGTCGATCACCATGGCCCGCAGCTCGCGGCCCTGCAACATGGACGACGCCTCATCCAGCGACAGCCCCTTCAGGTCGGGAACGCGCGAAGCGATGCCGTGCAGCGTGTAGCTGCGCAGCCACAGCCATCCACCGAAAAGGATGCCTGCCAGCACAACGACCGGCAACGCGATGTGGATGAGGCGCTTGCGCATGCGATGCCAAGGATCTCCGAGGCGGCGCCAAAGATAGCCGGAGCGGTTCCACAGGCCCCCGTTCACAGTTCGCGGGTGTTCCGCCTCCGGGTGATGGCCTTGCAAGGTCAGCTTTGCAGTGTTCACGAACCACCCATGGCACGTCCTCTCATCGCCGTACTGCGCGGCGGCTACACCGGCGAATCCGTCATCAGCATGCAAAGCGCGCGCACCATGATGGACGCGCTGGATGGCTCCCGCTACGAAGGGCTCTACATCACCGTTGCCCGCGAAGCATGGACCTGCGAACGCGCCGACGGGACCGCAGTGCCGTTCGATCGCGCCCTGTTCACCGCCGACCGGGGCCACGGGCACGAACGCTTCGCCGCTGCGCTGATCGCCATACACGGCACGCCCGGCGAGGACGGCAAACTGCAAGGCTACCTGGACATGCTGGCCGTGCCCTACCAAACGGGCGGCGTGCTCGCCATGGCGATCACCATGAGCAAGTTCAGCACCACCGGCCTGCTGCGGCAGATGGGCTTCCGCGTGGCGCCCTCGGTGTTGCTGCGCTCACGTGATGCTGGCACCGAAGCTCATGTGCTGCGGGAAGTGGGACTGCCCTGTTTCGTGAAACCCGATGGCAGCGGAAGCAGCCTCGGCATCAGCAAGGTGAAAGCGGCCGCCGAGCTGCCCGCCGCGCTGGACAAGGCGTTCGGCGAAGACGGCACCGTGATGTGCGAAGGCTTCGTGCAGGGCCGCGAGCTCACCTGCGGCGTGATCCGCCTGAACGGCACCGTGCAGGCGCTCCCCGTCTGCGAGATCCGCACCAGCAGCGAGTTCTTCGACTACCACGCGAAGTACCACGCCAGCGATACGCAGGAGATCATCCCCGCCCCCATCCCCGATGCCGTCACACGCATCGTGCAGGAACGGTCCGCCGCCATCTACACCGCGCTGAAGTGCGACGGCATGGTGCGCGTGGACCACATCTGGTCCGATCCCGGCGAACAGGAAAGCGACGTGGTGACGATCGAGGTGAACACCACCCCGGGCTTCAGCCCCGCGAGCATCTTCCCGAAGATGCTGAACGCGGCGGGGATCGGCGTGGCGGGAGCGGTGAACGGGCTGGTGGAGGGGATGGTGGGGGGGTGAGATACCCCTCACAGCGGAGCCGCCATACATTGGAGAATGATCAAACGCCAGAGCAGGAAGAAAGGAGGAAGTACGCCTGTTGCTCAGTGGGGCTTTTCGTAATGCCCCTTCAGGCTCATTCCGGTCCCAGTGATGGAGAGCAGCCGATCGGCGATGCGTTTGGCCAGTTTCAGGTACCACTTCGATTCGATGCCGCTGCGAAGCCGCTCATCGGACGACCCGGCGGCGACAAGCGTCTCCTTCGTGTCACCCATGGAGGTCTTCAGGCGGGAGAGGCTGATGCCGGTGGTCTCCACGCGGAGCGGTCGCAGTCCTGCCTTGCGCATGAGCTTGTTCATCGTCCGGCGCGTGTAGTAGGAAAGATGCTCAGGGTAGTTGATGATGTTGTACCGGCCCTTCAGGTAGTAGCGCAGGAGGCTATTGAAGTTCGGCGTGGTGCAATAGTGCAGACCTCCATGCCGCAGCATGCGATGGATATGCCGCAGATCATCGAGGGGAGCGTTGGTGTGCTCCAGCACCTCGAAGGATGTGATCACATCGAACTCCATACCGGGGAAGGTCGTGTCGTCCAGTGCACCTTGGTGCATGGTGATCGCGTTCCGCCTCCCCAGATCGATCGCGGCCTGCGAGTATTCGGTGCCATAGACCTCCCAGCCACGCTTCTTGGCCTCGATCAGGAACCAGCCCCTTCCGCAGCCCACATCGAGCAGCCTGCCGCACTTGCGGTACGGCTCGAACCCATCCAGCAGTTCGTGGTAGCGCTTCACCGTTATCGGGGAGAGGAAGCCTTCGCCCCCATAGGCATACACGCTGTAGTAGGCACCCAGCTCTGCCGAGGTCGGGATTCGCTCCATGAACACGAAACGGCAGTCGGCGCAGCGCACCAGACCTGTCGAAGCGTAGGCAGCCGCAAGGGGCCTTATCGCCGGTGATCCGCAGATGAGACAGGATGTGTGCTTCTCCATCGTTCGGCCCATGATGTGGGCAAGGGTCCGAATGTAGGGGACTTCCCGATGTGCCAAGCGGGCCGATCATTGGCGCAAGGCCATCACATGGACCGCATGGCCTCTAACGGTCCCCGGCCAAATGCCGCAGCAGGCCGCTCATCGCCCTTGCCCGATGGCTGATCGTGTTCTTCGCCGCCTTTTCCATCTCGGCGAACGTGAGCGTATTCCCCTCGGCAACGAAGATGGGATCATAGCCGAAGCCTCTCGTGCCACGTGGCTCCGTGGTGATGCAGCCTTCCACCACACCCTCGAACGTCTTCTCACCCCCGGCATCGATCAAGGCCAACACCGTGCGGAAACGTGCCTTCCGGTCCGAAACGCCGTGTAATGCCGCAAGCAGCTTCGCCATGTTGGCCTGCGGATCGCGCTCTTCGCCAGCATACCGTGCGCTGTACACGCCGGGCGCGCCGTTCAAGGCGTCCACCTCAAGGCCGGTGTCGTCGGCGATGCAGGGCAGGCCGCAACGCGCGTGGGCGAAACGCGCCTTCTGCAAGGCGTTCGCCTCGAGCGTATCGCCGGTCTCCGGCAGGTCGGCGGGCAGACCGACATCGGCCAAGGAGAGCAGTTCGATCCCCGCAGGCAGCAGGGCCTTCAATTCGGCCACCTTGCCTGCGTTGCCCGTGCAGAGGAGGATGCGTTCCATCGGCATCACTGCTGCTGCGATGCCACCAGTTTGGTGCGCACCGCGTATTGCGGCTTGCCCCGTTGCATCAGGTAAAGGCGCCCGAGGTATTCACCCAGCAGGCCGAGCGTGAACAACTGGATGCCCGCGAACACGAGCACCGCCGACACGATGGAGGCCCATCCCGGCGGCGTATCGCGGAAGACGCTCTCGTAGACGACGAACATGGCCAGCCCGAAGCCCGCGATGCTGAAGAGCGCACCGATGAAGCTGCTGATGCGCAAGGGCATCACCGAGAAGTTCACGAACATCATCAACCAGTGCCTCACCAGCTTGCGGAAGGTGTAGTTGCTGGTGCCTTCCATGCGCGGGGAGTGCGCCACGGTGAGCCGACCGATGCGGCGCGTGTTCTCAAGGATGAGGCCATCGATGTACGGATATGGGCCGGTGTAGCACAGGATGCGATCGCAGAGGAAGCGGTTGATGCACCGGAAGCTCGACAGATAGAGGCCCTTCGGCTTGTCGATCATGAAGCGGGCCACCGCATCGTTGAACCGGCTGCCCATGTTGCGGAAGGCGGAGTGATGCTTCTCCTCGTACCGCGTATACACCACATCGAACTGCGGCTGCGACCTGGCGTACGCATACAGCTTCACCACCTCCGAGGGCGGGTTCTGGAAGTCGTCGTCGATGTTGATGATGTATTCCCCCTGCGCCACGGCATAGCCCGCCATCACCGCATTGTGCTCGCCGAAGTTGCGTGCCAGGTCGATGGCGGTGATGGTCATGGGGGCTTGGGAACAGATGCGCTGGATCACCTCCCAGCTATCGTCGGCACTGCCATCGTTCACCAACACAAGCTCCACACCGCCTTCCACGCGGAGCGCCGCCAATTCATCCACCAACCGCCCGATGCTGCGCGCACCGTTGTACACGGGGATGACGATGGAGAGCGCGGCCATCAGCGGGGGCGTTGTGCGATAAGGAACACCGAACCGCCGAAGGGCAGCGGCAGCCCGACCTTCAACGTGCGGCACTCCGCCGCCACGCATGCCGCGAACACACCGTTCAGCACAGGGTTGAACGGCGTTACATCGCTGGCTTCAGGGGCGGGCATGAGCTTGCGGCGGAGGACCATGAGCGGGAACAGCAGCGTGTTCCAATAGGATGCGAAGATGGGCCGGAATCCGTGACCACGCAACAGAGCCACAGCCTCCGTGCGGGTGTAGCGGCGCACTTGCCCCACCGCACGGTCGTGGTACGAGAGCATCCATTGATAAGCCGCGAGATTGATCACACACAAGCCCCCCGGCCGCAGCACGCGGTGGAAACCCGCGATGGCGGCATCCACGTCGATGCGGTAGCCCAGCACGTCGCAACTGACCAGCGCATCGAACGAGGCGTCCGCGTAAGGCAGTGCGTCCACCGAACCCACGGTGACGGCCGCGCCGGTCTTGGCATGTGTGAAATCGCAGGCCTGCTGTGCGATGTCGATCCCGTGCAACGCGGCCTGCGGGAAGCGCCGCGCGATCGCTTTCAACGTACCGCCCGTGCCACAGCCCGCATCCAGCACATCATGCAACTGCGGCGCATGCCGTTGCAGCGCCTGCACGATGTTGGTGTGCAGCCCGTGGTACCACCACATGGTCTCCTCAAGGGCGGCCATGCGCTCATACTCCTCCGGAGCCATGCTCATACCCCCTTGTACTTGAGGTATTCCTTGCGATCGCGCAGATAGTCGTCGGGATCATAAGGCATGTCGCAGAAGACCGCCAGCACGGTATCCGCGCTCTCGAACACGATGTGGTTCCAGATACCCGGCGGGATGAAGAGCCCCTGCTCGGGCCTGTCCAGCACGATGCGGCAATGCGAGCGGCCATCGTCGAGGACAGCTGAGACCCTTCCGTGCAGGCACACGATCACCTGGGTGCAATAGCGGTGCGCATGATCGCCGCGGATGCCTCCCGGCGGCACACCCGTGATGGTGAACACGCGGTGGATGGGCATGCCCAAGCTCTCACCACCCACATCGGGCAGCACCGTGAGCGTGCCGTTCTGGATGTGCTGCCAGAACCTGAGCTGGACCAATGAGCCGATGGTGGAATCCTTCATGGGTGGTGCTGGAAGAATGATCGCACGGCGTCGATCACACGCGCCTGATCGGCGTCGGTGAGTTCCGGGTACAGCGGCAACGAAAGTACCGTGGCGGCGGCCTGTTCGGTGACGGCCATGTTACCCGTGCGCATGCGTCCCTGGTAGGCAGGCTGCTGGTGAACGGCCTGTGGATAATGGATGCCCGCCATGATGGAGCGATCGGCCAGCCACGTGCGCAAGGCATCGCGCGTATCCCGATCCTTCAGCCGGATGACGTACAGGTGGTACACGTGCTCGCAGGCGGCATCCTCCACGGGCGTCTTCAATGGAAGCCCCGCGAACGCCTCATCATAGACGTGCGCCAGCCTCCTGCGTTGTGTGGTGGCGGCATCGAGGTGGGCGAGCTTCACTTCAAGGATGGCGGCCTGTAGGGGATCGAGGCGGCTGTTCCAACCGGGAAGCACGCTGTGCTGTGGCACATCCCAACCGTACTGGCGCAGCAACCGCAGCCGCTGTGCAAGCTCCGCATCGCCTGTGAGCACCATGCCTGCATCGCCCATGGCGCCCAGGTTCTTGGTGGGGTAGAAACTGAACGTGGCCGCATGGCCGAAGCTCCCCACACGCCTGCCGTGGTACCGCGCACTGTGGGCCTGCGCGCAATCCTCGATCAGGTACAGGTCGTGGCGATCGCACAGCGCGCGCAGCCCGTCCAGCTTCGTCGGATGGCCGTACAGATGGACCGCGATGATGGCCTTGGTGCGCGGCGTGATCAACGCTTCTGCCATCTGCGGGTCGAGCGTGAGCGTGGCGGCCTCCACGTCGGCGAGCACGGGCGTGGCGCCCGCCATCTCCACAGCGGCCACGGTGGCCACGGCGGTGTGCGACACGGTGATCACTTCATGGCCCGCACCGATACCCAGCCCACGCAGCGCCAGGTGGATGGCATCCGTTCCGTTGTGTACGCCGATGCCGTGCGCCACGCCAGCATGCGCCGCGAACGCACGCTCGAAACGCTCCACCACATCACCCAGGATATAAGTGCCGCTCTCCAGCACACGGTGGATGGCCGCATCGATCTCCGCCTTCAACGCAAGGTAGCCCGCCCGGGGGTCGGCAACGAGGAGCGAGCGGTCGGGCATGGCCGTGGAGTTGCGGCTGCAAATGAACGGCGATCCCGGCTTACCCGGCGAAGCGCATCATCAAGCCAGGCCCGTTGATCGGTCAGCAATGGCCCGCCACCGGCCCAGTGGCCTTTCTCCCTATCCTTGCGTCGTCTTTCGCGCCGAGGTCCACCACCCCATCATCGAACCGTTCCGTATGAATCCTACGCCTGGTCGTTCCCTGCTGGAGCGCCGATGGATCCTTTTCGTGCTCCTCGCACTGGTGCTCCGGGGGCTCTACATGAACATGGCGATCGCAGAGCTGCGCCTGCCCGATACACCCGGCCTTCTCTCCGTGAAGACCGGTGACACCTCAAGCTATCTTGACCCGATCGAAAGCGTATTGGCAGGCGGAAGTTACCAGCCCGACTACCGCATGCCAGGCGTGGGCGCCCCCTATTGGGTGTTCCGCCAGTTCATGGACGTGGGGGCCAGCCGCGATGCCATGGTGGTGGTGCAATGGCTGCTATCGGGGATCAACGTATGGCTGCTCGGCCTGCTGGCCGTACGGCTCACCGGATCGGACAGGGTGGGCGTCGCGGTGTACGCGCTCTTCCTCCTGAGCGCATATTCCAGTTGGTACGATGCCTCCATCTCCTCGGACAGCCTTGCCGTGTCCACGTTGATCGTGAGCGCATGGTTCCTGCAACGCGCGGTGGACCGCCGGAGCCTTGGCCTGCTCGCCCTCGCGGGCCTGTTCTTCGCCTGGCAGGTGTTCCTGCGACCGGTGAGCGCAGCCCTGCTGCCCGTACTGGCCTTCCTCGCCTTCCGATATTTCCCCGCTCCCCGGCGCTGGCTCGCGGCCGTGGTGGTACTGCTGCCCTTCGCGGTGACCGATGCGCTATGGACCCTTCGGAACTGGCGCGCCCATCACGAGCTCAACCCGCTCACCAACCAAGGGCTGATGCCAGAGGATCTCACCAGCCAGGTACACTGGCACGTGATGAACTTCATCCAATGCTACGGCGGGAATTACATCTGGTGGGCACCGGGGTCCGATATGCGCTGGTACGGGTTCTGGAAAGGTGGTGCCACACTGGACAACGAGGGCCGCCTGGCCAAAGCACCACCGGACCATGCCATCGTGCCGGGCTACACGCGCGACGACCTGTTCGCCATCAGCGAGCGCATCCGAGCCTTGTCCGCAGGCGGCCTCTCGCAACGGGACTCGCTGGCCGAGGCCAATGCCATCAGTGCGGAACTGGACCGCTATGCCGCGCTGTACCAGGAGCAGGCACCGTTCAACTACCATGTGATGAGCCGTGTGCGAATGCTGCGGAACGTGATGTGGCAGCACGGCACCGAGAGCATGATCATGCGGCCGTTCGGCTCCCTCCTGCTTTGGGAGAAGATCTTCAAGGTGGTTCAGGTGATGTTCTACCTGTTCGCCTACACCGTGGGAACATGCGCGGTCATCATCCTACTGTGGAATTGGCGCAAGGCCCCCACCGCGCTGCACCTCTGGCTACCACTTCTGGTGACCTTCATGGTGCTCATCTATCCCGTGGTGCTGCGCATGTGCGAGTGGCGCTACATGGTGCATCCGTTCCCCTTCGCGCTATTGCTGGGCGTGTGCTTGTGCCATCGCGTCATCCGCAGCAGGAAGGATCACGTCCTCCCCGCAGAGGGCTGAGGTCCGACATCCTCATCAACGGCCGCGACCGATCCGGTCGGGGTAGCTGGACGGACCCTTTCCGAACATACCGTGCAGTGCCCGGTAGATGTACGGGCCGGCCACCATGCGGGTGAAGATGTGCTTCTTCTCATAAGGGCTGAGGAAAGCCCTGAGCCGCCACAGCTCCCGGCCGATATGCCATCGTTCCCCGATGCCATCGGCCTTCTTGAAGCGTGCCTGGAGCGACCTGGCCCGGAGCATCCCTTTCACCTCTTCGGGAACTCCGGCATGATCGGCCCACCGGCACAGGCGATCATAGAGGATCATGCTGGTGCCGGCCGGATCGCGGTTGGCCGTGCTTCTGTTGCCGTCGTGAACACCACGCAGGGCCACCGGCGCTTCGATCGAACCGGGATATAGGCGCGCCTGATGCGCCAGGCGATAGATGAACTCCGTGTCCTGGTGCAGCCTCAGGTCCTCGGCGAACAGCGCATCGATGCGATCCAGTACGGCACGCTTGACCGTAAGGGTGTTCAAGCTGAAATGGCCGAAATCCTTCCGCGTGACCAGGCTGCGGAGAAGCTCTTCGGGAGCGACCCTTTCGGCCACCGTGGTGAGCGTGGCGCCCTCGTGATGCGCCTCGAACCGCTGCCTGCTCGTAGCGGAATGGAAGTGGGCACCGAGGGCCCCGTACACCCCCTCCGCATCGGGTACCTCGGCGAAGATCCGGTGTTCGGCATCGAACCTGTTCGGCAAATAGCGATCGTCCGCATCGAGGAAGGCGATGTAGGGCCGTGTAGCATGCGCTACCCCCAGGTTGCGCGAGGCGGATGCTCCCTTGTTCACGCCGTTGGGGTGGCGCAGCAGGATGATCCGGGGGTCCTCACCGGCCAGCCGGTGGCATTCGGCCAGGCTATCGCCCTTCGAGCCATCGTCCACCAGGATCACCTCCTTCACTTCGGCACATTGGAGGGCCGAGGATACGGCGTCGGCCAGGAAAGCCTCTGCCTTGTATACCGGGATCACAACGGAAACCTCCATGTGAAGGGCGATATTACAGCATCGATGCTGCCCATGGACACGAACGGCCGGCGCATGTGTACGACCGCACCGCGAACAGCCTTCCCGCAAGCCCCGCCAACAGCCGTATCCCTCCCACTGCGGACCGATCGCGAATTCCCTGGCCGGAGCGCACAATGTGATCGCGGGGCGACCGCCATACCGCGTCCCATCATGCGCCTGGATGGCCGGAGACCTGCCATGTCAACTGCGGCCTGATGATGCCATCGAGCCGCTGGTTCGCGATCGGGAACGTGGGTGAACTCACATCGTCCATCATCTCGATGGACATGATGTTCTCCAGTGACTGGTGCTGGTGATTGGGCAGCCAGGTGGTCAGGCCCACCGTGGCGTAAAGGGTGCCCACGTTCAGCAGGTGCTCGGGGATCCACACCGTGGTGGTGTGCGTGCCCAGCCCATAGCCCATGGTGCTGTCCAGTCCCGGCGTGGTGGTGAAAAGCTGGTCGCCGTTCTCGTTGCACAACATCACCACGGGCTGGGGCCTCACATTGGACGCCGCCACTTCATGCACGATCTCCAGGCCGAACCGATCGGTCACCCGTGCCTGGTCGATGGTCTTGTGGTCGGTATCCACCCAGCGCAGGTAGAGCAGTTTCGCCTGGCCGTCACTCTGGTGTGCATGATCGGAGACATCCTTGCGGCTCACGCGCAAGGCGTCTCCACGCTCCAGGTAGCGGCGCGTAACGTCGGCCGTGCGGCCGATCATCTCCACACCGCCCTGATCCAGCAGCAGGCAGCGATGGCACAGGCCGTTCACGGCGCCCATGTTGTGGCTTACGAAGATCACGGTGCGCCCGTGCGAAGCCACGTCCTTCATCTTGCCCATGGACTTGCGCTGGAACTCCATGTCGCCCACGGCGAGCACCTCGTCGATGATGAGCACCTCTGGCTCCAGGTGGGCAGCCACGGCGAAGGCCAGCCGCACCTTCTGACCGCTGCTGTACCGCTTCACGGGAGTATCGATGAAAGGCGCCACCCCGCTGAACTCGACGATCTCGTCGAACTTGGCTTTCACCTCGGCCCGGCGCATGCCCAGGATGGTGCCGTTCAGGTACACGTTGTCGCGGCCGGTGAGGTCGGGGTGGAAACCCGTGCCCACTTCCAGCAGGGAGCCGAGCTTGCCTTCGATGGTGAAACGCCCCTCGGTGGGTACGGTGATCCGTGAGAGGATCTTGAGCAGCGTGCTCTTTCCCGCACCGTTGCGCCCGATCACGCCGAAGACCTCCCCCTGGTCCACCGTGAAGCCGACGTCGCGGACGGCCCAGAAGGGCTTGCCCCTCCCACGCATGACCGCGCGCACGTTGCTCATCAGGCTGTCGCGTGGATCGATGCCCCTGGCACCGCCAAGCTGGTAACGCTTGCCGATGCCTTCCACGGTGATCATGCGTCGTCCCATGGCATCAGATCAGGTCCGCCACAACACGTTCCATGCTGCGGAAGTAGATGAACGAGGTAAAGAGCAGCACGGCCGAGGACACGAAGGAGAGCCAGCACCAGCCACCGGGGTCGCCCACGCCGATCAAGCACCAGCGATAGCCTTCGATGAGGCCCGCCATCGGGTTGAGGAAGTATAGCGCCTGCATCCAGTTGGGAAGATCCTGGGTAACGGTGCCTGCCGTGTAGGCCACCGGAGTAACGAAGAGGCCGATCTGGATGGCAAAGGGCACCACATGCTGCAGATCGCGGTAACGGATCGTCAGCGCGCTGACCCAGATGCCCACGCCCAGGGCGGAGATCATGATCCCCAGCAGGTAGAGCATCGCCAGGATGATATGCGTCTCCGGCTTGATGCCATAATAGACGAACAGGATCACCATGAAGATCAGTGCCACCAGCAGATCGGTGATGCCCACCGCCGATTTGCTGACGGGAACGAGCAGGCGCGGGAAGTAGATCTTGCGCACCATCTCCTGGCTGGCGATGAGCGAGCCGCCGGACTCCTTCATCACGAAGGCGAAATAGGTCCATGCGGAGATGCCCGTGATGGCGAAGAGCGGATACGGCAGGCCGGAGGTATCCACACCCACCGCACGGCCGAAGACAAGGGTCATCACCAGCAGGGTGGCGGCAGGCTGCACCATGGCCCACACGATGCCCAGGAAGGTCTGCGCATAGCGCACCTGCAGGTCGCGATAGGCCAGCACCAGGAACAGGTCCCGGTAGGCAAAGAACTCGCGCAGGTCCGGCAGCCATTGCCACCGCTTTGCATCCACTTCGATCCGCATTGTCGCCTGAAGCACCCCTTGCTGTGGGGCGGCGCGAAAATAGCCCACCTGAAAGAACAGCGGGAATGCGATCATCCCGGCTCCGATATTCCGCATGGATGCTTCGACAGGATCCGCATCATGCACTTTTGCCGTTCTTTGGAGCGGCCGATGACATCCTCCACGAAACGCCTGCTGAAGCGCGCCTACGAAGCCGTGCCGTTCAAACGCCCGTTGTTCCAAGCCGTACGATCCGTGCTGCCCGTGCCCGAGCCGGTGTTCAGGCATCTGCACTTCAAGGGACCGTTCACCGTGAAGGTCGGCACGGGCGCATCCTTCCGCATGATGCACCACGGCTATGTGATCGAGAACGAGTTGTTCTGGCGCGGACTGGAAGGCTGGGAGAAGGTATCCCTCGAACTATGGGCCCGGCTGTGCCGCAACGCCGACACCGTGCTGGACATCGGTGCGAACACCGGTGTGTACGCGCTGATCGCACAAGCCATACGGCCACAGGCCACGGTGATCGCGGTGGAACCCGTTCGGCGCGTGTACGAGAAGCTGTTGACCAATACCCGTATGAACGGCGATCGGATACAGGCCGTATATGCTGCCGTAAGCGACCACACCGGCACCGCCACCCTGTACGACCTGCCCGACAGCGAGCACGTCCTCTCCGTATCGCTGGACCCCGCGTGGAACAAGGAAAGCACGCGCCTGCGGCCCGTGGAAGTACCCTGCACCACCGTGATGGACCTTCTCGGCGCGCATGGCCTTACGAAGGCCGACCTGCTGAAGATCGATGTGGAGACGCACGAACCCGCCGTACTGGACGGATGTGGGACCCTGCTACGCGAACACCGCCCCACCCTGCTGATCGAACTGCTGAACGACGAGGTGGCTCAGCGCGTATCGGCGCATATCGACGGCCTGGGCTACGAATACTACAATATCGACGACGTGACCTGGCCGCCGCAACGCGTGAGCGCTCTGGGGCGCAGCGGGCACTTCAACTTCCTGATATGCCAACCGCAAGTGGCCCGATCCATCGGCCTGTAGTCCCTCCGCGATGTACCGCCCGAACGCCATCTTCATATTCTCCCTTGAACCCTGGGGCGATATGTGGTACTCCAAGCACCGCTACGCCGCCCACCTTGCCACACGGTTCCCCGTCCACTTCGTGAGCGTGCCCGACCGCTGGCGCTGGACGGATCTCTTCTCCTTACGCGCGAACGTGCGCACCACGCGCGAGGGCGTTCATGTGGTGGAATACCGGAACAATCTGCCCATGCGCCCGCTGTGGGGGCTGCTGGCCGGGCTGCAACACCGCATCAACGCCTGGAAGCTGCGCCGCCTGATGCCTGCCGGCCCGGTCCTGCTGTGGAGCTTCCACCCTGCATACGCCCTGCTGAGGCACCTGCTGAAGCGCCCCGGCACGCGCTGCATATACCACGTGGTAGACCCCTACCAGAGCCTGCCGGGTGATGTAGCCCTGAGCCGCCGCGCCGATCTGGTGGTGGCCATCAACACTTGGTTCCACGACTACTACCGCAACATCAGCCGTAACTGCATCCTGATACCACATGGGGTCGGAGAACAGGATCGGCGCACCGACCCAGCCGCGATCGCTGCGGACCGTGACCGCTTCGGGACTTATGTGGTCGTAGCGGCCAGTCTCAATCATTGCACGAACTACGCCCTCCTACAGCGTATCGCAGACCGTTACCCGCATCTCCGCGTGGTGCTCATCGGGGAGTTGTTCGCTGTCCCTCCGGCCACCTTGATCGTGCGAGAACGGCTCCTGTCCATGCCCAACGTGGTCCACCTCGGAGCGCTGGACCCCGGCGCCATGCGCAGCATCATCGGTGGCGCACGGGCCGGACTGGTGACGTATGAATTCCACCCCACCCAGAGCAAGCCCACCACAGGCACCCGCACACCCCTGAAGGTGCTCACCTACCTGGCCCAGCAGTGCCCGGTCATCTCCACCATCAACAGTTTCATTCCCGAACTGGATGGGATAGCCGTGCATAAAGCCGAGGATGAGGAACACTTCATCCGCCTCGCAGGCGAAGCGGTGGAAGGGATGCTCCCCTTCGACGGGCCTGCGGTGGAGCACTACCTCGACTCCGTGGCGTACGACAAGCTCATCGACCGCATCCTGACCGGGCTGGATGGGAGCGGGCCCGGCACAACGAACACCGGTACGCCGTGGAACTGAGCGAACGAAGAACGATGTTCCGCACCCCTCCTCCGGGACAGATGGAGGCCGTGCAGCCCACTGCACCGGGGCATGCTTCAATGGCTCACGCAGCAAGGAAGTATCATCCTCGCCGTACAGCAACACAGCCTCCTGTCCAACAGACGCCATGGATCGGTGAACGACCGCATCATCGGACGGCGGCCCCGTCCATCTCGCGCTTCAGCCACCTACTGGAACAGCTTCCGTTCCACTGCTGACCCACCCGATATGCGTACACGCCCGATCCACGTGCTGCACACCTTCGCCAACAACAGCGAGGTGCCCTACCTCTCCTGGTTCGCCGAGCGTGCCGCACGCGAGGGCAACGTGCGCTACACCTTCATCATCCTCCACCCCGAACGGCCACGGATGACGGACGCGATGGAAGCGCTCGGCTTTGAGGTGATCCATATCCGTTTTGACGACCTGCACCGCAAGCGCGGCATGCTGCGCGCACTTCCGCTGCTGTGGTGGCACATCCTCCGCGCAAAGCCCGACATCGTGCATTGCAACCTCTTCGACGACAGCCTGCCGGGACTGATCGCCGCACGGCTCGCGGGCATCAAGGCGCGTGTGCTCACCCGGCAGGACACCGGCTTCCACTGGATGCATGCCCGGCGCTGGGTGGCACTGGACCGCTGGAACAACCGCATGGCCACCCGCATCATCGCCATCTCCGGGGAGAACCAGCGCTTCATGATGGAACACGAGGGAGCGCCGGGGGGGAAGATCGATCTCGTTCACAACGGCATCCCGCCCGAACGTTTCACCCGGCAGGATCCCGCAACGATGGCACGGTTCCGCTCGCGCTTCGGCGTGGAGCCGCACCATCTCGTCTTCGGCACGGTGGCGCGCTTCATCCCATGGAAGGGGTACCGCCACATCGTGGGCGCGGCGGAACGCATCGTACAGCAGATGCCGCATGCCCGCTTTCTGTTGTGCGGCCGAGGCGCGCAGGAGCAGGAGATCCGCACCATGGTACAGGAGGCCGGGCTTACCGATCACGTGGCCTTCACCGGCCGCATCGAGCCGCGCGACATGGCCTCGTTCTATGGGATCATGCAGGCGTATCTGCACGCCGCTGTACTTGAGCCATTCGGGCTGGTGTACGCCGAGGCGATGATGAACGCCGTGCCCGTCGTGAGCACCCGCACCGGTGCAGCGCTGGACGCGATCGAGGACGGCGTGAACGGCATCCTCGTTCCCGAGGCGGATGCCGGAGCCATGGCCGATGGCGTGCAGCGCCTGCTCGCCCTCGACATGAAGGCCATCGGCGAAGCAGGGCGGCAGACCGCGCTGCGCATGTACTGTTTCGATGTGATGTGGAACGGAACGATGGAGGTGTACCGAAAAGCGATGGAAAGAGCATGAACACACAGCCTTTGAACCCCGTCATCATACCGGCGTACAATGCGGCCACCTACATCGAGGAAGCCATCCGTTCGGTGCTGGCACAGACCCACCGGAACATCGGGGTCAACGATGGACGAAGGACGACACGGGCAATGGCTGGCGGGCAATGACCTGTCGCCGCTGAAGGCCGTTCCGCCCATGGTCCGGGCAGTGCTCACCGACCGGGCGCGCTGTTGAGATCCCGCTCGCGCGAACAGCGGAAGTGATGCGGACCACGCGGCAGCCCGATCAGGTGGTGCGGCCCATGCAGTGCTGTTCCCACGCCCACGCCGAGCGCATCATCTCGTGCAGGTCGCGCCGGGCCTTCCAACCCAGCAGCCGCCCTGAGCGCGTGGTATCGGAGTACACGGCCACCACGTCGCCCGCCCGACGCGGCCCCTTCTCATAGTTCAGCGGTCGACCGCTTACGTGTTCGAAGGCCGCGATGGCCTCCAGCACGCTCACACCATTGCCCGTTCCCAGGTTGATGACCTCGTGCCGCGTATCCATCGCGCTGCCGAAGGTGCGCTGCAACGCGAGGATATGCGCATCGGCGATGTCGCTCACATGCACGTAGTCGCGGATGCACGAGCCATCGCGCGTGGGGTAGTCGGTGCCATGCACGTGCATCACCGGCATGCGGCCGCTGGCGGTGCGCGTGATCACCGGCACCAGGCTGCTCGGCGCGTTGATGGGATCTTCCCCATTGAGCCCCGACACGTGCGCCCCGGCAGGGTTGAAATAGCGCAGCGAGATGGCCCGCATGCGCGGATCCACCCGCACGTGGTCGTCCACGATGCGTTCGCCGATCTGCTTGGTGTAGGCATAAGGGGACTCCGCATGGCCCATCGGCGTATCCTCGCCAACGGGCAGCGAGGCGATGTTTCCGTATACCGAGCACGACGATGAGAAGATGAAGTTCTGCACACCATGGGCCGTGCAGGCGCGCAGCATGTTGAGCAGCGAAATGATGTTGTTGCGGTAGTACTTGTCGGGGTCGCCCACGGACTCCGGCACCGACTTGTAGGCCGCGAAGTGGATCACGCCAGCGATATCCCCTTCGGCAGCGAACACACGCTCCACGGCGGCCGCATCGCAAAGGTCCACCGCATGGTTGCGCACACGCCTGCCGGTGATGCGTTCGATGCGATCGAACACCGCAGGGCTGGAGTTGCCGAAATGGTCCACGGCGACCACATCGCCCTTCCATGCGCCGAGCAGTTCGATGATGGTATGCGAACCGATGTAGCCCGCCCCCCCCGTGACCAGTACTTTAGTCTTGTTCTGTTCCATAGATGGCGCTGCAAATATCCGCCGCGCGTGCGAAGTTCCGATGTTCTTCGGTCAATGCCGTGATCCGGACGGACAAGATCCCGGCCCACGCAGCTACCATGTCCATCATCCCATGGAAGGAGCCATGCGTGCGTTGCCACGCCGCTTGCGCGCCTGCGTCACCACATCCACGACATCCTTCACGTGCCTCGTACCCATGCGGAAGTCGCGCAGATCGAACCTCAGGTTGCGGTCCTTCAAGGCCCGCTTGATCCGGGCGAGGTACACGATGATGTACATGGTGCTGATGAAGAAGGGCACCATGGGGATCTTGAAACGTACCAATGCACCGAAGTTGGGCGTGCTAACCCCGCACACGAAGGCGAACAGCAGCGCGAAGACGGTGGCCATCAGCAGGATGGGAATGCCTCCGATGCAGCGCAGGAAGAACCGGGGACCGGCCCGCACCAATGCCAGAACGGCCATGAGCAGCACCCAAGTGTTCTCCAGCCCGCTCAGGTACATCGCGAAGTTGTTGCACTCCCATATGTATGGCCTGAACAGTGCCGCATTGGTGGCGATGGGAAACTTGGCGAACAGCCCCAACCAGGTGCCATCAAACTTTCCCATGTCAAAAGAGTTAGTCCCGTACTGCTCGTTCCTGACCATATCCGTCTGTATCACTTCGATGGACTGCAACGCATTATCCAGCGAAAATTGGCCAAGCGCGCCCCCCAGCCTGGACAGGATGAAGAGGGTGCTGCCTGCGAACAGCACCATGGCGATAGGGAGCAGAACGAACTTGAAGAGCAGGTTGCGGATGCGCATCACCCTGAAGTAGAAGAGCCAGAGCAGCGTGGCCGCCAGCAATACCATGAAGATGTACGGCTTGATCGTGACCATGAGAAGACCGCTCACCACCATGATGACCGATCCGCCTGCGACGTGCCTACGCTTGAAAAAGACCTCGTCCACAGCATGCACCCACCAGCACACCGCGCTGAAGGTGATCGTATCCTTCAGGATGGCCGAACCCCAGAACACAGAGGAAGGCATGAACAGGAAGCCCGTGGCCAGCGGGCCGCTCAACTGGGGGAAATAGCTCACGAACGTGCGGTAGCACGCCCATACACCGAAGAACGATGCCGTGGCCATCAACAAGGTGCTGATCAGGAAACTCTTGAACGTGACCAGCGCGAGCAGGCTCGCGATCCGGACCACGGTGAACGTCCGGATATCGAAGAACATGAACTGGTATGGCTTGCCGGTGCGCGGTGTGTAGATGGACCATGCCTGCATGGAATTATCACCCAACATGTGTGACAGGTACGCCACCGGATCCTCGATGGCAAGGTTGCGCATGGCCACCCCCGAATAGAAATAGTAGATCGTATCCCCAGCCTTGTAATAGTAGAAATAGATCAGGCAGAAGACCACACCACCGAATAGCTTGGCCAGCAGCCCCCAGGTATAGTAG
>JAHBUM010000139.1 GCA_019638075.1 Flavobacteriales bacterium | reverse complement strand
CGGCGCACGGCCTGCACGCGGTCGTGGAGCAGGGCGATGGCATGTGCGGCATGATCGCGCGCGGCAGCATGATCACCGGCGGCGAAGGCGGCTTCGGCGAGGCGCACATCCATGGCGGCCACCTTGTGGTGCGTGCTGTCGTAGATGTTCGCCAGCACGTGGCGGGCGGCGGCGAGGTCTTCGCGCGCGGCGGCGGGCCTGCCGTTGCGCAGGTGGTGTGCGGCGCGGCGTCCGAGGATCTGCGCCAATATGGGGTCTATGGCCGCATCGTTCGTGGCGTGACGCGCGGCTACGGCCTCATCGAGGAGCGCGGATGCCTTGTCGGCTTGGCCCATGCGACCGAGGACGTCACCCAGCTTCATGCTGGCGCGCACGTACTCCTCGCTCCCACGCCCGAAGCGGTCTTCCGCAGCATTCCTGTACGCGGCGATCAGCTCATGGGCCTTGTGCAGATCACCGGCATCCAGTTCCAGATCGGCCATGTGCTCCTTCAGCGCGAGCAGCTTCGGATCATCGGCGTCCAACACGCTGCTGCGGTCGTTCCACGCCATCTTCAGCAGTTCACGCGCGCGGCCCATTTCGCCCACCTCGAAGTACACCGTCGCGAGGTTGAGGCAGGTGCGCGACCGGAACACCAGTGCTTCATCCCTTGCGAAGGGGTCATCCACCGCAGCGATGATCGCGTCGCTGTTGCGCAGGCTCTCCTGATAGTATTGCCGGGCACGGGTGAGGTCGCCAGCGTTCTGCCACAGCACACCGAGGTTGCCCAGCGCGCTCACCATGCGCTCCAGCGAGGCATGGTCCGTCGCATCGCCCAGCACATCGCGGCTCTTCAGGTACCAGTCCTCCGCTTCGCGGATGCGGCCGAGGTGCCAGCATGCCGCACCGGCCGCCGTGTACGACTCGGCCCACCGCACGGCAGGCACACTGTCCGCACGTTGGTATTGGTCCAGCGCGGCGCGGGCCCAGTGCAGGCATCGCCGGTGATCGCCCATCATGCCGTGATCGAATGCGAGGTATTGCCGGGCGCGCCCGCGCTGCTCCAGCGGGATCGACGGGGCACCATCCGCCACGGCGATCGCCATGGAATCCACGCGCGCGCACTGTTTCGGTTCACCGGCCTCGTAATACACCCAGCTCAGGTCGAAGAGCGCCTCCAGCTCGTGGGCCGCTTTTCCACGGGCCTTCACCAGTGCATGGATGCGCTCGGCGGCGGCGATGCCCGCTGCGGCATCCTTCAGCTTGCGGTGCGCGCGGCCATACTTGTAGAGGTAGCGGTGCAGCGAATCCTGCCACGTGGTGCCCGCCACGGCCGCCAGTTGCTGGTCGATCGCGCGGATCGTGCCCGCGTGGTCGTCGGCCTCGTACAGTTCGCCGATCAGCGCGTGGCGCGCGGCCAGTGGATCGGCCTGCGCCCATGCGAGGGTGGCCACACACCATGCCGACAGCACCAGTGCGATGCGCATGTTCAGAGTTCCGCTTTGATGGCGCGGGCGCGTTCGCCGTACACGGGATCATCATCCAGCGCCACGCCCTTCGCCTTCGCCACCTCACCGGCCCTGACGTACGCGAGCAACAGGTACCACCGGGCTTTCGCGGTAAAGGCTGAATGTCCGTCGGCCAGTTCCCCGAAGGCCGGTATCGCAGCGTTGGCATCGCCCATGGCAAGAGCGGCGCTGGCGATGTAGTAGCGCAGCGTGTCGTTCTGCGGATCGCTGTGCAGCAGCGCGGTCCATGCGTTGCGGGCCTCGGCAAGATCGCCCAGCTTGTAGGCCACCATGGCATCGTGGAAGGCATGGTCGTCGCTGGCGCCCATGGCAACGGGCAGGCCGGGATCGGCGGTGTAGTGCGCGGCGAAGATGCGTTCATGTGCCGTGGGCCGCATGAATGCCCAGACCGCAACACCCAGCAACAGCGCCACGGCAGCGGCGTACTTGAGGTAGGCGGTCCATGGTGTGGATCGCCGTTCGCTCACGCGCCCTTCATGCCCGATCTCCTTCAGCAGGCGGTCCATGCCACCAAGCTCCACGGCGCGGATGTGCTCGCGTTGTAATTCCAGTTCGGCGCGCAGTGCGGGGCTGGCCGCCAGCTCCTGCTCGAAGCGTGCGCGTTCGGCCTGCGGCATGGTGCCCAGCACGTAGGCTTCGATGGCCTCGAAACGGTCCCTGTCCAATGCTCCCTTGTTCATCGTTCGTTGTTGCCTTCCTCACCGGCGATCGCACGGCGGAAGGCGCGCAATCTCATCATGCACCGGTACTTGATGGTGCGGATGCTCTCCTCCCCCACGCCCATTTCATCGGCGATGGCGGCAAGGTCCTTCCGCTCGAAATAGAAGCGGTCCAGCACATTGCGGCACTTCTCGTCCAGCTTATCGTACACGCCACGCAGCCGCACGATGCGCTGTTCAAGCCCGGCATCGGCCTCGTCGTGGTGATCCGGCAGCCGTTCATCATGCACCACCTTCATGTGCCTGTGCGCTGCGGACCGCAGATGGTCCAACCATTTGTTCTTCGCCACGCGGAACAGGAAGGCCCCGGGATCCGAAGCGTCCTGCAAGGCCTCTTCCTTCGCCTTCAGCCACAACACCGTCATGGCCTCTTGGAACACGTCCTCCGCATCGCGGGTGGTGCCGCTGTTCCGTAGCACGAAACCGCACACCGTGGGGAAGTGCTGCATGTACAGGGCGCGCAGCGTGGCGGCATCGTTGCGCCGCAGGCCGTCCATCCACGATGGTGATGCAGGGGAGTGATATGCGTTCCCGATCCGGTCCACGTTGGGGGAGCAACGAGGCACGATGATACGGAAATGTGCGATGGATGTCCATGCGGCGGGTGTTCAAAGGCTACATCGGGGAAGGGGTGGGGATGTGAACAGAGGGGGGAAGAAGTGGCGAGTGGGCGAGGGGCGAGTAGGCGAGTAAGCGAGTGGCGAGTACCGCATGGTGGACACTGCGGTACTCGCCCCTCGCCTACTCGCCACTCACACCTCCCCATTATGCATTCCTTGAACCGATCGCATCCCACCGTGTACAGGGATGTGCGAGGCCAACTATGGCCGTTCCTTTGCATACCCATCCGATCATGACCATCCGCACCCTCCTCCTGCCCTGCGCATTCGTTCTGTTCTCCACGGCCCACGCTGCCGATGAGAAGGCCGTTCCATCGCGCATCACCGCTGCCAAGGTGTTCCTGCAAGGTGCGCAGGTGACGCGCACGGCCAGCGCCAGCATCCCCGTCGGGGCCAGCACCATCGTGTTCACCGGGCTGGCGCAGCGCCTCGATCCGCAGAGCATACAGGTCACGGGCAAGGGCGGCTACACCATCCTGAGCGTGAACCACCGCGTGAACCACCTGAGCGAAAGCCCGCAGAAGAAGGAGATCGAGGAGTTGCAGGGCAGGGTGAAGAAGCTGGAGCGCGATGTGGCCACCGAGACGGGGCTGAAGCAGGTGTGGGAGCAGGAGGAACAACTGCTGCTGAAGAACACCAGCATCGCCGGGCAGCAGCAGGGCGTTACCGCCACGCAGTTGCAGGCGGTGAACGATTATGTGCGCGAGCGGTTGAAGGCCGTGAAGGGCGGCATCCTCACCCAGCAGGAGAAGATCAACACCATCAACGAGGAACTGCAGAAGCTGCGGCAGCAGATGCAGCTTCTACAGGCACAGGCACCGCGCCCCACCAGCGAAGTGGTGGTGGAGATCACCAGCAGCACCGCCGTGAGCGCCACCTTCACACTGGACTACTTCGTGCAGCAGGCCACGTGGACACCCGCCTACGATCTGCGCGCCACGGCCGTGGGCAAACCCATCCAGCTGTTGATGAAGGCCGAAGTGACCAACAACACCGGCGAGGATTGGGACAAGGTGGACCTCAGCCTCAGCAGCGGCAACCCCACGCAGGGCGGCGTGATGCCCACACTGAACCCGTGGACGCTGTACTTCCACCGGCCCGCGCCACGCCCAAGCCGTGTCCGCGCAAAGAGCGATGCGTACAGTTCCGATCAGTTTGAGTCGTACAGTTTGAAGGAAGTGGCAGTCTCCGCAGATGCCATCCGCCTTGCACCGGTGCGCACGCAGCAACAGGCCACCACCGTGGAGTACGCCATCAGCACACCGTTCACCGTGCCCAGCGATGCCAGTCCGCGCACCATCGGCGTGCAGGAACATGCGCTCACCGCAAGCTACAAGCACTACGCCACGCCGAAGCTGGACAAGGACGCCTTCCTCTACGCGCGCACCACCGGTTGGGAAGACCTGAACCTGTTGAGCGGCGAGGCCAACGTGTTCTTCGAGGGCACCTACGTGGGCAAGAGCTTCTTGGAACTCGATGTGCCCAAGGACACGCTCGACATCTCGCTGGGCCGCGACAAGGGCGTGGTGGTGGAACGCGTGAAACGGAAGTCCGGCAACGACAAGGCCCTGATCGGCGGCAACCGCACCCTCACCGTGGGCTGGGACCTCACCGTGCGCAATACCAAGGGCACCGCCGTTGATCTGGAGATCCGCGATCAATATCCGCTCAGTCCGCAGAGCGAGATCGAAGCGAAGCTCACCGAAAAAGGCGGCGCCACCGTGGACGACAAGACCGGCCTGCTCACGTGGAACATCACCGTGGCCCCCAAGGAGACGAAGAAGCTGGGCTTCGCCTACACGGTGAAACACCCGAAGGAGATGCCGGTGGTGGTGGAGTGAGGGGTGTCGGTTGTCGGTTGTCAGTGGTCAGTTGTCAGTGCGGGGATGGTAGCTCCTTGGTGGGCACTGCCGCATTGGGGTTCCATCCACGCACTGATAGCGCACAGTTGTCAGTTGTCGGGTGTCAGTTGTCAGTGTGGGGATGGTAGCTCCTTGGTGAGCTTCTGCCCTTCCACACAGAAGCCACGCCCGTCAGGCATTCACTGACAACCGACCACTGACAACCGACAACCTGCCCGTCCGGCAGGCGGGCTGCCTCACTCCTTCACGAACCGCAACTGCCCCCGCCGTCCATCGGCATCCGTCACCACGATCAGGTAGGTGCCGGGCGCGAGTTGTTCCGTGCGCAGCACCGTGCTTGCTCCGCTGAGGCGCTGGGTGAGCACTTGGCGGCCATGCACATCGTACACCGCGCACGGCAGGCCACGTGATGCTTCGTCCGCGACCAGTGTGATGCGATCGCTGGTGGGGTTGGGGAAGCACAGCAGGCCGGGGCCGTTGCTGGTCACCTCCTCGCCCACGCTCACGCTCTCGTCGATGGTCGTCTCCGCATCGAAACCGGTACCGGGCACATCCTCGCGGTTGCCTGCCATGTCCACGGCGATGGTGTAGAAGCGGTAATGGTGGCCCGCAGCTCCGGTAAGCTGAACGGAGCTGCCATCCATGCGGCCGATCGAGTGGTACGGTGCGCCATCCACGCTCACCCACAACTCCAGATGCCGTAGTTCGCCGATGCTGTCACCGGCCTGCCACTGCACATTGAACTGCTGCGTGTAGGTAACGGCGGGGAGTTCGTCCACCTCGCTCCATGGCTTGATGCCATCCACCTTGTTGCGCCACACCTGCGTAAGGATCGGCTCGTTCACATCGAACACGATGGATGCCTGATTGTTGATGAACTCGCCCTGCACCACATCGTCCTTCAACTGCACGCTGAAGGTGACCATGCCGCTGCCCGCGCCGGTGGTATCGTTGGGCGGCAGGAAACCGCTGAGGCCATCGGTGACCAGTTGCATGGTGGTGGTATCGAGCGCGCTGAAGTCCCAGCGCAGCAGGCCGCCTTCGTCCAGCGCGGTCTCCAGCAGCAGGTACATGTGGTCGTTGGGGCGCATGTCGCGCAGGCCCGTGCCACCGGGCAGGCTGTCGGGCAGGTGGAAGGAGGTGCGCATGCCCACCTGCGCACCGGTAAGGCGCACGGTGCCAAGATCGAAGAAGGCGGTATCGAGCTGGTCCACGATGTGTACGGTCTGTGCCGGGGCGCTGGCCTCGGGCAGGTTCTCGAAGGCGATCATGTAGTTGAACACATCGCCGGGCTTCACCCAGATCTCCTGCTCGTTGTCGCCGGGGCCGGTCTTTTCGTTGGGGTCGTACGAGCAGTTGTACCTGCCGAAGCCGTCCTCGAAGGCCACATCGCCATTGTGGGGCTTGGGTGCGCTGCCGCGGACCTGCGGGGTGTTCTCATTGCCGCAGCCTTGGCCTACGTTGGGGCCGATGTCGGGGCTCATATCCTGTAGGCCGGGGGCGTAAGGGGCGTTCGCAGCGTTGACAGCATCGTGGAAATCACGCAGGCATTGGTCCCATTTGTCCGACACCTGCTGGGCATTCATGCCAACGGTGGTTTCTGGATGTCGCAGATCGCCCATACAGAACACCGCTACTAAGGCTGCTGCGTAGTGGGGGTTCTCATCCGGAAGCAACTCCAGTAGGAAAACCACTTGGGCGAGTGCATAGTCGTCATCAGGGTCGATATAGGCTCCGAGAAGACTGGGGCCCGCATCGGCAGAGACATGCCCGTTCTCTCCTTCGAATTCCAGCTTGTCGCCAGCGGGTGGCGGAGGGAAACAGGTGAAGGTCACCGTGCAATCATCCTCCACCTTGATCTGTACCGGGGCCGTCATCTTCTCGCCGTCCACCTCGATCGTGGCCGTGCCGATGACGGTACCCTCGCCTGTGCTCACACCCTCGAACGGTGCCCAAAAGGTCTCGGGTAGGTCAGGTACGGGCGGCGTGGCCACGGGATTGCTTACGGGTATGGCACCGAACACCGGGCCGTTGTAGCTGCTGCCCACACGGATCAGCGGCGGCTGGTAGGCCGGTGGGCGCGGGTTGCCCAGCAGGCTGCCGTTGAACCCATCGGGTACGGGAGGCTCCACGGGTGGCAGGCAGGGGTTCTGGCTGCCGAAGAGCAGCAGGCGTTCCAAGGCGCGGTCCACGATGCGCTGGAAGGTGATGCCGTCCACGGTGGTGGTGCTGAGCTGTGGCGCGCAGCTGGTGCGCATGGATTGCGCCAGCACATCGGCGGTCACATCGCGCAGGTCGTAGATCTTGGGGTCCTGCCCCAGCGAGAAGCGCGGATCCACGGGCGGCAGGTTGGCGATGTCGGTGGCGTAGATCGCCATCACCTGCTCTTCGGCCTGCGTGAAACAGGGGTGGCAGCCGGGCGTGCCCACGGCCATGCCCAGCACATCCTGCGCGGCCAGGCGCAGGTACTGGCCCAGCCCGATCATGCTGCGGATGCTGTTGCCGCCCGCGAGCACATCGGAGCCGAACACCGGTGCCAGCGCGTAGGTCTCGTTGCGCCACAGCAAATTGGCTTGGTGGCCGGGACCGAAACCGGGGGCGAAGCGGGTCTTCACCTGGTAGCTGCTGCCGCCCTGCGGAAGGAAATGGAAACGCACGGCCTTGTTGTCGCTCACCACGTAGTCGCGGCCTTCGTTGTAGGGCAGCTCGAAGTCGTTGTCTTCCCGCCACTGCCCCAGATCGGTGTAGCTGGCATGGCTGGGGCGCATGGTGGTGTAGCCACGTTCGTAGAAGCGCGTGAGGTTGGCCGCGTGGGTAAGCATGCTGATCACGGGTACGCCCACGGGCGCTTCGCCAGTACCTGCGATCAGGTACCCATCCTCGTGTGCTGCACGTCCACCGCGCAGTGTCTCACCACCGGCCGATCGGTACTCGCGGCGGCCCTCCATATTGAACACCGAGGCCCTGCTGGAGAGGCCGGTCTGGTACACCACCAAACCCGCGCCGGTGTTGGGCAGCACGGTGAAGGCCGCATGCAGCGTATCGGCAGCGTGTCCGGGCCGCGCGATCACCACGCCCCATGGGCCCAGCGGCGCATCCGTAAGGTCGCATGCGCCGCTCCACGTGTGGAAGGGATGGTTGCCGCCGCTGGTGCCTGCGGGCGTGGCGCTGAACTGCAGGTTGGTGAAGGGGATGTCGGCCGCGCCGTTGCGTACCAGCTTGAAAGTGGTGCCTGCGGTGATGGCGCGCGCCAGATCGGAGATGCGCAGCTGCACGGTGCTGTTCTGCACGGCACTGGGCGGGTGCGCGGTGTAGGCCGCACCCAGCACCACATTGTCACATGCTTGCGAGCTGCCGCACAAATTGGTGGCGGTAAGGCAGGCCAGGTAGTTCTGCCCGCCGTTGTAGCCCTTCACCGGTGAGGGCAGGGTGCTGTTGGGGCTGTTGTCGCCGTACACCCACGTGTTGGTGGTGGCGTTGATGCTGGTGTTGTTGAAACGCACCAGGCCGCCTTCCTGATCCAGGTATTGCAACTCGAAGCTGGCCACGGGCATGGGCTTGGGTTCGTTGTATTCCACGGCCATCACCACGCTGTTGTGCAGGTTGTGGTCGCCGCTCTCCGGCAAACGGGGCAGGCACAACGTTCGATACACGTTCCCCGCACCACCACCGTAGTTGGCCAGTATTATGCTACGGCTACCATTCACCAGTAGCTGGGGCCTTCGTGAAGCATTCTCCACGAAGTCGGCCGCTAGCAGTTCACCGGTAGGTGAGATCCTGCCCATCACCACGGCGTTGCTGAATTGGTTGAGGCCGGGAAGCGTATTGTCGCCCAGGCTGAGCGCACCGTACACGCGGTGTGCGAAGTGAAGGCCCCCTTCGGCATCCGGCTCGATCCATCCCTTGTCTTCCCCATGCACATCCTGCGAAAAGCCACCCGGCAGCGCTTGGGAGTTGGCCAATTGCAAACCGCTCACTTCGTTGCCATCGGCATCGATGCGCAGCAAGAGCAGCTTGGTCATGCTTTGGTTGG
>JAHBUM010000138.1 GCA_019638075.1 Flavobacteriales bacterium | reverse complement strand
GGCGCCACGATCCTCGATGTGCGCAGCCCGGTCGAGTTCGCACAAGGCCACGTGAAAGGCGCGGTGAACATCCCGCTGGACCAGTTGCAGCGCACCACCGCCAAGGTGCCCAAGGGCAGACCCGTGATCACGTGCTGCCTCAGCGGTGGCCGCAGCGGTGTGGCCGAAGGCATCCTGCGCAAGCAGGGCTTCGAGGCGTACAACGGCGGCCCGTGGACCAACGTGCAAAAGCTGAAAGGCTGATGGCCGCATTGTTCCGCAACTGGGGCGCGGTGCGGTGGATCCGCCTTGGGCTGGCCGGTGCGCTGCTCATGGCGGGCATCACTTCCGGCGATACCATCGCGTATGCCGCGTCCGTCTTCTTCGCGTTGCAAGCCGTGTTCAATTTCGGCTGCTGCGCATCGGCCTGCACGACCGACAGTGATGCTGCCAAGCCCCCTGATGGCGCGAACATCGTGTACGAAGAAGTGAAATGACCATGGACACTCCCAAGACCTTCCGCGACCTGATCGGCAGCGACAAGCCCGTGCTGGTGGACTTCTTCGCCGAATGGTGCGGTCCCTGCAAGATGATGCCGCCGATCCTCAACGAGTTCAAGGCGATGATCGGCGACCAAGCCACGGTGATCAAGGTGGACGTGGACAAGAACCCCGGCGCCGCGCAAGCCTATCAGGTGCGCGGCGTGCCCACGCTCATCATCTTCAAGAACGGCCGCCCCGTGTGGCGGCGATCGGGCGTGATGAGCGCGGCGCAGTTGAAGGAGGCGATCGCACCGCATCTTTGATGGCGTCCTGCACACACCATTCGGCATTGGTCATTCTACATTCGTCATTCAACATTTTCCCCATGCGCCTCCTCACCCTCCTTCCCGCCATCGCCTTCACCCTCCTGCTCACCTGCTGCCACGCACAGCCGGGCAACGTGGTGGATGTCCCCTCGTTGCAGGACGAGCTTGCCAAGGGCAACGTGCAGCTGATCGACGTGCGCACGCCGCAGGAATGGGGCACCGGCCACATCGAAGGCGCGCTGCACATCGACTGGTTCGACGACGATTTCAAGGACCGCGTGGCGAAGCTGGACAAGGCCAGGCCCGTGCGCCTCTATTGCGCCGCCGGTGGCCGCAGCGAAGAGGCCCGCGAACTGCTGCGCGGCATGGGCTTCACCGATGTGCTCGACCTCGATGGCGGCATTTCCGCGTGGAAGAAGGCCGGTGCGCCGGTGGTGAAGTGAATGAATGCCTTGTGCGAGAGTGCAAGAGTGAGAGGGTGCCAGAGTGCATGGCACCCTCGCCTTTTGGCACCCTTTCACTCCTTCACCGCCCCCGGCCTCACCTCCACATACCCGCGCCCAAGGCTTACCAAGCCCCGCGCCCTTAGCTGCTGCAGCAGGCGGGTGATCACCTCGCGTGGCGAACTCAGTTCATCGGCGATCTGCTGGTGCGTCAGGTGCAGTGTGTGTTCGCCGGTGGCGTGCGTACGCTTCACCAGATAGTCCCATAGCTGCTCGTCCAGCTTGCGGAAGGCCACCACTTCGAAGGCTTCCAACAGTTCCTGAAAGCGTTGCGCCTGTACTTCGTTCACGTACTTGCGCCATTCGGGGTATGCCATCCACTCGTCCACGTGGCGCACGGGGATCAGCAGCAGGTCGGCATCTTCCTCCACCACGGCGCGCACGCTGCTCACGCGCTTGCTCACACAACAGGTGAGCGAGGTGGCGCACGATTCGCCGGGCAGGATGTGGTAGAGGTAGCGTTCATGCCCTTCGCCATCCTGCGCGAGGATGCGCAAGCTGCCCTTCTGCACGATGGGGATGTGGGTGATGGTGTCGCCCACTTGCATCAGTTCCGTACCGGCGTGTACGTGCTTGTGTTGCGCCACTTGGTCGAACTCCTTCTTCAGCACAGGGTCGATGAACATGGGGGCAAGATACCGGCGAAGCGGGCGGTGCGGGGGAGTGCCTCTGAGAGGCTGCTCGCAAAAGGAAAGGAAGGCTGGTGACAATGAGGTGAGGGGGTAGTTGTCAGTGGTCAGTTGTCAGAAAATGCCTGCTTCCGTAGCTTCTTCACGGGGGGCTTCCCGCCCAGCAGCCCATCAAGATCTTCAAGCTTCAAGGCACAAGCTCAAAGCTTCAAGCTCAAAAGCCTTGAAGCTTGAAACTTCGAGCTTGAAGCTTCCCGTCAAGGGGTACCACCAAGGAGACTGACAACTGACCACCGACAACTGACCACTGACAACTACCTCCGGTCCATAGCTCCGTCTGCGGTTCCAAGGCTATCGCGAACAGGCCCCGATCAGCCTTCCCCCGGAACTGACATTCGTCAGACCGCGCCGTGGGGCGTCCCGGTACGTTTGCCCGTCATGCCGCAGGAACGCGCACCGATCCCCCTTGCCAGCGTGGGCGAGCTCGTGCGCGCGCTGCTGCGTGAGCCGGATGCCTCCGGTTTCGGCGCCATCCTCGCGCGCTACACCTTCCCCAGTCAGGATCTGGCGCCCTACCTGCGCTGGAACTCCCGGCACTACACCCGCACCTGCGTGGTGCGCAACGCGCGGTTCGAGCTGCTGGTGATCTGCTACGAGGCGGGTCAGCGCACCAGCATACACGATTACGACAGCGAGTCCGCGTGGATCCATACGCTGATGGGCGAGGTGGTGGAGGAGCGCTTCCACGCGGCTACCGATGGCGGCATACGGCTGAAGCAGGCGTCGCGCCTGCCCACGGGCACCGTGTCCGCCCTCTCGCGCGACAATTCCATCCACCGGTTCCTGAACCCCGGGCCTGCACGGGCCATCACCCTGAACCTGTATGTGCCGCCCATGAGCCAGTGGCGCGTGTACGACGAGCGCACGGGCGCTGCCGAATTGCGGGAGGCGGGCCCGCCGCGCTGAAGCATGGTGATGACGAGTTATCTTGCCGCCATGGCCGATGAGACCCACCGACCATTCAAGCCGGCGGATGTCGCGCGGATATGTGAGATGCTGTTCACCACGGCGGCGGAAGGCCTCGTGGTGGTGGATGCCGCAGGCGCGATCCTCATGTACAACCCGCGCATGAACGAGTTGTTCGGCTATGCCGGGGAAGAGCTGATGGGCCAGCGGATCGAAGTGCTGTTGCCCGACGCCGCGCGCGGACGGCACGAGCATCACCGCGCGGCCTACAACGCGAAGCCCGTGCAACGCTCCATGGGAAGCGGCCTCGACCTGTCGGGGAAACGCAGGGATGGCAGCGTGTTCCCGGTGGAGGTGAGCCTGAACCACTTCGCCGTGGATGGCACGCGCTACGTGATGGGACTGGTCACGGACATCACCCTGCGGCGGCAGGCGGAAACGGCGCTGCACCGCACCAATCATGAATTGGAGCAGCGTGTGGAACAGCGCACCGCCCAGCTGCGCGAGGCCGAACGCAGCGTGCGCGAAGCCTTGGAGAAGGAGCGCGAGCTGCATTCGCTCAAGAGCCGCTTCGTGGCGATGGCCAGCCACGAGTTCCGCACGCCGCTAAGCACCATCATGAGCAGCGTGGACCTCATTGCGCGCTACACCGATGCCGTGGGCGATCAGCGCGTGGACAAGCACGTGGCGCGGATCAGGGGGAAGGTGCGCGAGATGACCGCCATGCTCAACGAGTTCCTTTCACTGGAGCGCATCGAACAGGGGCAGGTCGTCTGCCAGCCGGTGGAGATCGACGTGGTACACCTCTGCATCGAACTGATCGAGGAGCTGCGCGCCCTCACCAAGAGCGGGCAGACGATCACCTACGATCATGAGAGCGACGAACGCGCCGTTACGCTGGACCGTCAGATGCTGAGCAACGTGATCACCAACCTCGTGACCAACGCGGTGAAGTATTCGCCGGAAGGCAGGCGCATCACCCTGCGCACGGGCATCGCTGGTGGGCGGCTGTCCATCGTGGCCACGGATGAAGGCATCGGCATCCCCGCAGAGGACCAGCAGCATCTTTTCGACCGCTTCTTCCGTGGAAGCAACGCCACCACCATACAGGGCACGGGCCTTGGCCTCAATCTGGTGAAACGCTATCTGGATCTGATGGAGGGCACCATCTCGTTCACCAGCGAGCCGGCCTCCACCGTGTTCCATGTCGAACTTCCCCAACACCTCTCCCCATGAAGACGATCCTGTTGATCGAGGACGATGCCGATATGCGCGAGAACACCGCCGAGATCCTCGAACTGGCGAACTACCGCGTGATCCGTGCCGAGAACGGGCGCAGGGGCGTGGAGGTCGCGCGCAAGGAGGCTCCCGATCTCGTGCTCTGCGACATCATGATGCCCGAGCTTGATGGCTACGGCGTGCTCCACATGCTGGGCCGCGATCCGGCCACGGCCGAGGTGCCGTTCATCTTCCTGAGCGCGAAAGCCGAGCGCGGAGATGTGCGCAAGGGCATGGAGCTCGGTGCCGACGATTACCTCACCAAGCCCTTTGAAGAGAGCGAACTTCTGAATGCGATCGAGGGCCGCCTGAAGCGCAGCGACCTCTTCCGCAAGGGCTTCGACAAGGGCTTCGAGGGCTTCAACAAGTTCATGGAACAGGCGCGATCGCTTGATCCGCTGAAGGATCTGGGCCGCGAGCGCAAGGTGAAGGAGTTTGCCAAGAAGGAGGTGATCTTCCACGAGGGCGACGAACTGCGCCACGTGCCGTACGTGACCAAGGGCAAGGTGCGCACCTTCAAGATCAACAATGAAGGGAAGGAGCTGGTGACCGGTCTGCATGGCGAAAGCGACCTGGTGGGCTACATGGGCCTGTTGGAGAGCGGCCGCGCCATGGAGACCGCCGAGGCGTTGGAGGATGTGGAGGTGGCCCTGATACCGCGCGAGGATCTGCTGGCCCTGCTGTACAAGGACCGCGATGTGAGCATCCGCTTCATCAAGATGCTGGCCGGTGATGTGCGCGCGAAGGAGGAACATCTGTTGCAACTGGCCTACTCCAGCGTGCGCCAGCGCGTGGCCCAAGCACTGCTGCGCGTACAGGCCCGCTACGGCGATGGCGACACCGACCTCGGCCTGCACGTGAGCCGCGAAGACCTCGCCACCATCGTGGGCACCGCCACCGAATCACTGATCCGCTGCCTCACCGACCTGAAGTCCGACAAGTTGATCGATACACAGGGCCGCAGCATACGCATCGTGGACAAGGCACGGCTGGAGCGGCTTGCGCGGGGTTAGAGAACGGACGGCCCCGGCGCGATCGAATTGTCGCTCCGGGCTGTCATCCCGGCGAAGGCCGGGGCCGGAGCCGTGCAAATGCCCCTCACCGCTGCCCTTCCACCCCGCCCCACGCCTCCTTGGAATTCTGCGTGTAGAAACCCGCAGGCGGGCTCTCCGGATCGAACCAGCCGCGATAGTCCCAGCCTTTGCTCAGGTCGGCCCATGAAGGGTTCTCTTCTTCGATCAGCTTGTTCTTCCACTCGCGTTTCCAGTTCTTCAACTGCTTCTCCCGCGCGATCGCCTGCTTCACGTATTTGAACGGCTCCAAGTGGACGAGGGTCCAGCATTGGTAGTTCCACGCGAAAGAGTTCGGGTCTTTGCCCGTGCGGTGCTCGAAAAGCCGCCGTTGCAGATCGTTCGTAACCCCGATGTACAACGTGGTGCGCCCCTTGTTGGTGAGCATGTAGGCCCAGTATTGGTGCGTGCGAGGCATGGAGTGAAGGTAGTTGCTTTTTCGCGGCTCCGGGTCAAGCCCGGAGCGACAATGCACAGCGAAGGGGCGCGGCAAAGCCGCGCCCCTTCGCTGTCACTCCGGCCCCCGAGCCGGAGCCGCGCAAATGCCCGGAGCCGCGCATAAGCTCCACCAAACTGAACAGCGCTTTGTGCGAAAGTGCATACCATGCGCTTCCGGGCGCCGGAATGCAGCCGTCTACCTTCGGCTCGGCCGTTGGTGTATCCGCGCGGCCGTGTTCGTGAACATGCGTTCGATCCTTCTGATGGCCCTGATCCTGCTGGCCCGCACACTGGCCGCACAACCGCCCAACAGCGACTGTGCCAATGCCGTGCGGATCTGTGCCCACTCCACTGTGCAGGGCGATAATACAGGCGCCGGTGCCGTACCGGGTTTCTGCCCCGGCACCCTGTCCATGGTCTGGTACACGTTCGTCACCAATTCCGTCGGCGGCACTGCCACGGTCTCGATCGCGCCGGGCGATTGTGTCAATGCGGTCGGCTATGATGATGAACTGAACGCGGTGGTGCTTTCCGGCGATGGCACATGCACGCTTACATCGTTCGCTGCTGTTTCACCGTGTGAGGAGAGCGACATCGACTTCACCGTGACCACCCAAGCCTTGGCGCCGAACACGACCTATTGGATCGTGGTATCCGGTGCCATGAACAATGGAACGGTGCAGCCCGCGCAGTGCAGCTTCGATATTTCCATCAGCGGCGCCGCTGCCGACATCGTAGGGGTGGACATGAGCGCGGGCACCGACCGCACCATCGGCCAAGGCGAAAGCACCCAGTTGGATGCGCACAGCACGGGGCCGATCGACTGGTCGCCCACGTCGGGATTGAGCGGCAACGGCATCGCGGACCCCATCGCGGCTCCCTCGGAGACCACGACCTACTGGCTCACCACGCAGATCAGTGGTTGCACTTATTCCGATGATGTCGTGGTGGAGGTCGTCCGCCGCATCGACCCGCCGAACACCTTCACCCCCAACGGCGATGGCTACAACGACCTCTTCGGCGCCTGGGGCGTGGACATCGTGCAATTGCGGCTGGATGTGTTCGACCGCTGGGGCAAGCTGATCTGGAGCGCCCCGGACCTTGCCGCGCGATGGGATGGGCGCTATGGCGGCCAGGACGCACCCATCGATACCTACGTATGGAAGGTGCATGCGACGGACATCACCGGCGAGGTGTACGAACGCGTGGGGCACGTGACGCTGGTGCGGTGATGGGAGAAAGCGGCCTCACTCCACCACCACCTTCGCACCCGCCAGCCAACTCGTACCATCGGTAAGGTGTACGTAGTACAAGCCCGCTGCAAGGTTCATGTTAAGCGCCGTGGATGTTGTTGCAGCACCCAAGGTTTGTGCATGCGCCTCCTTGCCCAAGGCATCCAGCACCACCACGCGCAGTGCTCCTTTCGGCGTGTAGCCTGCCGGTGGCTCAAAGCTTAGTTGCAACGGCGCACCCGCAGGCACCGGGTTGGGCGCAAGGTGCAGGGCACCCTGCAAGCCCAGCGCATACTCCTGCACACCCACCGTGTGGCAGCCCGGCACCAAGCAGCCGTGGCTATCCAGCTTCAGCAGCCAGTTGCTCTGCATGCGGGGCAGTGGATCCGTTACGCCCTGCCGGGTCATGCCGCACATTATCAGCCCGCCATCGCTGGTGCTGCGTACGGCATAGACAAAACTCTCCGCATCGTCCGGCTCGTAGTACCAGTACCGGCGCATCCACAATGAATCCAGGTTCTCATCCAACTCCCACAGCAGCATGAGCGCATCCGGATCCACCCCATACTGGAACATGCTGCCGACCATCCAAGCATGTCCGTCACCTTTATCCAGCACATGCAAAGCCAATGCATGCCGATTGTAGATGTAGTCCTTTCTTCCGACGAAGGTGCCGCTCGGTGTGTATTCATACAGCGAAGCCCAGCGATCGTAGGCACTCCAGGCAGGGTCGGGATTCCAATCACCAGCCATCAGTATCCTGCCATCTGCGGTCGCCAATGCTTTAGTACCGGCCGTAATGGAATACAATCCATGGTACCTCGCCCACTGCACGGCACCCAGGCTATCGGTGCGCATCACCACGGCCTTATCCACCTGCCCGTTCCGCGTTCCGCCGAGGATGAAGCCGCCATCGGCCAAAGGGGTGGCTTGCTCGATGACACTCGTATTCGTGTAGAGGCGTTCCCACAGAATGGTGCCGGTGCTATCAAGCCGCGTGATGCAGCCCGTGTTGATCGGATCCCCGCACCAACCGCAGTTGAGGAAACCGCCATCGGGCAGGGCCACCAACTGCCGCGAGCCGATGTTGCCCTCAGAGGTGCTATCGGATCGGAAGAACCGGGTGCGGATGGTATCGCCTTCAGCATCGAACCAATAGAGGTAGTTCGATCTGGCTATCTGACCCGCATCCCCGAATTCCATGATGGATGCAACGTACCGCCCTTCCGCAATCTCCGCCACCGGATCGATGAATCCGATGGCTACATCGAACTCCCGCCGGTGTTCCTTCAGCCACAGGAAATTCCCTTCAAGGTCGTGTTTGGTGACATGAGTGGCACCGACCGCACTGTCCAACGACCAGCCACGGCTGAACACCAAGTAACCATCCGGCTGCTCGAAAATTGAGTACGCCCCGTTGTATGACAATGTGCTCGGGTGGTGCTGCACTACGTTGAAGGTGGTTTGAGCAACGGCCTCTGCGAGCGCGCAGAACAGCACGAACGAACCCAAGGCGAGGTGACGAACCAAGCATTCCATGTTGTGGAAAATTAAGGAAATATAGGCAGGCCGGAGGTGGTTCACCTCCGGCCTGCCTTATCATCAGCGTTGCAGTGTAAGCTTGGTTGCGCCCAGCTTCAGGTCTCCAACCAGCAGTTCGATCACGTACAGCCCATTGGCCAGCCCGTTCAGATCCAGTTCCAGCAACTGCTGGTTGGCAGCTACCGGCAACGTCCTTACCAACCGTCCACTTGGATCGGTCACATGCAGCCGGGCTGGTTCATCCACCCCGCTGCCGATCACCACCATGCTGGCGCCGGTTGTCGGGTTGGGGTGTGCCTGCACCATGGGCCGTTCCATGGCTGCGGTGG
>JAHBUM010000137.1 GCA_019638075.1 Flavobacteriales bacterium | reverse complement strand
CCCACTGCCCTGTCCAACACGGCCAACAGCGCGTGGCAGATGCTCACCGGCGCGGTGTTCTTCCTCGGCGTAAGCATGGCGCGTGGCGAGTGGGCCGGGTTCGACTGGTCGGCTGTGCCAGCGCATGCGTGGATCGCCGAGGCCTACCTGATCGTGTTCGGTTCCATCATCGGCTTCAGCGCGTACGTGTGGCTGCTACAGGTACGCCCGGCCACGCAGGTGAGCACCTATGCCTACGTGAACCCCGTGGTGGCCGTGCTGCTGGGCACATGGCTGGGCGGCGAAGTGCTCGGCATCCGTGAGATCACCGGTCTGGTGGTGATCCTCGGCGGGGTGCTGTTGATCAACCTGGCGAAGTACCGGAAGGGCTGAAGTATGGAAGGAGAGCCTGTGCCTGCCTTCCATGCACGGCGTTCGGGCTTATCTCATCTTCACCACGCGCTGCACCGCCACTCCTTCCGCTGTGCGGATGCGCAGCAGATAGGCGCCGTGGGGTATCGTTGCATCGTCGAAGCGGATCGCGGTGGAAGTCTCTCCGTTCAAGACCGTGCTTCCCTCGTAGGCGATGCGTCCATCCATGCCGGTGAGTTCCACGGAAGCGTTGCCGGAAAGGCCGTTCATGCGCACATACAGTTGTTCGTGGAACGGATTGGGATGGACGCTTAGGTGGTGGACCATGGAAACCTCGTTGATGCCCACCACCGTGGCGCGGCCATTGACCGCGTTGATGGTGCAGCGGCCCTCGATGCCGCTTCCCGGCCGGTGTTCCAGCACGCCCACGAGGCGCAGGCGGTCGATGTCGTAGCCGGAAGGGACCGTCCACGTGTAGGTGTGCGCGTAGGCCGTGCCCACCACCGGGTCGTTGGGCACTACGCTGGCGGTGCCATCGGGGCCGCCGAGCATGGCGCGCATCACGCCGTTGTGGCGGTAGTTGGCGGGTGCGTTCGTCTGCGGGCCGGGCACGTCATCCTCGGCCACGTACACGTTGATGCGGAACGGGCCACCGATCGTGTGCGTGAAGCGTGTGCCCAACGTGGCCGAGAGCTGGCGTGTGGCGCGGTCCACCGAGGAGGCCATGGTCAGTTCGGCAGGCGTGATCGCGTTCTCCGAGCGCGCGGCGAGCTCGCCCTCCCACGCGGAGTGGTCGGCATTGGGCGTGTAGGTGCCGTACTCGCCCATCTCGATCATGCCTACCGGGGTGAAGGCGTCGGTGTACCGGCTGAAGTAGGTGGCGCAATCATCACATGCGGAAAGCTCGCCATCGATGTGGAACTTCACCACGGCGTACGCGGGGTCCGCTGCCAGTGCGTTGGTCACGATGTTGGCATCGGGGCAGAACGGGCACCACGTTTCGGTGCGGCCCTCGAACAGCACGATCTTGTCCGCCCACGCATCCATGGCGGTCACGTTGAGCGTCTTCGTGTTATTGTCCTCCAAGGGGTCGTTCGCGCTTTGTACGTTCAGCTCCACGGTGTGTATGCCCGCCGGAGCGTTCAGCAGGGTCTGGTGGGTGGCGGGCACGTAAACGCCCTGAGCACCGCCCGCCGGAAGGCCGCCGCCGCCGATGTTGAAGGGCTGGCTGTTCCATGCGCCGTCGTTCAGGCGCCAGCGCAGGGTGAAGCTGGATACGCTGCCCGGCCCGTTGTTGCGGATGTGCGCGGTGACCGGCTGGCCCACGTTCGCCTTGATGTAGCGGGGCATGACTACCGTGCCGATGAAGAGGTCCTGTGCGGGAGCCATGCCCGCTGTGGCGAGCCCGGTGCAGAAGAGGAGCGTGCGGAGGGTCGTGTGGCGCATTGTATGGACCACCAAGGTAGCCTTTTGTGGTTCGCCGACGGGTGTTGCGCATTCCGCAGCCGGGCGCCTTCCGTTGCGTAGGTTCGTGGCATCATGCGGTGGTTGAAGGACAAGGAGGCCGATCGGGAGCGTATCCGCAAGATCGTCCACGACAGCGATACGCCGGAAGGGAAGCGTTTCGATGTGTGGCTGATCTTCGCCATACTGCTGAACATCGGCTTGGTGATGCTCGACAGTGTGCGCGCGGTGAACGAGCGCTTGGGCACGCTGCTCCTCGTGCTGGAGGTCGTGCTCAACCTGTTGTTCACGGCGGAATATGCCCTGCGTGTATGGAGCGCACGCGACCGCCTGCGCTGGGCCTTCAGCTTCTATGGCATGGTGGATCTGCTGGCGATCCTACCGTTCGTGCTCAGTCTGATCTGGCCGGGGCTGCGCGCGCTGGCCGTGCTGCGCGCGGTGCGCCTGCTGCGCATCTTCCGCATCCTTGGCCTGTTCAACTATGTGCGCGAGGCGAAACTGCTGCTGCTCTCGCTCGCTGCGAGCCGCCGCCGCATCATCGTGTTCATGCTTGCCGTGCTTGCGTTGGTCACGGTGTTCGGCACCATCATGTACATCATCGAGCCCAAGGAGGCCGGCTTCACCAGCATCCCGCGCAGCATCTACTGGGCCATCGTCACGCTCACCACGGTGGGCTATGGCGACGTGGCACCCGTCACCACGCTCGGCCAGATGCTGGCGAGCGGCATCATGCTGCTGGGTTATGCCATCATCGCCATCCCCACGGGCATCGTAACGGTGGAGATGGCCCGCCAGTCACGCCACGCGCGGGTGAAGACCTGTCCCGGCTGCGGCGATCGCGGGCACCAGGACGATGCGCGCTATTGCAGGCTGTGCGGGACCGCGTTGCCGAAATGATCAGTTCTCCGCCCCGCTGAAGGCGAAGCGCACGATGTTGGCGCCCATCTGCAGGGCGCGTGTGCGGTTGGCCTCGCTGTCGCCATGCACGTCGGCATCCTCCCAGCCATCACCGAGATCGCACTCGTAGTCGTAGAAACACACGAGGCGCCCCTCCCAGAACAGCCCGAAGCCCTTGGGCGGCTTGTTGTCATGTTCATGCACCTTGGGGAGGCCCTGGGCGAAGTCGAATTTCTGGTGGTAGATGGCGTGGGCGAAGGGCAGCTCGATGAATTCCAGTTCGGGGAACACGCGCTTCATCATGGGCCTGATGAACGGGTCCATGCCGTAGTTGTCGCTGATGTGCAGGAAGCCGCCTGCGATCAGGTAATTGCGCAGGTTCTCCGCCTCCTGTTGGCTGAACACCACGTTGCCATGCCCGGTCATGTGGACCCACGGATAGGTGAAGAGGTCGGGGCTGCCCACTTCCACGATGGGCACTTCGGGGTTGATGCCCATGCCCAGTTGCGCGTTGCAGAACTTAACGAGGTTGGGTACGGCGGTGGGGTTGCCGTACCAGTCGCCGCCGCCGTTGTATTTCAGCACGGCCAGTTGGAAGCTGCCCTGTGCCCATGTGCTCGTATGGGAAAGTGCGCATGTGGCCATGAAGAGCAGTGCGGCCAGACGTTTCAGCATGGGGCGAAGTTACCGTTGCTGCGCGAGGCTCATCCACGTGCATGCAGCCAGCGCCGCCGTTTCAGTGCGCAGGCGGGCCGATCCGATGCTGACAGCGTGGAAGCCCGCGTTGCGGAGGGTAGTGGCTTCGTCCGGTGTGAAGTCGCCTTCAGGGCCGACAAGTACCAATGTGTCATCTGAGCGGTCGTATAGCTCCATCAATGAAGCATGCTCCCCATCGCACCATCCGAAGAGCCGTTGGCGCGGAAGATCCGCTGCAAGGAGTTGGTTCAGCGGTGTGAGTTCGTCGATCCTCGGAAGCCACACCCGCTGGCTCTGCTTCATCGCGCTGATGGCTACACGTTGCAGGCGGTCGATCCGTAGTCGGCTACGCTCGGTACGGTCGGTGATGAGCGGTGTGATCCTGTCCACGCCGACCTCCACGGCCTTCTCCACGAACCATTCGTAGCGGTCCATCTGCTTGGTGGGCGCCACGGCAAGGTGGATCATCGCTGTGCGCTCACGCGGATGCTCCGTGCGTTCGATCACCTGTGCCAGCACTTCGCGTTTGCTCACTGCGATCAATTCCGCAGCGGCCGAAACGCCTCTGCCGTCGAGCAGCCCGATGCGGTCGCCGGTGCGCAGGCGCAGCACATGCGCGGCGTGGTGGCCCTCCTCGTCGGGAAGCGCCACTGTTGGGCCGGTGAGGTCAGGGGTGTGGAAGAGGTGCATGGGAATACCAGTTGCCAGTGGTCAGCTGCCAGTTGTCAGAGTACGTTGTCCGCCATGTCGTTACCATCAAGGAGTCTGACCACTGACCACTGACAACCGACAACTATTTCTTCCTGAATTCCAACTTATGGAAATGGAAGTCCGGGCTATGCAGGTCGATGGTGAAGTGCGTGATGCGGTGGTCGGTATCGAAGTGGAAGGTGATGTAGCCGGGTTCGAGGAAGGGATCGGCGTGTTCCCATTTCCACGTGTCGTAGTGCCAGTGGACGAGCCTGCCGGTGAAGAGTTCCTTGGCGGGATGGAGGGAAAGTACGGGCGTGCCGTTGTCGTCGGTGATGGTGGCTTCGCCGTAGATCTTGTCCGTGTAGGTGCCTTGCATGGTGGCGGCATCGGCGGTGGGCATGGTGCCTTTCACCTGTGCGTTCACCCGCGCCGCCACCCGTTGCGCTTCGCGATCCTTCCTTCTGGCGAGGCGTGGGAGCATATCGCCCACGGGATCGGCCTTGCCGTTGCCGAGGTACAGGTCGAGGATCTTGTTGGTGATGGCGAACACGCTGTAGCTCTCGCCGTTGCCAAGCGCGATCACCGCAAGGTCCTTGTCCGGCACCACCGCATGGTTCAGGATGAAGCCCGGCATGCCACCGCTGTGTGTGATCACTTTCGCGCCGTTGTTGTCCTCCACGAACCAGCCCAGCCCTGCGCCTTCACCACCGCCCATGGGAAGGTGCGTGGAGGTGATGGTATTGAAGGTGGCTTCGGAGATGAAGGGCTTACCGTTCGCAACCCCTTCGTTCGCCCACATGGCATCCCACTTCGCCAGATCGGTCACGGTGCTCAGCACGCCACAGGCGCCGTCGGCGCCTTGCAGCGGCTGATAGGGCATGCTCTTCTGCGACGCGTTCGGATCCTGCCCCTTGCGCACGTGCGGCAATGCCACATCGCTCATGCCTGCGAGGTCGGCCGTTTCCACGCGGCTGCGGTCCATGCCCAGCGGTTGGAAGATGCGCGTGGTGATGAACCGGTCCCACGTCATGCCGCTCACGCGCTCTATCAACTGCGCGGCGGCGATGTACATCAGGTTGCTGTACCCGAACTGGTCGCGGAAAGGCAGCGTCATCGGCTCGTGCGCATGCCGCGCGAGGATCTCCTGTTGCGTGTAGCCGGTGCCGTACCACAGCAGGTCGCCATCGAAGGTGGCCCAGCCGCTGCGGTGGCACAGCAGGTCCTTCACAAGGAACTGGTCGGTGACGTAGGGCAGGGGTGTGCTGAATTCCGGCAGGTGCCTGCGCACGGGATCGTTCCAGCCCAGCTTGCCATCATCCACCAGCAGCCCCACGGCGCAGGCGGTGAACGCCTTGCTGATGCTGGCGCAATAGAACAGCGAATTCGCCGTGACCGGTTCGGGCTTCGCGAGATCGAGCTTACCATAGCCCTTGCCCCACACGAGCTTCCCGTCCTTCACGATGCCGACCGCCAGCCCCGGCTGGTCGAACTTCACCACGGCATCGGCGATGTAGGTGTCGAGCTTCTTGAGGTCGGGTTGTTTCTGTGCGACGAGGCTCCCGACTGCGAACAGCAGCAGTGAGGCAAGGGTGAACGGTCGGATCATGCCTGCGAAGTTGCACGATCCTGCCGTGGTGATCGCAAAAAGCCACATTGTCCCATTGTTCTATTCCCTCGGCCGCTCTTCCCGCTCCACCTTCACACTCCCCTTCAACGAAGTGGTATCACTGATGCCACCGAGCACCTCGATGTGTACCCCATCGCTCAGCCCTGTCTTCACGTAGGTCTTCTTCCAGCCGGTGCCATCCTTCACCTGCACGAAGGCGCTGTCGCCCTTGGCGTTGAAGGTGATCACGCTTTCGGGAATGGCGAGCACGCTGTCGCGCCGATCCAGCACGATGTCGGCGTTGGCGCTGTACCCGGCGCGCAGGGTCATGCCTTCCTTCACATGCACCGCCGCGCGGATCTCGAAGAGGATGGCGCCGTTCTCCTCCACGCCCTTGGGTGCGATGTACTCCAGTTCGGCGTCCCACGTGGCGTCCTCGATCGCGCCCACGGTGAGCACCACGGGCATGGCTGGCCTCACGCGGCCCACCTCGCTCTCGTCCACCTTGCCTTGGAAGATCAGGTCGTTCATGTCGGCCACCAACGCGATGGTGGTGCCCTCGTTGAAGTTGTTGCGCTCGATCACGCTGTTGCCCTCCTTCACGGGCACGTCCAGCACCATGCCGGTGACGGTGCTGCGCACCAGGGTGTTGCTGGCGCTGCGACTGCTCTTGCTGATGCCGTCGCGCACTACCTGCAGGGCATCCTGTGCGGCATCGAGTTCCTGCTTCGCGTTGCGCAGGGCGATGTCGAAGGTCTGCATCTCGGCCGCGCTGATCACGCCCTTGTCGGCCAGCGGCTTGTTGCGGTCGAAGTTCATCTGCGCGTTCTGCACACCGATCTCGCTGGTGCGTACGCGGTTCTCGGCGTTGCTCAGGCTAAGCATGTCGGGCACCACCTGGATCCGGGCCAGCACGTCGCCCTGCTTCACCTGCTGCCCGGCCTCCACCAGCACCTCGGTCACGATGCCGCTCACCACCGGCTTGATGGCGATCTCCCGGCGCGGCACCACGCTGCCGTTGGCCACGGTCTTCTTCACGATGTTCTCCCTGCGCGGCTTCTCCACGTTGAACTCGTCGGGTTTCTTCGCGCTCTTCTGGTAGAGGAACCAGAAGGACCACAGTACGACGCACACGAGCAGGAGGATCAGGAGGTACTTGAGGATGCGTTTCATGGTGAGGTCAGAGATAGGTTGTTGATGAGGGTACGCGCCGGGGCGTGACATGTCGCGCCCGTACGGTGCTGCTATTGGGAGCGGTGCTGGGCATCGGGGTCATTCTGCGCGCAAAGCATCCACGGCATTGATGGCAAGCGCCCTTCGCGCGGGGATCAGCCCGGCGAGGAGGCCGCTTACGATGAGCACACCGAGCGCGATCAGCGCCACGTTGAGGTCGATCTCGGGCCGTGCGAAGAAGTCGCTGTCGATGCCCGCTGCGTTCACCGCTTCGAGGATGAGCATGCCGGAGAGCAGGCCGAGGTAGCCGGCGATCACCGTGAGGGTGAGCGATTCCAGCACGATCTGCGTGGTGATGCTGCGCGGCGAAGCGCCGATGCTGCGGCGGATGCCGATCTCCTTGGTGCGCTCGCGTACGATCACCAGCATGATGTTGCTCACGCCGATGGCGCCCGCCAGCAGGGTGAGGATGCCCACGAACCAGCCCAGCCCGCTGATGGCCATGAACAGGTTGTTGGTCATGTCGAACATTTCCGCCACGTTGAAGCTGCCGAAGGCCAGGTCGTCGTCGGGATGCACGCGGTGGCGCTCGGCCATCAGCTTCTTCACATCGGCCTCCACCTGCGAGGCATGGGTGCCGGGCTGCGCGGTAACGGCGAACCAATGCACCCTGTTCATGGCATTGAAGGCCCGTTGGAAGGTGGTGAAGGGCACGTGGATGGTCGCACCCTGGTCGCCGCCCATGTTGGCCGATGCCTTGGGCCGGTGTACGCCCACAACCTGGAAATACACGCCCTGTATCCTGATCCATTTGCCGAGCGGATCCTCGTCCTTCTCGAAGAGCACCTCCACCACGCGGTTGCCCACCACGGCCACCTTGCGGTTGTCCCGCACGTCCTTCTCATTGAGGAAGCGCCCGGCGGTGACATCGGTGCCTTGTATGCGCTGGATGTCCGTCACGTCGCCGTTCACCGAGAAGGCGCCGGTCCTGCCGTTGTATACCACGTTGTCCCCACCGCGCCAGCCGCCCAGTTGCAGCCGTGGCGCCAGGGCATCCACGCCTGCCACCTTGTTGCGGATCGCCTCGATGTCCTGGTTGTCGAAGCTGAACCAGCGGCCGCGCGGGAAGCCCTGGTAGGGCAGCGAGGTGGTCTGTGTCCAGATGAAGGCCGAATTGTTCGCCCAGCCTGCGAACGCCTTGTTGACGCCGTTGCTAAGTCCATTGCCCGCGCCCAGCATCACGATCAGCATGAAGATGCCCCAGCCCACCCCGAAGGCCGTGAGGAAACTGCGGAGCTTGTTGCGGCCCAGCGTGTTCCATATCTCGTTCCAGCGGTCGCTATCGAACATCGTTGTCAGTTATCAGTTGCCAGTGGTCGGTTGTCAGGCTGGCGGCATCGGCTGCCTGACAACTGGCAACTGATAACTGACAACCATGTACTCTACTCATCGCGGAGCGCTTCAATGGGACGAATACGGGCGGCATGCCGCGCGGGTATAAGCCCCGCCAGCGTACCAGTGACGATGAGCAGCACCAGGGCCTGCACGGCGATGCCGATATGCACCTCCGGATCGCGGAACATGGGCCCGCCGGGCAGCAGCTTCGCCACGCTTTCCAACGCACCGATGCCCAGCAGCAGCCCGCCGTAGCCCGCCAGCGCGGTGATCACCAGGGCTTCCATCAGCACCTGGCCCATCACCGAGGCGGGCGTGGCACCGATGGCCTTGCGGATGCCGATCTCCCGCGTACGTTCCTTCACCACGATGAGCATGATGTTGCTCACCCCCATGATGCCCGCGATGATGGTGCCGATGCCCATGATCCAGATGAAGGTGTTGATGGCCCCGAAGATCCCGGTGAACTTCACGTAGTTCTCCAGGCGGTTCTCCACCCACACCGCGCGCGGATCGGCGGGGTCGAAGGTGTGCCGCG
>JAHBUM010000136.1 GCA_019638075.1 Flavobacteriales bacterium | reverse complement strand
CACCACCACGCCCGTCACGCTCACGTAGAACCACACGGGCCATACGCGCCGGGCCAGCTTGCGGTGCGCCGGGAATTGCGCCGAGAGCGCACGGTAGGCCGTGAGCAGGATGAAGGGTAGCGAACCACCTGCCAGCACGATGTGCGTGGCGAGGATCACGTAGTACACCACCTTGATCGCGCCTGTGCCACCGAACGGCGTGCTTCCCGCGAACAGGTGATGCAGGATGTACGAGACAAGGAACAGCACGGAAAGCACGATGGCGGCCAGCATGGTGTTCCGATGGGCCTTCCAACGGCGCGCCTTGGCCGTGAACAAGCCAACGAGCAGCAGCAAGCTGACCAAGGAATTGATCACGGCATTGATGCGGGCGAACACATGGATGTCCCACGTGCCCGAAGTGGGCACCTGTACACGTTCCAAGACCACCACGGCGAGGAACACCACGCTGGACAGGATCCAGATCCAACGCTTGGCAGGCTTCTCGGCGATGTCGATCGCTTGGGCCGGGTAAGCTTCGGGGATGCTCATGGCCGATCAGCGATGGGCCTCGCGCGTTTCCTTCGCTTTGACGTGCTCCTCCTTCAGCAGCATCTTCAGGTCGGCGGCCAGTGCGTTCATGCCCGATGCCTCGGTGCCATCGTAGTAGCCCCGGATGTGCTTCTGCTTGTCCACCAGCACGAAGCGCCCATCATGTACGAAGCGCTCGGCGTTGGTGCTGTCCTCCAATGCGCTCAACAGGTAGCCCGTATTGCCCATGCGGTAGATGTCCGGAGCGTTGCCGGTGAGGAATTTCCAGCGCTTCGGGTCGGCCTGCAACTTCTTCGCGTAGGCATCCAGCACCTCGGGCGTATCGTGTTCGGGGTCCACGGTGTGGCTCAGGAACACCACGTCCTTGAAGGCATGATCGTTCAGCTTCAATTGCAGCTGCTGCATGTTGATGCTCATGCGTGGGCAGATGGTGGTGCAGCGCGTGAAGAAGAAGTCGGCGATGATGATCTTCCCTTCCACATCCTTGTCGGTGAAGGGTTGTCCATGCCGGTCGATGAAGTCGAAAGGCGGGATCTCCGCGTAGATCGTGTCCACCACGCTCTTCCCGTCGCGCTCCACGAGCACGGGTTCCTTCGGCCCGTAATAAGGCAGGAAGGTGAACTTGTGGTGTACCAAGCCCAGTTTGGGCGAGAAGAAGACGAAGAGCGAAAGGACGAAGACCGAGATGCCACCGAGGACGAGCCACTTGGTCCGCCTGCCGCCCAAGTAGGCCGGTCCGCTCACAGGTAGTTCAGCCACATCTGGCGCACGTAGTTCGACTCGAAGATGGCGATGAACACCAAGTACAGGATGAACAGTGCGTAGGGCAGCAGGATGATCGCGCGGATGTTGCGGCGCTCATCGCCCAAGTGCATGAAGGTCATCACGATGTAGGTGGCCTTCACCAAGGTGAGCACTACGAAGGTCCATTTCACCGCCTGCCAGTGGGTGGGGAACCACTCCTTCCAGTAGGCACCCACGGCCACCTCGATCGCGGTCACCACCGCAAGGAACAGGGTCACCATCCAGATCTTGCGGCGGATGGCACGGCCCGCCTCCTCGCTATGATGGGCGTCGAGGCTGTATTCGATGATGTCGTCGCGTTCCATGTTGAACTGTATTACCTGCCGAAGCAGGGCGAAGGCGCTTGGGTCAGAGGAGGTAGAAGAAGGTGAACACGAACACCCACACCAGATCCACGAAGTGCCAGTACAGACCGGCCTTCTCCACCATTTCGTAGTGGCCGCGGCGGTGGAACACGCCCTGGATCACCATGATGAGGACGATGAGGTTGATGATCACTCCGCTGAACACGTGGAAGCCGTGGAAGCCGGTGATGAAGAAGAAGAAGTTGGCGTACTGGGGCGGGCCGTACTCGTTCTCCGTCATGTTCGCGCCGTGTACGTAGTTGGCGCGCTCGTTCCAAAGCTTGAGGGACTCCGCGTGGTCCAGGTGGTGTGCACCGTCGGCGGGGATCAGGTAATGGCCGGGCTTGGCCGCCTCCAGACGGAAGCCGGGCGCGTTGGCCGGGTCGTGCGTATCGTGGGTGTCGTTGTGTACCCAGTATTTCTCCCCGGCCGGAGTGGTGATGTACCCGCCGCCGCCGTGGATGAAGTGGCTCCACTCCCACGCCTGGCTGCCCACGAAGAAGGCGCCGCCCAGCACGGTGAGGAACAGCCACTTGATCACGCCCTTCTTGTCCATGCGGTGACCGGCCTCCACGGCCAGCACCATCGTTACGGAACTGAAGATCAGGATGGCCGTCATCAGGGCCACGTAGATCAGCGGGTAGCTGCCCGATAAGCCAGGTAGTGCGCGGAACACTTCCTCGCCGATGGGCCACGCTTCGGTGGTGCTGTGTCGTACGAATCCGTAGGCGGTCAACAGTCCCGAGAACGTCAGCGCGTCCGAGACCAGGAAGAACCACATCATCATCTTCCCGTAGCTGATGCTGAACGGGGAGCGGCCGCCGCCCCAAAGGACGTCGTTGCTCAGTGCCTTGCTTGCGTCTCCTGCCATGGTAGGGTTTGCGGCCGCAATGTTAGTGAACAAAGATCAGGAACAAAAGGAGGTACACCCACAGGATGCCGAGGAAGTGCCAGTAGACCACTCCGCTCCAAAGACCGGCGTGGTCGCCGGGGGTGTATCGCTTGCGCAGCGCCATCGCCAGCATCACCAGCAGGCTCAGCAGCCCGAAGGCAAGGTGGGCAAGGTGGGCACCGGTGAGGGCGAAGAAGTATGAACTGGACGTGTTCCGCTGCTCGTCAAGGTCGGCGTTGAGGGGTTTGGCGCGGGCCACATCCTCCGGGTGGAAGAACTGTCCGTCCTCAAGTATAAGGGCCACGCCCTGGTAGGTTACGGTGTAGTCCTCCCCGTACACGCCCTTGTTGTCCAGTACCTTGCTGATCAGGAAATTGCCCTTCTCGGTCAGTTCCCTCCACCCCCGGAACTGGCCCCAGGTGAACACCAGCCCCAGCACGAGGGTGAGGGCGAGGTACGGCGCCACGGCACCCGTGCGGCCCTTGGCGGCAGCGTTGAGGGCCAACTGGGCGAATAGGCTGCTCACCACGATGGCCGCTGTGCTGATGAAGAAGGGGGGCGGCACCTTGATGTCCACCCAGTAGCCTCCGCTCATGCTCACCACGTAGGCGCTGGTAAGCCCGGCGAAGAACATCACGATGGCGACGATGATGAGCCTCGTCACCATCTTGCGCGTGCGGATGGCGCGCTCCTGAAGCTCTTCCGGGGTGAAGGTTCCCTGCGTCATAGCTTGTCCAGCACGTAGGCCACCTGTACAAGGGGCAGGTAGATGAAGCTGGCGAACATCAGTTTGCGGGCATCGCGCCTGTCCTGCGAAAGGAAGAGGCGCACGGCAGGCACCACCATGATGAGGCCACCGATCACCGAGGCCGCCAGCGCGATGGGACCCACGAAGCCGAACACCCACGGCAGCATGCCTGCGGGGATCACGAACAGGGTGTAGAGCAGGATGGTGGAGGCGGCGGCGCGGTCCGGCGTGCGGCCACCGGGCAGCAGGCGATAACCGGCCTTGGCATAATCCTCGCCAAGCACCCAAGCGATGGCCCAGAAGTGCGGGAACTGCCACATGAACTGCATGGCGAAGAGCAGCCCGGCGCCAAGGTCGAAATGCCCGGTGGCGGCCACATAGCCCAGCATGGGCGGGAACGCGCCGGGGAAGGCCCCCACGAACACCGCCCAGGAGCTGAGCTTCTTCATGGGCGTATACAGCGCCACGTACATGAACAAGGAAAGGAAGCCGAGGATGCTGGTGAGCGGCCCGAACTGGAGCCACAGCATCAGGGTGGCCGCACCGGCCGCCACGAACGCCGCCACCACCGCTTCCGTGGTGGAGAGGATGCCGCGCACCAAGGGACGGTCCGCCGTGCGCGCCATCAGGCCATCCTCGCGCACCTCCAGCACCTGGTTGAACGCGTTGGAAGCCCCGGTGAGCAGGGTGCCCGCCACGCACAGGCCGATGATGCCCATCCATGAGAAGGCGCCTGCCGGGATACCGAAGAGGTAACCCAGGGCCGCACTGAACACCACCAACGAAGCCAGCCGGAGCTTGAAGAGCACCGCCACGCTGCGGAGCTTGGCACCGAGGGAGGGGGTGGTGAGTGTGCTGGTCGGTTGCACGATCCTGACTGCCGGGACCGGAAGGGTCTTTTACAAAGGCGTGGCAAAAGTACCGATCGGGATGGATCGGGCGCGTGCCTGCGGAGGAATAGGTTCTTGGGGGGGGGCAGTTGTCAGGAATGCCTGCTTCCGTAGCTTCTACACGGACGCCTCGCCCAGCAGCCCACCAAGGAGACTGACAACCGACCACTGACAACTACCCCAAGCTCCTAACGAAGCACATACCGCACCGCCTGCTCCGGGTGCCTTTCCCGGAAATGGCAGGCCAGGCCCACGCGGAGGAAATGGGTGATGTCCGCCGGTCCCCATGCCGGGGTCAGGTGGCGGAAGGTATAGGCCGCTTCCACCCGCAGCGCCGAGCGCGGGTCGATGGTCCAGCCGGCGCTGGCTTCGGCATGGAACAGTTCGCTTTCGGCATACCCGCCCATGCGGTAGTCGTAGTCCTGCTTCCGCCCGTTGGGCTTCGTGGCGCGGTCGCTCTCAGGCCGGAATATGTTGTTGCCGAAGCTGGTGGTGCTGTCGTTGCCCATCCAGGCCATGCTGGCGCGCAGGGCGAACACCCAGCGGCCACGCTCCAGGTCGCCATGGGCTATGGCCTCCTTCACATTGGAGCCATACGGGTGCGCCAGTGGCTGCCCCATGTGCGCATAGTTCTGGCGCGTATCGCTGTGGGTGTACATGAAGGGGCGTATGTAGTTGTACTCCCCCCGCAGGTGCAGGCCCTTCACCCCGAACACCCGGTACGCGTTCACGCCGAACTGCAGCGCCTGCTTGTTGGCGTACCAGCCGTTGCGTTTGCGCACCTCCGCCATCAGGAACTCATCCAGCATGAACTGGCTGTAGAAGAGCACATGCCTGCCTGCCTTGATGTTCGCGGCGAAGCCCAGCAGCGCGTTGTCCGGCGAGCCGATGCGGAACTCCGTGGGGCGGTAGAACAGCACCGGGTTCAGGTAGTTCACGTCGAACCCACGCGGGTACAGCGAGTCCCCCGCCGACCACACGATCCCCTCGAACACCGCCAGGTTGATGCTGTTGCTGGCGTTCCACGAGAGGTAGTGCATGCTCGTGTACTTCTTATGGAAGTCGGTCCAGTCCCCGTTCGCACCACGGATGTCGTTCATCATGGCGAAGAGGTTCACGTACTTGATGCGCCACACCGTGGTGGAGATCTTCAGGTAGGGGTAGCTGTACGCCTCGTCGGACAGGAACAGCGAGCGGTGCCCTTCGCCGAAGAAGTGCTTGCCGCGACCGGCCGTTATGTTGATGTACTTGTGCGCATCCCAGCTCAGGTGGGCGTTCCAGTCGTAATGGCCGTAGAGCGATGGCCCACCGTGCGCATAGCCTTCACCTGTCGTCACCTGTGTCGCCTGCGCGAGGGTATCCAAATAGGTGGGCAACCGGTCTCCCCAGCCCTGCGCATCGAAATGGAAGTTGAGCTTACTGCCCAGGTCCGCGTCGGTCCAGAAGCCTGCGCCGCCCCGGAAGCGCGCGCCGGAACGGGAGCCGCCCTCGTACCCACCGGCCGCATCCAGCAGCGGCCCCCAGCGGAAGCGGCGTCCGTTCATCCGCCCGGCCCAGGTGTCCAGCTTGCGCCATGCTGCGGTGGGCAGCAGGCTGTCCGTAGGTAACGCGGTGCGCAGTGCGGTGGTGGCATAGGGCCGCACGGCGGTGTGCGCGTTGGAGCCGAAGCGTTGCAGTTCCTGGGCATAGGGCCGCTCCACCTCGCGGCTCAACGGTGCCCACCCGGTCTGCGCCCGGCCGTGCGATGCGCCCAGCAGGACAAGGAGGAGCAGCGCCGTCCGCATCATGCGCCGTTGCGCTTGGGCCATACGAAGGGGAGCATCGCCATCACGAACGCCGAGGTGCCCAGCACCATCAGCCCGATGTTCGGGTGCCAGGCGCGGGTAACGAGGCTCAGGGCGATCACCGCCAAGGCGTAGAGGTAGAGCACGCCGGTGGTCTTCCGGTGGCCCAGGCCCAGGCCCATCAGCCGGTGGTGGATGTGGTTGCGGTCCGCCGCGAAAGGCGAAATGCCGCGCGACATGCGGTATACGAACACGCGCAGGGTGTCCACGAGCGGGTAGGCGATCACAGCCATGGCGAAGATGGGCGTGGGGATCTGTTTGAGGTAGGTCGGGAGCTTCGAGGTGTCGTGGTCCACCACCTTCATGGCCAGCACGGCAAGGATGGCGCCGATGATGAGCGAGCCGCTGTCGCCCATGAAGATGCGCGCCGGGTGCCAGTTGAACACGAGGAAGCCCACCAGCGCGCCGGCCAGCACGAAGGCCAGCAGCGAAAGGGTCACGTCGCCGGCCAGGAATAGCCACATGCCGTATGCCGCCGCTGCGATCAGGCCGATGCCGCCAGCCAGGCCATCCACGCCATCGATCAGGTTGAAGGCGTTCACCAGCACCACGTACACGAAGAAGGAGAGCGCGATGCTGATGTATTCCGGCATCTCGTACACCCCGAAGAGGCCGTGCATATCGCGGATGCGGATGTCGGCCATCATCACCAGGATGTAGCCCACCACCATGTGGCCCACGAGCTTCTTCACGGGGCTGAAGCCGATGATGTCGTCCTTCACGCCGATGAAGAACAGCAGCACCATGGCCGCTATCACGAACTTGAAGTCCTTGTACGCATCGCCCATGGCGTAGTACATCATCACGTGGCTGCGGGGGTCGTCACCCAGTGCGGCCGCCTTGGGGAACCACAGGGCGTAGCTGAAGATGATGGCGGCGAAGATGATGATGCCGCCGATGGTGGGTACGCTGCGGTGATGCACTTTGCGCTCCTCGGAGGGTTCGTCCACCAGGTGCTTCATGCGCGCCACCTTGATGAGCGATGGCATGGTGAACAGCACCACGAAGAAGGAGGTGATGCAGCCGAGCAGGAGGATATAGCCGTGTTCTTTCACGCGGGCGGGCGGTCAAATGTCGTAATAGCGGTTGGAGATGGCCGTGCGGATGCCGATGTAGAGCATGCCGCTCTGCTGCGTGTCCGCAGCATTGGTGAGGCCGCGGCGCTGGAAGCCGAAGTAGAAGCGCATGTTGGTCTTCGGGTTGAAAAGGTAGCTGGCGTTGGCGTCCAGGTGGATCAGCTCCTGCACCACGGGGCCGAGCGGGCCGCTCACCTCGCGGTCCGGCCGTACCAGGCTGCCACCGTAGGTCTCGTCGGTCGATGGATCGCGGTGGTAGGTGGCGGACACCACCTTCACCTGGCCACCGATCCGGCCGAAGGAGGCGTCGGCGATGGCGACCAGCTCGTTGAAGTAGGATCCCATGGGGTGCGCGAGCGGCAGCCCTGCGTGCTCGTAGGCCAGCTTCGTAGGGCGGTGGGTGTACATGAACGGGGTGGCGGTGTTGTATTCCACCTGCAGGTTCACGCCCTTGTACCCTACATCGAACCAGCGCACACCGGCCTGCCAGGCATGGCGCTTTCCTCCCGGGTCGTCCGCAGCGAACTGGCCGTAGGCGTAGCCCTTGTTCGTGATCTTCACGCGCAGGTCAAGCCCCAGCACGGTCTTTTCGGGTCCGTTGAAGCCGCGCACCAGGGTGTTCACGCCGATCATGGGGTTCAGTTCCAGCGCATCGAAGGGTTTCACGCCGGTGCTGTCGATGTCCTCGAAAAGGGTGCTCTCGAAAAGGCCCAGTTGCACACGGCCGAGGTCGATGCTGAGGTGGTTGAAGCGCGCGCGCCGCCAGTAGAAGAGCGATTCGGCGCTCTGGCCCGTGGGCAGGCGGTCGGGATCGTACACCCCGCTTTCCATCTTGCTGAGCCACGTGCTGTACTGGAACCGCTTGTTGGTGCTGAGCGCGCTGAACTTGAGGTAGGGCGCGTTCACCGCGTTGTCGCTCAGCAGCACCGAGCGGTAGCCGTGCCCCACGAAGTGGTTGCCGTGCCCGAACTGCACGTTGAGCCAGCTGACGGGCGTGTAGGAGATGTTGCCCTGCGACCAGCCATAGTCGAGCACGCGGCGTCGGCTGAGCTTCACCCGGCCCTGGCCGGAGATGGTGCCGGCCTCGCTCGTGCGCAGGAAGAGGTATTGCGGAACGATGGTCTGGTGCTCCTGTACGAAGGTGTGGAACGAGAGCTTTTTGCCGATGTCGCCGGTGAAGCGGGCGCCGCGCACGTTGCTGTAGAACCGGTTGGTATCGGCGTAGGTGGTGCGGTCCACCTGTTCGTAGCCGTACTCGAACTGGAAGAGCACGTCGGCGGTCAGGCGGAAGTCGTCGCCCTTGATCTCCAGCAGATGGTCCTTGAAGATCCGCTCGGTGATCCAGTAGTAGTATTTCGCGCTGTCCACTTGGTGGCCCATCACGTCGGTAAGGTCCGCGCGGCTCTCGATCACCGGTTTGAGGCCGGTATGGATGCGGGCATCAAGCGCGGCGGCATTGCGCTCCACGCCGATGTAGAAGTCGCGTTGGAGCGGGATGTCGTTCTGCTGGCCGCAGACCTTCACCACCGGACCCATCAGGGCAAGCACCACCCCCAGCCGACCGACTACCTTCCACATGGCCCGCCGAAGGTAGGGGGAAGGCCCGTACACAACATGAACGCCCGGCCAATGACCGGGCGCTCAATACCATACCAGTAGCGGATCACGCCTTTGCCATGTCGCTCTTCGCGAACTCGGCATACACGCTGGTGATGCCTTCGCGCAGGCCGATGCGGTGTTTCCAGCCCAGGTTGTGCAGGCGGGATACGTCCATCAGTTTGCGCGGGGTGCCGTCGGGCTTCTCGGTGTTCCACTTGATCGCGCCGGTGTAGCCCACCACGTCCTGGAT
>JAHBUM010000135.1 GCA_019638075.1 Flavobacteriales bacterium | reverse complement strand
GGCCTCTCTTCTTTGTCACTCCGGGCGGGACCCGGAGTCGCGTTGTTTTCGTTCTGATCCAATGTCGGGGCGCATCATGATGCGCCCTTGCTACTTCTTTTTCTTGGGGATCAAGTACATGATCATGCGCTTGCCTTCCAGCTTGGGCATGCTTTCCACCACGCCGATGTCCTCCAGGTCCTGTGCGAACTTCAACAACAGGATCTCGCCGCGCTCCTTGAACACGATGCTGCGGCCGCGGAAGAACACGAAGGCTTTCACCTTGTGGCCTTCCTCGAGGAAGTTGCGGGCGTGCTTCAACTTGAAGTTGACGTCGTGCTCGTCCGTGTTGGGGCCGAACCGGATCTCCTTCATTTCCACCGTCGCGGCCTTGGCCTTGATCTCCTTCTGCTTCTTCTTGAGATCGTATAGGAACTTCTTGTATTCGATGATGCGGCACACGACCGGCACCGCCGTGGGGCTGATCTCCACCAGATCCAGTCCCATGTCCTCGGCCATGCGCAGCGCCTGACTGAACGGGTACACGCCCTGTTCTATGTTGTCGCCGACCAGACGCACCTCGTTCACACCGAAGATCTTGTTGTTGATCCGGTGCGGATCTTCCTTGATCACACGACCACGGAACGGACGACGGCCGCCTCCTCCGGGAGGACGCGGACCACTGGGACGGAAGGGAGGGCCTGCCACTTAGGGGGTATTGGTTCCAGCTTTCGGGGACGATCATCCCGTCAATGAGGGCGCGAATATCGGGAGTTTTCCGTTCCCTTCAACGATCGCCCGTCCATACTGGGGTTCAGGCGGTTCCAAGCTGGGCCGCGATCCGCTCCCTGATCAGCCCGGCGAAGGCGTCGGGGGTAAGCACGCCAAGGTCGCCCTGACCGTGCTCGCGCACCGAAAGGGTTCCGTCCGCAGCCTCTTTCTCGCCCACCACGAGCATGAAGGGCACTTTCGTCAGTTCCGCGTCGCGGATCTTGCGGCCCACCTTCTCGTTGCGCTCGTCCACCGTGGCGCGGATGTCCAGCGCGGCCAGCTCCTGTTGCAGCTTGTTGCATACATCGAGGTACTTGTCGCTCACGGGCAGGATGATGGCCTGTTCCGGGGTGAGCCACAGCGGGAAACGCCCTCCGGTGTGCTCGATGATCACGGCGATGAACCGCTCCAAGCTGCCGAACGGCGCCCGGTGGATCATCACGGGGCGGTGCTTCTGGTTGTCGCTGCCCACGTATTCCAGTTCGAAACGCTCGGGGAGGTTGTAATCCACTTGGATGGTGCCCAGCTGCCAGCGGCGGCCCAAGGCATCCTTCACCATGAAGTCCAGCTTCGGGCCGTAGAAGGCGGCTTCGCCGTACTCCACCACGGTCTTCATGCCACATTCGGCGGCGGCGTCGATGATGGCCTGCTCGGCCTTCTGCCAGTTCTCATCGCTGCCGATGTACTTGCTGCGGTCCTCCTTGTCGCGCAGGCTTACCTGTGCCTCGAAATTCTCGAAGTTGAGGGCGCGCAGCACGAGCAGCACGAGGTCGATCACCTTCAGGAATTCCTCCTTCACCTGATCGGGACGGCAGAAGAGATGGGCATCATCCTGCGTGAAGCCGCGCACACGGGCCAGACCGTGCAGTTCGCCGCTCTGCTCGTAGCGGTACACCGTGCCGAATTCCGCAAGGCGCAGGGGGAGGTCCTTGTAGCTGCGCGGGCGGCTGGCGAAGATCTCGCAGTGGTGCGGGCAGTTCATGGGCTTCAACATGAACTGTTCGCCTTCCTGCGGCGTGTTGATCGGCTGGAAGCTGTCCTTGCCGTACTTCTCCCAGTGGCCGCTGGTCACGTACAGCTGCTTGCTGCCGATGTGTGGCGTGGCCACCTGCACGTAGCCGGCCTTTTCCTGCGCCGTCTTCATGAAGTTGATCAGGCGTTCGCGCAGGGCGGCACCTTTCGGCAACCACAGCGGCAGGCCCGCGCCCACCTTCTCGCTGAAGGTGAACAGGTCCAACTCGCGGCCCAGCTTGCGGTGGTCGCGCTTCTTGGCTTCCTCCAGCATCACCAAGTACTCGTCCAGCTCCTTCTGCTTGGGGAAGGTGATGCCGTAGAGGCGGGTGAGCTGCTTGCGCTTCTCGTCGCCGCGCCAGTAGGCACCGGCCACGTTCAGGATCTTGAAGGCCTTGATGAACGAGGTGTCCGGGATGTGCGGCCCCCGGCACAGGTCGGTGAAGTTGCCTTGGTTGTAGAAGGTGATCTCGCCGTCGTTCAGCCCGTCGATCAGCTCCAGCTTGTACTCATCGCCCTTCTCGGTGAAGTACTTGATCGCATCGGCCTTGCTCACCTCGCTGCGGCTGAAGACCTCCTTCTTCGCGGCCAGTTCCTTGAACTTGGCCTCGATGGCGGCGAAGTCGTGTTCGCCCACGCTGCGATCGCCGAAATCGATGTCGTAATAGAAGCCGTTCTCGATGGCCGGGCCGATGCCGAATTTGGCGCCGGGGTAGAGGGCTTCCACCGCTTCGGCCATCACGTGGGCGCTGCTGTGCCACATCGTTGCTTTCCCATCGGCATCGTTCCACGTCAGCAGGGCCAGCGTGCAATCGCCGGGCAGGGGCCGGTTGGCGTCGCGTACTTCGCCGTTGACTTTTGCTGAGAGCACGTTGCGGGCCAAGCCTTCGCTGATGCTCTTTGCCACGTCCATCGCCGTAGCGCCTTGGTCGTAGCTCCGAACGCTTCCGTCCGGGAGGGTCACATTGATCTTCATCGTGTCGCCGAGCCACCATACGAGCGGTGGGCAGGGGGGCGCCAAAAGTAGCTTTCCTCCGCCAGCACACCCCGAAAATGCAGAAAGGCTTCCGCCTAACGGGAAGCCCTTCCACATCGCCCGAGGGGTCGTTCGGGCTACGGCAAAGCCGATGTCATTGATCGCAGCGCAACAGCAGCAGTTCCTCCACGGAGCGGTCGCCCAGATCGCGGGCCTGTTGCAGTGCGTAGCAGCCTTCCTGTTCGCGGCCCTGCCGGAAGTAGACCACGGCGAGCGTACCGTAGGCCTTGTCCAGCACCGGGTCCAGTTCCACGGCCTTCTCCAGATCGGAAACGGCGTTCTCGTCGTCGTGTACGAAGCTGCGCACGATGCCACGCTCGCACCAAGCCGTGGCGTTGTAGCTGGCGATGTTCACCAAGCGGTCGTAGTGCCCAAGGGCTGCGGGCAGGTCGTTCTTCATCACGGCCATGCGGCCCAGTTCCAGCAGGGCATGCTCGGCGGCGGGGCCGTTCGGCGTGGTGCCGATCACGCGGTACAGGTCGCTGGTGGCCTTCTCCTCATCGCCGCGTACCTGATGCACTTCGGCACGGCGCAGCATGGCATGCACATCGCGCGGCTCTATCGCCAGCAGGTGATCCAGATCATGCAGGGCGCCATCGTTGTCGCCCATCGCCATCCTGTTCATGGCGCGGTAATACCAAGCCTTTCCATTGGCGGGCGCATCGGTCACGGCCTTGTCCAGCGCGGTGGCAGCGGTGGTATGGTCCGCTTTCCGCATGGCCGACATGCCTGCGAGCAGGGCATCGTTCTGTGCGGCGAGCTGGAGGCAAAGTCCGAGTGAGAGCAGGCAGGTCAGGGTCTTCATGGCGGGCCTGATACGCGCGGCCGCCCGGAATAGTTCCGATGCCCGTGGTGGAAAAGTCCCGCACGATGCCCCTGCGGCCGGTCCGCAGCCCCGGTACTTTCGGGTCCGCATCCCGCACATCCATGCTCATCAACAGCGAACCCATTTCGGAGGATCTCGGTCACCTCGTGCTGCGTGTCTCGGCTGGTGGCACCATGTTCTGGCAGCACGGCTGGCCCAAGCTCATGTCGTTCGCCGAGCGCGCCGACAGCTTCACCGATCCGTTCGGCTTGGGCTCCACCTTCTCGCTCATCCTCATCCTCATCGCAGAGGTGCTGTGCGCGGCATTGGTGGTGCTCGGCCTGTGGACGCGCGCCGCCGTGATCCCGCTGATCATCGGCATGGCCGTGGTCGTCTTCATGGTGAAGGGCGATGCCGACTTCAAGGAGAAGGAACTGGCCATGATCTACCTGTGCGCCTTCATCGCCATCCTGTTCACGGGAAGCGGGCGCTATGCGGTGGATAGGATCAAGTTCGGGTAGGATGCGTTACGTGTTGGCGGGTTACGTGTTACGGGTTGTGGCCCCGAACACGCAACACGTAACCCGTCAACACGTAACCCGCAACTGTTCTCACCTCGATCAGGCCAGCTTCGCCATGTCAGCATTCCACGCCTCGATCAGCGGTAGTTCCTGCTCGCCCACAAGTCCCATGGCGATGAACTCCTTGTAGCAGGCCAGCATGTTGGCGGCGATGTGCTGCGTGCCGGGCTTCAAGGGAAGCGCCTGCAACCGCTGGGTGATGGCCTTGTTGTGCTGGTAACCGATCAGCTCGTCGGCGAAGTCCTTCATCAGGTCATGGGCATTGCGTTCCTGCCATACGGTGGCGTTGTGGAACAGCACGTCCCAGCCGTTCTCCCAGCAGATGCGCACGGCCACGTAGCTGCGCCAGATGTCCGTCATGCGGAAGCTGCAATGCGAGGGCAGGTACATGAGCGGGAAGGCTTCTTTGAACCACGTGGTGTTCTGCGAATTGAACGGGCACCACGCGCCTTTTCCGAGTGATACCGGGTGCTCGCGCTGCTCGAAGTCGAGCGGCAATTTTCCCGCCAGCCGGTAGATCGCGTCCACGTCGGGGTTCTCATCGGCCAAGCCCTGCTGGATGGGGCAGTCCTTCGTGGCGCTCGTGGGGACGGCGGGCAGGGCATCCTGCAAATGCTCCAAGGGGAAGCCGCGCGGCCAGATGGCTTCGCTGCTGAAATACCGGTACAGGTTCACCCAGCCGGTGCCTTGGAACGAGGCCGTGGCATGCTTGCGCGAACGCTCCTCCCAGAACGCCGGGCGCGGGAAATTGTCGTCGTCCGATTCCACGATCACCTGCGCGCCGTTGTGGATGGCCTGCAGGTAGCCGAGGTTCTTGCGGCCGTAGTGCCTTTCGGGTAGCAGCGCCGCCAGCTGGAACGGCATGGTGCGCTGGCGTTCCAACCCCCAGAAATCGCAGCCGTCAAGGGCGAAATCGGCGGGGGAGGGCTTGTCCCCGATCAGGATGAAGCCGATGCCATGCGCCTTGCAGCCCTCGGCGAACGAGCGCAGCACCGCGTTGGGCGCGGCGATGGAGGTGATCACAAGGGAGGTGCGGAGCGTGCTCATAGCCGTGGCGCGCGGAACAGGAGGCGCAGCTTGAAGTAGTGCAGCAGCACGCGGATCGAATCGCTGATGGCGTTCTGCGACACACGCGGGCTGGGCGCCTTGTAGTGGATGGGGATCTCGGCGTAGCGGGTGTAGCGCAGCAGGTAGCGTAGTTCGGTCTGGTAGAAATGGGCCTTCGACAATAGCTGGTACGCGAGGAACCTCTCTACGATGTGCCGGTGGAAGCCTTGGTAGCCCGATGTCATGTCGTACATGCGGCTGCCCAGCATCACGTTGCTCAGAACGGTGCCCACTTTGGAAAGCACCGTGCGCTTGTAGTTCGATTCGGTGATGGAGCCGCCGTTGATGAAGCGGCTGCCGAAGGCGCATTCGTTGCCCTCGTTCAGCACACGCAGGAACATGGGCAGCGCGCGCGGGTCGTGCGACAGGCCGGCATCCATCTCGATGATGAACTCGTGCCCGTTGGCGTAGGCCTCGCGGTAGCCGCGTAGGTAGGCATCCACCACGTTGCGGTTCTCGGGCGCCCACACCGCTTTGAAACGGCGGTCTTCCTTTTCCAGCGCACGGCTCAGTTCCAGCGTGCGATCCTTGGAAACGTTGTCCACCACCAAGTACACGGTGCCGGATCTCAGCCGGTCCAGCATTGCGCACAACGCTGCGATGAACAGGTCGAATTCGGCCTCTTCGTTCGCCAAGGGGATCACCAGCGCCCAGTCGTTGCCGTAGTACATTCAGCGGGTGAAGGAACGAAGTTCGTAGCGATCGTACGCCAACGTCCGACCTTCGGGACGGAAACCCTGTTCCGCGAGCCATGTGAGCAGAGGCTCCAACGGCCGGTCTCGGATGTCGAGGTGGAGGAAGGTGACATGCCGGATACCACGCAGATCGGGCCTTTTCGTGCCCAGTACGATGTACAGCGGCAATTCCCCCGGCAGGTGGCGCGACATCCGTGGAAGCGCCGTGCGTTTGGCCTCGTCGGTGATCAGCAGTTCACTACCGGCGATGGTGCTGTTCCATGCGGCGGGTATCGCAGGCTTCAGGTATTCCGAACGGCGCACCGCCAAGCTGAAGGAGAGGACGAGCAATGCCAGATGGATGCCCAGCGCCCATCGCCGCGCCACGCCCTTCAGCAACGCGCCCGTCGCCAGCACCCCAACGATGGCCGCCAAAGGCCAGATGTAGGCGAAATACTGTTCGCCCACAGCCTGCGCCGGGCTTACCCCCACCAAGAAGAGCACGATGGTGAAGAAGGCCCACCAGCCAAGGGTGATGAAGAGGGCGGCCCTATCGCTGCGCAGATCCAACTTCCATGTCCTTGCGCTTCGGATGGCCTTCCGCACCAGCAGCGCGACTGCGATCGCCGAAAGGGCCAGATAACCATAGCGCAACAGGTGCGGCTCGGTAAGGAACTGCATCGACGTGTACACCACGCCTTTCAGCCGCCCCACGTGATCCACCGGCTCCGGCACATCGCGCGGGCGGTCGCCGAAGGTGGTCAGGAATTCGATGAACTCCGGGTAGAACAGGAGCATGCCCGCGAGCGAGGCCAGCAGGCTGCCGAGGTAGAGCCATGTGCCCCGGCCGGTGCCGTGGTGCGCGTACATCAGCACCACGCCCGGCAGCAGCAGGAACGGGAAGTACAGGTGCGTGAGCAGGCCCAGCATGTTCACCGCCGTGAAGCCGATCCACGTCCAGCGGCCCGCACCGCCGTTGACAAGCCGCAGGCCGAGCATGTACGAGGCCAGCGTGAGCAGTGCCAGCAGTTGGTAGGGCCGTGCCTCAAGGTCTATCTGCACCGCAGCAGGGGAGAGATACCACACCACGGCCACGGCCAGTGCCGCAGTATCCGAACCGGTTAGGCTGCGCGCCAGCCGTGCCAGCAACAGCAGCACACCAAGGCCGAAGACCACGTTCAGCCATGCGCCGGTGGCCGCAGTGGTGCCCCATAGCACGTGGATGATGTGCAGCAGCCAGAAGTACAGCGGCGGATGCACATCGTACCGCGCCATGTCCACCGATACCGTGTGGAAGTCGAACTGTGCGGGCCGGTCGTAGAACCGTTGAAGGTCCGCCACGGCGATGGGCGTGTCGATCAGGTCGGCGATGGTGGTTTCCCAGACACCAGCGGAGGCCGCCGCGCACATGTAGCTCACGCTCTCGTCGCCGGAAAGCGTGGTCTTCCAGCTCAGCAATGCGTGGATCCGGCACCCCAGCCCGTAGGCCAGCAGCAGCAAGAGGGCTATCCGCCACACCTTGGATCCCGTGTTGTGCGCCTGCATCGTGGTGGCAAGTTTACCGAACGCAGCGCTGTTGAAGCAGGGCTATCGGGCCCGTGTGCCGCAGCTACGGTGTGAGCACATCTCGGAACTGGAGCGGGAGGACTGAAGGTCCGAACACATACTGCGCCTTCGCGTGACCCAATACCCCAAGGTCATTGGTTGAAGTAGACCCGATAGCCCTGGGCCACAACTTCCGCTGGATCAGCTTTTTCCGTACATTTGCGGCCCGAAAAAGGGAAAGCCTGCGAAGGAGCGCGGCAGGCCAACAACAAGAACCCTCCCGGATGGCGCCCCATGGTCCGGGATACAAGCAGGAAGCAGCAATGGCAGTCGTAGAGAATAACAAGGTCACCTTCGCCGAACCACCCGCCGATTTCGATTGGGCGGCCATCGAGGATGACAAGAAGGCCGGCTCCAGCGCGGAACGCGCGAGCATGGAGCAGGCCTACGAGCACACCCTCAGCAGCATCTCCGAGAAGGAAGTGCTCATGGGCACCGTGGTGGGCATGAACAAGAAGGAGGTGGTGATCAACATCGGCTACAAGTCCGAGGGCGTGGTCCCCATCAGCGAATTCCGCTACAAGGCCGACCTGGCCATCGGCGACCAGGTGGAGGTGTACATCGAGAAGCAGGAGGACCGTGGCGGCCAGATGGTGGTGAGCCACAAGACCGCCCGCGTACACAACGCGTGGGGCAAGGTGAACCACGCCATGGAGACCAACGAGATCATCACGGGCTACGTGAAGTGCCGCACCAAAGGCGGCCTCATCGTGGACGTGTTCGGTATCGAAGCTTTCCTGCCCGGCAGCCAGATCGACGTGAAGCCCATCCGTGACTACGACCAGTTCGTAGGCAAGAACATGGAGTTCAAGGTCGTGAAGATCAACCAGGAGTTCAAGAACGTGGTGGTCTCGCACAAAGCCCTCATCGAAGCCGAACTGGAAGCCCAGAAGAAGCAGATCATCAGCGGGCTGGAGAAAGGCCAGGTGCTGGAGGGCACCGTCAAGAACATCACCAGCTACGGCGTGTTCGTGGACCTCGGCGGCGTGGACGGCCTCATCCACATCACCGACCTCAGCTATGGCCGCGTAAGCCATCCGGAGGAAGTGGTGAAGCTGGACGAGAAGATCAACGTGGTGATCCTCGATTTCGACGACGAGAAGAAGCGCATCGCCCTTGGCCTGAAGCAGCTTAGCGCCCACCCTTGGGATGCCCTGAGCGCCGACCTCAACGTCGGCGACAAGGTGAAAGGCAAGGTGATGGTGATCACCGACTACGGCGCGTTCGTGGAAGTGGCCGCCGGTGTGGAGGGCCTGCTGCACGTGAGCGAAATGAGCTGGAGCCAGCACCTGCGCAGCCCCAAGGACTTCCTGAAGGAAGGCCAGGAGATCGAGTGCGTGGTGCTGAACATCGACCGCGAAGAGCGCAAGATGAGCCTCGGCATGAAGCAGCTCAGCCAGGATCCCTGGGCGGAGATCGAGTTCA
>JAHBUM010000134.1 GCA_019638075.1 Flavobacteriales bacterium | reverse complement strand
TGGGCGCCCACGTGGCATTGGTCAGGATCCGCTCCACCATCTCCCGGTGTACGATGCGTTCCGAATAGTCCTTGGGGGCGATGCTGCGGCGGTGCCGGATCAGATCGGTGATCTCGCTGAGGCTGAATTTCATGGCGATGCGGTTGCAAAGAGACGAAGCAGGAGCCAACGGACCACCATCGGGGCAGCGGAACAGGCCCTCGTGCTGTCTTACCTTCGGCCACGCCCAAAGCGGACCTACCGAACACACATGCGAAAGAAATACGCCCTGCTCATGCTTACCCTGGCCGCCGGACTGTCCTCCACGGCTCAGATCACCATCACCGCAGCGGAGAACCTTCCGGCGATCGGCGATGCGTTCACCTACCACAAAGCCGCCTACGCACCTCCCCCGGCCGGTGGTGCGGATGTGCTGTTCGACCACGCCAGCCTCACGTCCACCGGCACCGTGGGGTTCGACTGGATCGACCCTGCCCTGTACTCCGGCGTTCTGTCAGCTGCCACCATCGCGGTTGCCAGCGGCCCCGATACCGTGGTCTATTCCGTGACGGCGCAGGGCCTCGAACGCATCGGCGAATGGAAACGCCTGAACGTAATGGGTCAGCAGCTTGATCTGGCGATCGCGTACAGCACCCCGCGCCTCGATCTGAAGCTCCCCCTGACATACGGGAACACGTGGAGCGGCCAACCGCTGGGCACCGTGGTCTCCAACGGCTCCACAGGACCAAGCACGGGCGTGTACACGGGGTCTGCGGATGCATATGGCCGGATCATGCTGCCGGGTATCGATGACCCGCTGGGTGTGCTGCGCGTACACACGTACCTACAGGAGACGGTCAACATCCCCATCTTGGGCACTCCAACGGATGTGAGCCACAGGCACCGCCAGTACGACTACTACGTGGACTGGCAGCAGATGCCGGTGCTGTCGATCTACACGGACACGCTGTCGGCCCTGATCTCCGGCTTCCCGATCACCGTTGCCGACAACGGCATCCGCTACATGCCCTCCGAACAGGTCGGCATCGCGGAACAGGCACCTTTCGCTCCTGGCATCTGGCCGAACCCGGCTGAAGGACTCGTTAACGTGGACATGGCACGGCCCGTGACCGAAGGCGGCATCATCCGCGTGATGGACATCGGTGGCCGTCAGGTGCGAAGTGAGCGCCTGCCACAGGGCGCACAGCGCTGGCAACTTTCCACGGATGCCTTGCCTGCCGGCTGCTACACCGTTACCGTGGCCGATGAACGCGGCACGCACGGCACCGCCCGCCTGATCCGGCGTTGAGCTTGTCTTCCATGCCGAAGGCCCGCAGATGCATCATCTGCGGGCCTTCGTTGTTCTTGGGATGGGGGAGTGGGCGAGTGGTGAGTCTGCCGTCTCCTCGGCTGCGCTCGGAGCGACAGACGGCAGACTCACCACTCGCGAACCCGCCCCTCAGATCTTCGGCATCTTGTGGTAGTCGCTGAACTCCTCGTCCATCTTCCGCTTCACCTTGTGCATCTTGTGGCCGATCACGGCAAGCTCCTTGTGGCCGTTGTCCATCAGCCACTGGAAGTCCTCTTCGCTGCCGTCGCCGGTAAGGGCCACGTGCCTCAGCACCTTCATGCCGTTGCGCTCCAGCCAGTCCAGCGCCTTCTTGTCGCCCTCGATGCCGGTGATGATCGCCATCAGGTGCGGGTGGCCGTTCTTCATCAGCCAGTCGCGCGCCTCGGGCTTGTTGCGCAGGGCGAAGGTGAACAGGCCCAGCTCCGGGTAGCCGTTCTGCGTGAGCCAGTCGCGCAGTTCCGTGTTGCCTGCGATGGCTTCGCCCCATGCGATCAGCACTTTGGCGGGATAAGCGGTCTTCATCGGAAAGGTGCTTCAAAGGTACCGCTGTCAACGGCCTGCCTGCGGATGGTACCTTCGCCCGATGCGGCTTTGGATCACGATGCTCATGGTGTGGCTGGTCGGCATGCAGGCCAGCGCGCAGTTCGAGAAATTGGAGACTGGCGCGCGCAAGGCCTTGGCAAAGGACAAGCCGTACCGCGCGCTCACCCTCACGGAACGGGCCTTGACGCGCAAGGGTGCGCCGGTGATCTTCCATGTCATCCGCGCGGAGGCGTACAACCGCATCGGCAAGTACCGGCAGGCGATGGATGAACTGCGGAAGGCCGATGCGCAGAAGGCCACGGCGGAGTACCGCACCAACCTGATGGGTAGCTACACCGGCCTTGGCCAGTTGGACAGTGCCGAAGCCCTCATCACACCCGCGATCGCGGCGGATGTCTCGGAGGAATACCTGTACCGTGCAGGGCGCGTGCTGGCACTCCGTGGCGAGTGGCCCCGCGCGCTGGAGCATTTCAATGCCGGTGTGGAGCGCGGGCCGGGATCGGCGCGCATGGTGCGCGAGCGCGGGGCCTGCCATGCCATGCTCGGCGATTCGGCCCAAGCCCGGCAGGACCTCGACAAGGCCATCAGCTTGGCACCGCGCGATGCCGCCGGATACAACAGCCGGGGCTATTACCGCTACATGGTGTTCGGCGAGTACCGCAAGGCCATCGCCGACATGGACCGCGCCATCAAGCAGGACCCGAACTACGGTTTCGCGTTCAGCAACCGGGGCTGGTGCCACTTCCAGTTGGGCGATACCGCGAAGGCCCGCCGCGATCTGGCCCTTGCCGTGCGGAAGAACCCGACCAACGCGTACGCCTACCGCAGCTTGGGCATCATCGACAAGGCCAGCGGCGATGGGGCGCGGGCCTGCGCGAACCTGCGCAAGGCGTTGGAACTCGGGTTCACCGGTACCTACGGGAACGAGGTGGAGGAACTCGTCCGGCAGGATTGCGCATCACCCGCTCTTGCTCCGGCGCCTACACCTACACCTGTGGAGGCACCGCCTGCGCCACCTCCATCCAACGCGCCGGACCAGCCTGCGAAGCCCCGCACCAACGCGCCGTGAACGGGAACAGCGCGGCAGGAAAGCGAAGGGGCTGCCCGTTGTGAGCAGCCCCTTCGCTTTCGCGATGCGATCCATCAACGCTCCACCACGATCACCAAGAACTTCGATACGCTCCAGAACTTCCCGGCATCGGTGATCACCAGCCGTGCGCCATCATCGAGGCGGTAGCTGCCGTCGGGGTGCGAGGTGGCGAGCTTCGCCTTCTTCGCGCCGATGACGATCTCCGGCGTGCCGGTCATGTCCACCGAGGTGAACTGTTCCTTCGGCAGCCCGGCCATGTTCAGCTTGTTCACCGCGCCGATGCCCACCACGCCGCCTTCCTTCGTGAGCACGCCTTTCTCCCGCAGCTCCTTCGCCGTGCCGATCAGGTAGTGCGCCGTGTTCATCTCCCCGCGCTGCATGTCGGCCAGTTGCGATTTGTCGCGGTACATGTCGATCAGCGTCGCGAGCGAGCTGTTCGCGCTGGCAAGCTCCTCCTTCAGCGTGTCGATCTCGGCGTCCTTCGCGGCGATCATCGCTTCAAGGTCCGCGATGCTGCGTTCCAGCTCGGTGATGCGCGCTGCGGAACCTTTCGACTGCTTGCGCAGCTTCGCGACCAGCTCCTTGTTCTCCTCCAGCAGCGCGTCGATCTGGGCAAGGTCGTCCATGATGCGCTGTTCCATGTCGGCCGCGTTCTCGCTGCCCCTGGAAGGCGAGATCAGGCCGCCCTGCTTGGCGCGGATGGTGCGCAGGTTCTCGCTGATGCGGTTGAAGGTGCCGAACAGCTCGTTGATCGTGGAGTCGCGCTGTGCCACGGTCTCGGTCGTGCGGCGCTGGTCCTCCTCCAATTGTTTGTATGGTTCGGATGCCTTGGGATCTTCCGCAGTGCAGGCATGCAACAGCAGCACGGTGGCCGGAAGCAGGAGTTTCTTCAGGAACATGGGTTTGTGCCGGGAGCGGGTTCTGCTCCCACGTGGCGAAGGTAGATCGGCGGTGGTACTACCCGGAACATGTCCACCGTCAGCCACGTATACCGCGCGCCCGGTACATTCGCGGGCCTGTCCACCACGGTATCCATGCGCAGCCTTCGCACGCATCTTTCCCTGTTCATGCTGGGCCTGCTATTGGCCGTGGCGGTGCCTGTGGTGGCACAGCCCGATGAGCTTACGGGCGAGTTCGGCAAGCTGAGCGCCAAGGAACGCGCGCGCATCGCGAAGGAGGAAGAGGAGAACGCGGCCAAGGACCCGGCCTTCCAAGCCCTGATGGCGGCGGGGGAGGAATTGTTCCGCGCCGCGGATTTCGATGCGGCCCTCGCCAAGTACACCGAGGCCCGGACGATGCGGCCCTACAACGTGTACCCGAAGGTGAAGATCCAAGACCTGCAAGCCCTGATCGCCAAGCGCGATGAGGAACGGAGGAAGGAGCCGCCCGCCCCTGTGCCTGCCGATCCGCCGTTGGATGCCGTGCCAGCGCCGAAGATGGAACCACCGCCAACACCACCGGCCGCCGAGCAACCCAAGCCCCCCGCCGTGGAGCCTGCGACCCTGCCGGAACCCGTATCCGTTCCACCACCTGTGCGTGCCACACCCGAGCCCAAGTCGGTGAGCGAGGCTCCGCCCCGGCGCGACCCGGTGTTACGCGATGAAGGCACCGCCCCGCAGTTGGAGGAAGGCGAGCGGGTGTACAAGGAGGGCCGCTCCATCGTGGTGGAGACCACCGTGGCGGAGGATGGACACCTCGTGCGCTACCGGAAAGTATCGCACCCGTGGGGCGAGGAATACTACTTCCGCGAGGGACAGGCCATCCCGGATCGCACCTACCGTGCGGCGCTGGGCAAGTGAAGGGTTACCCTGAGTTCAGTGGGAGAAGCGAGGAGATAGGCAGTCGGTTGCCTGCTGCATTCTGCCGACTGCCTGCTCACAACGCATCCTTGGCACTTGAAGGATACGCGATGGATTTACCCACTGACTTCGTGATAGGACCAGTGAAAGCTCACTCCTCCAGTACCTTCAGCTTCAGGGGAATGTCCAACAGGGAGCGATAGTCTTCCCCAGCCTCCTTCATATCGAGGTCGTCCTTGGCATGCCACCATTCCACCGTCACGCTGGAGCGTCCGCTGGCGTGCAGGTCGGAGAGGAGCTTCATCAGGTCCAACAGGTACTTGCTCGAACTGGAGTTGAAATACGTGAGCTCCACCCGCAAGGTTGTGCGGGGTGCGGGTTGCCCGGCATAGCGCTCGGCCATGTCCTGTATGGGGCTGTAAAAGCGGTCGGCGTTCTCGGGGATCGAGCAGCCGGTGAGCGAGAAAAGGCCGCGCGCGGCATCAATGGTGACGGCGGGCGTCTTTTCCGTAGCGGAAAGTTCCAAAAGTGGATCCATGGGAGAGAGGACGAATGTACAGTGTCCGTGCGGTGCCTGTTCGGTATGCTTCCCGCAAGCCCATCAGCCGATCAGGACCCCGCCCCCGAACTGACGATCGTTTGCTCCCGGCCGCCACCAGGTATTAGTTTCAACCGGTCGAACACAACCCGCACGATCATGGACATGCGAACCATCCTCGTCCCCTACGACTTCTCCGAGTGCGCCACCGACGCCCTGCGTGTGGCCGCGAAGCTGGCGCGTCTCACCGGGGCGGCCATCCACGTGGTGCATCTCTACGAGCAGATGACGGACTTCCACACCGAGAACAAACGCCTGCGCGAAGAGATCGAAGCGAAGCTCGAACAGGTGCCCACATTGCCGTTCCTCAAAGGCATCGAACTGAAAAAATTCATGCTGCGGCAGCTCGGCCTTACCGAGATGTTCAAGAACGAACGGCTGCTGGAGGCCGACCTGATCGTGATGGGCTCGCACGGTGCCACCGGCCTGCGCGGCATCGTGGGGTCCAACACGCAGCGCATCGTGCGCCAGGCGCCCATGCCCGTGCTGGTGGTGAAGCACCGCATCGAGGATTTCGACGTGAAGGACATGGTGTACGCATCCAACTTCACCGAACAGGACGTGGAGAAGTTCCACGCCTTCCTGCCCATCATCGAGCTCTTCGACCCGCGCATCCACCTGTTGAAGGTGAACACCCCGCGCAGTTTCGAGCGCACCGACGACAGCACCCGCGCCATCGACCGCTTCCTGCAACGCTACCTGCTGAAGAAGTACACCGTCACCATCTACAACGACCTCAGCATCGAAGAAGGCATCCTCAACTTCGCCAAGGGCACCGATGCCGACCTCATCGCCATGGCCACGCACGGCCGCACCGGTTTCTTCCACGTGGTGAACGGCAGCCTTACCGAGGACATCGTGAACCATACCAATTTCCCGGTGTTGAGCGTGAAGCTGTGAGTGGGAGAATACAAGGGGCAGTTGGCAGGGGCAGGAGCAATGCCTCCTGCCCCTGTCCCTGCCAACTGTCAACTACCCTCTCAGCCTTGCACTCCCGCACATCCGACTTCCATACCCGTATATTTACGCCATAACGCACCCGATACATGAGATTCCTGTTCCGCACCTTCGAGGTGAAACGCAAGGAGATCCTCGAAGTGGAGATCGACCAGCCGACCAAGGTGAAGTTCATGACCGCACGCGACCTGAAGGCCTACCGCATGGGCAAGACCTATTCCTACCACGGTGGCACCTTCGAGGAATCGCCCATCCGTTTCGTGGTGCCTTATGACGGGCAGTGGACCGTGGTGGTGGAGAAGGGCACCTACCATGCCCCCATCGACGTGAAGGCCCAATGCCACGTGGTGCCGCCCAACAGTTTGGTGCGCTCCTCCATCGCGGTGGATGCGCCGGACGAGATCAGGCAGTTCGCCTTGGACCGGGCCAGCACGGAGGAGCTGGACGAAGCGGCGCAGGAAGGCTGATGCACTGATCACCGTTCTCCAGCGTTATCGGCATACGACCATGGCAGCGCATACGGAACGAGAAAGGCTGGAGCGATTGCTCCGCGGGCAGGCCGACCTGTTGCAGGAGGTGCATCTCCTGCTGGGGGCCGAACAGAAGCATGATGACATCCTGCGGGCATCGGTGCTCGGCTCCATGGGTGAGCGGCCGGTGCATATCACGGGTGCCGATCCCGACCGGATCTATCATCGTGACAGCATCCGCGCGTTGTGCATCCGCTACCGGCTGCGCTTCCTGCCCGGTGGCTTGTTCAAAGGCACCCTGCCCAACACCGCCATCCATGCCCTGCGCGCGTTGGAGCGGAAGTCGCCCGCGCCGCTCACCGGCTTCATGGTGATGGCACCGGCCAGCCGCTTCAAGCTGTGCGACAGCGAGGTGGACCCGCTGCTCTTCGTGGCGCTGGGCAACGACCGGTATTACCTCGTACACAAGTGGGGCCGCGACCTTTCGCCGATGCGCGCCGTGCTCAACTGGCCGCTGCGCAACGTGGCCTCCCTCTCGGCCACCGTGCTTGTGCTTGCTTGTGTGTTGGCCCTGCTGATCCCCACGGCGCTCGTCACCAGTTTGCCCGATGCGGCGTACTGGGGGGCGCACCGCGTCTTCGCCATGGTGTGGAGCGCTGCGGTGTGCGCCAGCTTCACGGTGTTCGGCTGGTTCGCCTTCTTCGGCCAGTTCAGCGCCGAGGCGTGGAACAGCCGCTACTTCAATTGATCGCCCGCCGTTAGGGGCATGGGGCGTAGTTCGCCCTGCTGCACACGGCACACGCATGCGCTGCGGAACCATGTCTTCAACTGGTCGCGCTCTTCGGGCAACAATCGCTTGAAGGCTTTGCGCATCTCCTTTCGGAAGGTGCGCGCATCGGCGGTGCTGATCTTGTCCAGTACTTCCTGATAGTAGGAAAGGAGGTCGCGTTGCATTGGGATGGGTGTTCTGGTGTGTGCTGCTACGCTTGGTATCCGGGCGGAGTTACCGTGTTTCGACGAAGCCCCGAAAAGCGAAGGCCGCCTCGTGGCGGCCTCCTCTGAACGGTCTGCCCGATCAGGCGATGTTGATCTCTCGCGTCACCGGCTTGGCGGGTTCGCTCTTCGGGATGCTCACGTTCAGCACACCGTTCGTGTGCTCGGCGGTGATGGCATCCAGCTTCACGGTCTCGGGCAGTTGGAAGCTGCGCGTGAAGGTTTCCGTGCGGAACTCGCGGCGGAGGAAACGCTCGTTCTCCGCGTTGGCCGTGGTGCTCTTCTCACCTTTCACGGTAAGGGTGTCCTTCTCGGTGCTGATCTTCAGTTCATCCTTCGCGAAGCCCGGTACACGCAGGCTCACCACGAACTTCTCGGGCGTTTCGGTGATGTTCACGCGCGGGATGGAATGACCCGGATCATCGTGGCCGAAGAACTGGCTGATGTCGCGGCCGAACACTTCGTTCATCAGGCCGGTGAAGGGGTGGGCCGACTGGCTTTGGGGGCGATACTTGGTTAGCATGGTCACGTGTTGTTTTGCTGTGACGGCCACCGGACAAAGGGGATGCCTTTGAATGAAATACGCCATTGTGGCGCTTATTGGGTGAAAATAAATGTCAAAATGACATCATTGAGCCATGAACAGGAAGTACAAGGTGCCTTTTTGCGGGTCGGGGGCGGTGGATAGGGCGTTGAAGCGGGCGCGCTTCGCCGAGGCCATGGCGTGTTCCAGCATGCAATCATCGGCACCTTGGCTGCGGGAGGCATCCAGCTCGGCTTTCAGCACGCGGCCTTGCCGGTCCACCTGAACGGAGATGGCCACACGCCCCATTTCCTTGCAGAGGTAACCGGGCACATCGTCATCGCGGGTGCGGCCTTTCAGGTCGTGCCACACGGTGGTGGCGCCTTCCACCTTCACCGGCTCGGCGGCGCTCTTCATATACTGCTCCTTGTTCCACTTGCTGGGGTCCAGTTGTGGTATCACGATCTCCTCACCGGCATCCCTGCGTTCCTGCGCCAGCCGGTCGAACTCGGCCTGCTCCATCGCCCGCAGGTCGCTTTCCACGCGCTCGGCCATGCGGGCGTGGGAGAAGCTGCTCATCACACGCTCGGCCGTGATGTTGCTGGTGGCGTTGGTCACCTGCATCTGCTCGGCCAGCTCCGGGTTCTCCATCCGCTGGATCAGTTGCTCGGCCTCGGCAGGCGGGATCAGTTCCACGTAGGTCTCGCCTTGGATCACATCCTGCGGCTTGGTGTGCAGTTGCGCCAGCGAGAACAGGAAGAGCAGGACCGTATGCACGGCGAGCGTGCCGATGATGCTGTACTTGTGCTCCTCGAACCAGTCGAGGAAG
>JAHBUM010000133.1 GCA_019638075.1 Flavobacteriales bacterium | reverse complement strand
GATGGCATCATCCACACCGATTGGACCGAGCATGAACTGCTCACCACCGCCAACTTCGCGCCGCGCAACCGCTTCATCACCTGGTTCACCGGCGGGCTCAACTTCCAGATCGAGCACCACCTGTTCCCCTACATCTCGCACCTGCACTACCCGGCCATCGCGCCCATCGTGCAACGCACGGCCGCAGAATACGGACTGCCCTATAACGTGAAGCGCAGCACCCGCGAGGCGTTGCGCTCGCACATGCGGCGCCTGTACCAACTGGGACACCATCGCTGATCCCGCTTACGAAGGATGCGTGGCACCGGCCCGTGCCTGCGCTACTTGCTCTTTCCCTCCACCTGGTCCAGCAAGACCGCGTCGGGGTAGCGCTCCTTCCAGTAGGCGAACTTCTTCATGCTCTTGATCAGCACGATGGTGCGGTGGTCCAGCCGCACCCGGATGCAGTCCTCGTCGGCCTGCGCCGGACGGAACAGGATCCGCTCCCTGCGTGGCGCGCTCATTTCCCGTGGATGAGATCGACCACGGCGCGCCGTGCCATGAACAACAGGGTCTGCAGGCGCTGGATCAGTTCATCCTCGCGGCCGGGGGCGAAGCGCATGTCCTCATTGCGCAGGTGGCCGAAGCGTTCCATGATGCTGTCGCGCTGCGCGAGCCAGGTCTCCAAGGGGATGGTGATGGCGGTTGGTCGGATATGGTCCATGATGCGGGTGCCCGGAGGCGTTGTTGTGTTCCTCCCGCGGAACGTGTCGCCCACGCCGGATGGTGCGGGGCCACTTCGGGATCGCAGATCGGAAGACCAGGAGGCGCCGTATGTCGGCCGGGCCTCGTTGCTGCCCGCAAGGTCTTCGGAATGCCTGGCCAGTGGAACCGGGCGTGGGTACAAGGTAGGCCCCTTCGCACCCGCCCCCGACGATCGGCGGACAATAAAGGTGGAGGGGAGGATCCCGTGTCGCCGAACTCGTGCTGTTCAAGGGTGAAAAGAGTGCGGGATCGAAAGGGTGAAATGTCATGATGAGGCAGGCGATCTTGACATTTTCGTGCTCGTTCCTTTTTGTGTGAGCGGCCATCTCCGAAGTGCAGCTTTCCGCACAGGCTTTCCCATCACAGCAGCACGAATGGCACCCCACTGGCTCGTTCCCGGCCGTGCGGGCCTGCCTACCTTGCGCGCATGTCGTTCTCATCATCCCTCTGGCGCACCATGGTCATGTCCGTTACCGCAGCGGGCATCGTGCAGGCATCCGCCCAGGTCAACATCGGGCAGCTGGGCCACCTTTCCTACCAGGCGCTCCACGGCAGCGAGCTTTCCAACCTGTGGGGCTACGCTGATGAGGAGGGTAACGAATATGCCTTGGTGGGTGTGAACGGCACCGTGGGGGAGACCGGTGGCCTCTCCGTGGTGGATGTGAGCGATCCGGCGGACCCGCAGGAGATCTTCTTCCTGCCCGGCCCGGCCAGCATTTGGCGCGAGATCAAGGTGTGGAACGATCACGCCTACATCACCACCGAAGCGCATGGCGGCGGTGTCACCATCGTGGACCTGTCGCCACTGCCGCAGAGCACCGACCTACCCAGCACCGTATGGCTCGATCCCGCATGGGACACCTCGCACTCCCTGTTCATCGACGAGAACGGCCGCCTTTACATCCATGGTGCCAACGAGGGCAACGGCGGGGTGATCATGTACGACCTCACCGGGGATCCGATGGAGCCGGTTCGCGTGGGCCAGTTCGACCAATGGTATGTGCATGACAGCTTTGCGCGCGGCGATACGCTGTACGCGGCCCACATCCTCGAAGGGTTCTTCACCATCGTGGATGTGAGCGATCCGGCCAGCCCGGTGGTGCTGGGCCAGCAGCGGACCCCGAACCGCTTCACGCACAACGTGTGGCTCGATGCCAGCGGGCGCCACCTGTACACCACGGACGAGCGCGACAACTCCTACGTGGCGGCGTATGACGTGAGCGATCCCTCGGACATCCAGTTCCTGGACAAGCTGCGCAGCGATGGCGGCAGTGGGGCGATACCGCACAACACGTACTGGTTGCCGGGCGACTATCTGGTGCAGAGCTACTACACGTACGGCGTCTCCATCTACGACTGCTCGCGGCCAGGCAATCTGGTGGAGGTGGGCAGCTACGACACATCCCCTCTGAACGGAGGTGGCTTCTTCGGTGCGTGGGGCGTGTATCCCTTCCTGCCTTCGGGGCGGTTGCTCGTGTCGGACATCGAGGAGGGGCTGTTCATCCTGCAACCCACCTATATGCGTGGCTGCCACTTGGGCGGTACCATCACCAGCAGCGAAAGCGGCATTCCCGTGGGGCTGGCCCAGGTGCATATCCTTGGCACCGATGCGGAGGAGGCCACGGGTATCTCCGGTGCGTACGGCTTGGGCACCCTGCAACCGGGAACGTACTCCGTCTCGGTCAGCGCAGCGGGTTATTACCCGGCCACGATCGAAGGCGTGATGTTGGAGGCCGGAGAACTCACGGTGCTGGATGTGCAGTTGGTGCCCCTGCCCACGTATGCCGTGAGCGGTGTGGTGCGCACGGTGGGCAGCATGGCACCGGTGCCGGGTGCGCAGCTATGGCTGGTGAACGGCACCTTCTCGTTCCAGGCCACCAGCGGCGCGGATGGCTCTTTCACTTTCCCCGCTGTCTACGATGGCAGCTACACGACCGACATCGGTGCCTGGGGCTGGCACGGCGCATGTCCCGAAGACCTGGTGATGGACGGCGCGGCGATCGAGGGCTGGAACATCGAACTGGAGCGCGGCTATGCCGATGACTTCGCACTGGACCTCGGGTGGCAGGTGACGGGTACCGCCGTGCGCGGCGCATGGGAGCGCGGACGGCCGGAAGCCACCAACTTCCAGAACGTGCCCGCCGCGCCGGGGGCGGATATGCCTGATGATTGCCGGGACAAGGCGTACATCACCGGGCGCTCTGCGGGCGGCAATGCGAACGCCAACGACGTGGATGAAGGCTTCACCCGGCTCACTTCGCCGGTGTTCGATGCCACGGGGCTTACGGACGCGCATGTGCGCTACCACTACTGGTTCTTCAATGCCGGTGGAAGCAGCGCCCCGGACGATGCGCTGGTGATCTCGCTCACCGATGGGGCCGATACCGTGGCGATCCAGACCGTAACCCCCAACGGCGACATGTCGCGGTGGCATTTCAGCAACATCCGCATCGCCGATCACATCACACCGGGGCCGACCATGCGCCTCCTGGCACGTACGGCGGACGGACCGGAAGACCACATCGTGGAAGCGGGGCTCGATGACTTCTTTGTGGTGGGCTCGGCCAACGCCGGCATGGATGAAGCAGGGCAGAACGAAGGCCTTCGCATCTGGCCGGTCCCCACGACCGACCGCTGCACCGTGGCACTGCCGCATGGCCGGGAAGGGATCGTCCAGGTGACCGACATCCTTGGCAGGCGTGTGCTCGATGGTGTGCGTACGGCGGGAGGGAAGGCGGTGGTGGGGGATGGCCTGGCCGGGGGCACCTACGTGGTGAACGTGCTCACCGATGATGGTGGCTTCCTCTCGCGGAGGATCCAGATCTTGAGGTAAGTTGTCCGTCGTCGGCTTTCAGTTGTCAGAGAATGCCTGCTTTCGTGGCTTCTGCGTGGGAAGAGCCGGAAGCCCACCAAGCTTCAAGGCTCAAGCCCCAAGCTCAAAAGCCCCTTGGCGCTTGAAGCTTCGAGCTTGAAGCTTTTCAACCTTCCCACCGAGCAGCGGCCCACCGTCTGACAACTGCCTCCTGACAACCGTCCCCTCAACGCCGCCGCTTCGGCGCCACGCTCGTGTCGCAGTTCTCCTTGATCAGCTTGTCCACTTCCACGCCGCCCAAGGCTTTGGCCAGGGTTAGGTCGTCGCAGGCTTTGGCCCGGTCGCCTTTGCGCAGGCGCAGCATGGCCCTGGTGCGCAGGGCGAACGCGTTGGCCGGGTAGGACCGGAGGCTTCGCTCCACATCGCTCCAAGCCTCCTCCTCACGTTCCAGTATCGTGTACACGTAGGCCCTGTTGCTCAATGCCACCGGCTCGTCCTTGTCCATGGAAAGCGCCTCCTGAATCATGGTCAGGGCTTCATCGTAGCGGCCCAGCATGGTGAGTTCGAACCCGCGATTGGTCCAATGCCCTACCTGGCGCGGCTCGAGCAGGCACAGCTTTTCCAGCAGGGCCAAGGCTTCTGCGTGCCGGCCTTCCAGATCGTACAGGCGGGCCAGGGTCTTCATGGCCTCCACATCGTTCGGCACCCCTTCCAGTCCCTGTTCCAGATCCAAGATGGCCGGCACGGTCCGCTTCAGGTCGCTCCTTACCTGCCCGCGGAGCAACTGAGCTTGTGCTTTCAGCAGGGGTTGCGTGGTCAGTTCGATCGCTTTGGTGCCATGCCATTCGGCCTTGGCTGCGTCCTGTGCGCGCACAGCGTAGAGCGCGCGCTGGTAGTGCGCGTTGGCCGATGTGCTGTCTTTGCGAAGGGCGGCGTCCACGTCCAGCAGGAAGCGGTCCATCCGATCCATCATGTACCATGCCTTGGCGCGGGCCAGCAATGTGGTGGCGCTGGGGTCGGCCTGCACGGCTTTGTCGTAGAACTCCAAAGCGCGCTGCGGTTTCTCCACCTTCAGCAGGGAGTCGCCGCGCAGGATCAACTGCCGACTTTCCTGCCCCCATGCCTTGCCCGCACATAACAGGGTGAGAAGAGCCAGTATGGGAAGCGATCGGGCGACCTGTGCGGGTTTGAACAAAGAAGGCATGAATGGGCCGTAAAGGTAGGCGTCACGTGGGAGCCCTGCGTCACCGGGTGTGCGGCACCGCGTCCATGTCCACGGTGCGGCCGGTCAGCAGCAGGTAGTGCCCCGCCATGGCCACCATGGCGCCATTGTCGGTGCAATAGGCCGGTGGGGGCACGTGGGCCTGCCAGCCCTCGCGCAGGGCCAGCGCGTTGAACTGCGCCCGCAGGGCCGAATTCGCGCTTACGCCGCCGCTCATGGCGATGTGCCGCACCCCCGCCTGCCGCGCGGTCTTCTGCACCTTGCGCAGCAGGATGTCCACGATGCTTTGTTGCAGTGAGGCGCACAGGTGCGGCAGTTCCCTGTGGATGAAGTCGGGATCGCCCTGCATGCTGCGTTGCACGAGGTTGTTGAAGGCCGTCTTCGTGCCGCTGAAGCTGAAGTCCGAACCGGGCATCTGGGGCATCGGCAGTTTGTATCGGCCAGGGTCCCCGCCAGCGGCATGCCGGTCTATCAGCGGGCCGCCGGGGTAGGGCAGCCCCAGCACCTTGGCCCCCTTGTCGAAGGCTTCCCCTGCGGCATCATCCACGGTGCTTCCCAGCACCTCCATGTCCAGATGGCTTTTCACCAGCACCAGCAGCGTGTGGCCCCCGCTCACGGTAAGGTTCAGGAACGGGAATTCCGGCACCGGCCGGTCCACGCCATCCCGTATGAAATGGGCGAGCACGTGGGCTTGCATGTGGTCCACGCCGAGCAGCGGCACACCGAGCGCCTGTGCCATGGAGCGCGCGAAGCAGGTGCCCACCAGCAGCGCGCCGATCAGCCCCGGCCCCTGGGTGAAGGCCACGGCGCTGAGATCCTTCCGTTCCACCCCGGCATCGCGCAGGGCCGCCTCCACCACGGGCACGATATGCTCCTGATGGGCGCGGCTGGCGAGTTCGGGCACCACGCCGCCCCAACGTGCATGTACATCCTGACCGGCCACCACATTGGAGCGCAGCATGCCGTCGACCAGCACGGCGGCGGCCGTCTCGTCGCACGAACTTTCGATGCCGAGCACGATGGTGGGTGTGGGCATGGGGCTACTTTTGGGGGCTTTGGTCCGCTGTTCGCAAGGGAAAGCGGGCAAAACTAAGGTCCACCTGACGGCGCGAACGATATACCGATGGATGGGCCGGGGTCTGCGTTGGATCGGCATCCTCCTCGCTTCGGCCGTCGTCCTCTTCGTGCTGGGGGCGCTGCTGCTGCTGTGGTCGCCGGTGCAGACCCGCGTGGTGGCATGGCTCAGCGCGAAGGCTTCCGCCGAACTGGGCACCGAGGTCAGCATCGGCCGTGTCGCCATTTCCCTGCGCGGGCAGCTGGTCCTCGATCGCATCTATGTGGAAGACCTCGATGGTGATACGCTCATCGCCGCCGGTTCACTCCGGGTGAAGGGGCTGCGGATACACCCGCGCGCGCATGTGGTCGCCATGGGTGGCCTCGACCTCATCGGTGCCCGCTTCGCGCTGCGCACCCCGGCGGGCCAGCCGAAGAGCAATCTCACCCTGCTGCTGGACAGGCTGGGCGAAAGCGACACCACCGCTTCGGGGGAGGATTGGACCATCCGCTGCAAGCGGTTCAACATCGAGGAGTTCCATTTCTCCTTCCACGATGCCAACGTGGAGCCGATCCCCTTCGGTGTGGATGTGGACCACGTGGAGGTGACCCACGCGCACATCGCCGGGCGCAGCTTGGAGGTGATCGGCGATTCGATCATGGCCGATCTCTACCGCTTCCAACTGGTGGAGAAAGGGGGCTTGGTGGTGGAGGAACTGAGCGGGCAGACCACCGTGAGCGGGAAGGGCATCCATATCCAAGATCTGCGTTTGCGCACACCGCTGTCCTCCGCGCAAGGCGAGCTGCGTTTCATTTCAGCGAACTGGCGCGCCTACAACAACTTCAACGAAGAGGTCGTCATGCGCGCGGAACTGGACACCGCGCATGTGGACTTCGCGGACATCGCCCTGTTCGCGCCGGGTCTTGAAGGCATCAGCTACCCCATCGACGTTAGCGGGCGCGTGCGCGGCACGGTGGCCGAACTGAAGGGGCGCGACATGCGCATCGCCTTCGGCCAACGCTCGCGTTTCATCGGCACGGCGGAACTCAGCGGGCTGCCCGACATCACCAACACCTTCATGGTGCTCGACATCGACCAGCTCGATACCGATCCGGTCGATCTGGCCGCGCTGCCTGTGCCGCCCTTCACCAGCGGGCAACATCTGGTGCTGCCTGCGGAAGTGCAGCAGTTGGGCGACATCGGTTTCAGCGGCAACTTCACCGGCTTCCTCAGAGCCTTCACCGCCTATGGCCGCACCACCACGAAGCTCGGCGTACTGAACACCGACGTGAGTTACGAGCGCGATACCATCAGCGATGTGTTCACCATCGCCGGGCGCGTGGTCACACCCGGTTTCGATCTCGGACCCATCGCGGGCACGCGGACGCTGGGACCGATCGCCACCAATCTGCGGCTGAAGGCCAGCGGCCGCTCCTTCCATGCCTTGAAGGCCGATCTGGATGGGACCTTCCCGCTGCTCACCGTGAACGGCCGTGCCATCACCGGCATCACCGCCAACGGGCACTTGGAGCGCAACCTCTTCAACGGGGAACTCACCACCACCGACGAGAACCTGAAGCTGCACTTCAAGGGGCTGGCCGATCTGCGGCATCGCTGGCCGCAGGTGGACTTCCGCGCCGAGTTGGAGCACATGGACCTTCACGCGCTGGGCCTTGTGGATGCGCCCGGCTACAACTCGTTGAAGATGGACATCAGCGCCGCCGGGCGCTTCTCCCCGGACAGCCTGCTGGGTTCGCTCACGGCAAGGGACATCTCCTATTGCGTGGGGGCCGTGGACCACGATCTGGGTGATGTGCGCCTGCGCAGCGGTCGCGAGGGCGGAAAGAACATCGTGGAACTGGAGGCCGGTTTCGCCAAGGCAAGGGTGGAGGGGCGCTTCCAACCCACCTATCTGCCCGGCCTTATCACCAACACGGTGTACAGCGTTTTTCCCGCGCTGGGCAACGTGGTCAACTACGTGCAGGCCGAGCAGCAGTTCTCGTTCTCCGTGGTAACGGGGAATTCCGAGGCGATCCTCGATCTGGTGATGCCGAAGCTGCGCGTGGCGCCCGGTGCCACCGTGACCGGCTACATGGACAGCCGCGCCTTCGACATAGACGTGAGCGCCAGCGTGCCACAGCTCACCTACGGCGACCTGCGGCTGGACAGCGTGGAACTGATGACCGAAAAGACCGTGGACGTGCTGGCGTTCGCGGTGCGCAGCACACGGCAGACCTACAAGGACAGCATGTGGTTCACGGGTTCCGAGGTGCGCGGCGTGGCTTATCAGGATGAGGTGGAGCTTTCCTGCGGCTGGAAGGGTTCCAACAGCGGCACCAACGGCCACCTCGATCTGCTCGCAGAAGTGCGCGGCGTGCGTTCCGCCGATGTGGAGCTGCTGCCATCCACGCTGCATTTCGGCCGGGGCAATTGGCGCAACCCGGAGGTGGCGCACATCGCCATCGACTCCAGCACCGTGGTGGTGGACAGGCTGGAACTCTTCAATGGCCCGCAGCAAGTGGTGCTCAGCGGAGCCATCTCGCGCGATCGCACGTTGCCGTTCACCTTCGCGCTGGACGATGTGGACATCGCCAACTTCGCGCCACTGCTGGGCGGCCCGTCCATCACCGGCAAGGTGGGCGGCGAGGGCGACCTCTACGACCTCTACGGCACACCATACCTCACCAGCTACCTCTGCGCGGACAGCGTGCGGGTGGAGGACAAGCCCGTGGGCGATATCCGTTTCCATGCCGACTGGTCCGAGGAGAGCGGATCCATCGCGCTCAACGGCGAACTCACGCGTGGTCCGCTGAAAGCCCTCGATTTCGTCGGCCGTATGGAGCCGAAGAACAACAACAAGCTGGACGTGGACCTCGTCTTCGACCGGCTCGACCTCACCTTCATCGATCCCTACCTGCCCGAAGGCATCAGCGACATACAGGGCCTGGTAACAGGAAGGGTGGATGTGAGCGGCCATCTTGACCGGCCACTGGTGAACGGCGTGGTGGATCTCCAGAACGCCGGGCTCCGCATCGACTACCTCAACACGCTCTACACCTTCTCCAACGAAGTGAAGATCGAGCCGGACATGTTCGCGCTCGACCTTGTCACCGTGCGCGACGAACAGGGCAACTCGGCGAAGATCGGCGGCACCATCCTGCACAACGGGCTGCGCGATTGGAACTTCAACGTGTGGGGCGATATGAAGGACCTGATGGTGCTCAACACTACGGTGAATGACAATCCGCTGTACTACGGAAAGGCCTTCGCCAACGGCGAGATCGAGGTGAGCGGCAGCGTGGACCGCCTGGAGAT
>JAHBUM010000132.1 GCA_019638075.1 Flavobacteriales bacterium | reverse complement strand
TAGCTGGATCTCATCGTCGCCATTGATGTTGATGGACGGAACCCCTGTCAGATAGGCTTTGAAATTGGCGTCGGGGATGTTCACGTTCTGAGCGTTCATGGCTGCCGCTCCGGTCATGGCTAATGTCACGAGCAGGGTAAGGCGAGTGGTCTTCATTCCGTTGGTGATGTTGGTCGTGTGTTCCTTCTCTTCGGCTGTGGGTCGTTCCTTTAACGGACACCTCAGGGCTCTATTCCTTCACCAGCCTTGCCGTTCCTATTCCTTTTGCCGTGCTCACCTGCACCATGTAAACGCCTGCGGGCAACTGTTCTATGGAGAATGAAGTGCGGGTCTCGGTCCGCACCAATGCCCCCCAAGCGTTGTGGATGCTCACTGCCTGCACCGGTTCATCGCTTCGGATGTGGAGCATGGAGCTTGCGGGGTTGGGGTATGCCCATACAGCCGCACTGGCGTCACGTTCAGCAACTGAAGACACCAGTTCACCTCCGTCTATTCGGAACAACCCTCTGCGTAGCACTCCATCCTCCACGTTATCCAGTTTTGAGAAGTATAGATCGCCCTGAAAAGAGACGGGAATGCCATCGGCTATACTGACATTCACAAGGCTCTCATCGGCGTACCTGATCAGGAGGGTCCCTGCCGTTGTTCCGTCCGTCACCCACAGGTCATGGTCCTGATAGTTCCCTCCATTGCTGTCGTAATTGCACAGGAAGTACAGCTTGCCGTTCGATCCGCGGTAATAGGAGGGGGCTTTATAGCTTCCGCCGCCTTCTATGGTCCTTATGAAGGCCGTTCCCGGCTGTGTCCCATCGGTCCTGTACAACTCAAAGTGAGAAAAGGGTCGTGTGCCCGCAATGGCTTTGCCGAAATAGATATGACCGCCGAAGACATGCAGCCCGTTCACCTCGTTGTAGAACACGTGCGAGCCCTGCTGTGTGCCATCGGTCTCCCACATGTCGTAGATGGACTGCGCCCCACTGATGCCCAGCGGATAGTAGGTGCGTGCCGTGAAATAGACCTTGTTGTTGAACGCCACTATCCGGTCGACATCGGAGCTCTCCGTACCCGGTGTGGCATCCACCACGAGGTGCGTTCCTGCCGCGGTCCCATCCGTAACCCACAGCTCATTGCCTTCCGCCTCGGTGCTGGCGCTGAAATAGATCTTGTTCCCGATCACCGTGAAATAGTTCGGATAGCTTGAGGCACTGCCCGTGCTGATGTCCTTGACCATGGTGGTGCCGGCCTCCGTTCCATCGGAAACCCACAATTCCTCCCCGGTTGTGCCATTCCTTGCATTGAAGTACAGCTTGTTGTTCAATACCACCAGACCGGGGCCGTAAGCGCTTAACGAGCCTGTAGTTCCGGGGTTGATATCCTTCACCAGATGGGTTCCCTGTGCTGTTCCGTCGGTCGCCCAGAGTTCCAGCCCCGTGGCTTCTCCTTCTCCTACGAAGAACAACCTGTTGCCTGCAACGCCCAGTATGCGCCGGCATGCTGCTCCCATGCTGCTGAGGTTGGCGACAGCAGAGGTTCCGGTGGCCGTCCCGTCAGATGAGAAAAGCTCGTAGCCCACGGACGGGACATACCTGCGGAAGAATGTCCTGCCGTTGAACCCGGTGAATTCTTCCCCACTGCCCCCGATCATGGTCATGGTCTGCCCGTCGAATAAGCAGATCGAATCCGAGGTTGGGATGCCGTCTATACGGGTCGAGAGAACGAGCTTGCCGTTGCTTACCGAAAGATCACTGATCGTTCTTGCGAGCACCAGTTCGGGAGTTTGGCTGTGTGCATGATCGATGCAGGCCAGGAAAGCTGCTGCTGCCAGCGTGTGTTGAATGAACGTGCTCATGGGGTCTTGTTGTGTTCGGGGGTCTTGGCCTTTGGTTGACAGTTCTATTCCTTCACGAGCCTCATGGCTCCCATTCCTTTTTCCGTGCTCACCTGTACCATGTAAACACCTGCGGGCAGCTCTTCCACGGAGAATGAAGCACGGGTCCCGGTCCGCACCAATGCGCCCAAGGCATCGTAGATGCGCACGACCCGCACTGGTCCATCGCTTCGGATGTGGAGCATGGAATGCGCAGGGTTCGGATGGACCGCTACACCATGTCCCATGGCCGCTTCGTGTACGGATGCTGTTCCATCCCCGATCTTGAAGATGAAGATGTCATCACTGCTTCCCGAGGCGGTAAGAGTTATCCCGCCGAAGTCCGCCGTTCCCCTGAACCATCCGGTCACATAACAGTTGCCTGCGGCATCGGTGGCTATGCTGCCATTGCCGGGGTCGATGCTCTCGTGCGGGGCGCCTCCTGCCGCTCGTTGCGCCCAAAGGAATCCGCCATCCGTATCGAGCTTGGTGATGAAGATGTCGCTGCTGCTTGCACTGGTAAGCGTGGTGCCACCGAACGCCACCGTGCCGGAGAAGGAACCTGCCACGTAGCAGTTGCCGGAAGCATCGGCGGCTATGCCGAAACCTCCGTCATTTGCGCTGCTGCCTGCTTTCTTCGCCCACAGGAAGTTGCCTTCGCTATCCAGCTTGGCTATGAGAATGTCTCTTTCATCCGCAGAGGCAGCGGTAAGTTCCAGCTCTCCGAACCCCGCCGACCCGCAGAAGTACCCGGTCACGTAACAGTTCCCGGCGGCGTCGGTAGCAATGCCGGACGCGCCATCGTTGGAGGCTCCCCCTGCCTGTACGGCCCATGAGAAATCCCCTTCAGCATCCAGTTTGGCGATGAAGATCTCATAGCCGCCTGATGATGTGAGCGTTGTGCTTCCGAAGGTCGCCGTGTGCCCCGGATCTGCGGAATAGGAACCGAACTGCCCGGTGACATAACTATTCCCGGAGGCATCGATGGCGATGGCGTATCCCGTTTCGGCCGCTGCACCTTCGGCTTTCGTGGCCCACAGGTAGTTGCCTTCGGTATCCAGCTTGGTGATGAACACATCGTTCGATGTAGTGGCAAGTGTTGTTCCGCCGAGAACGACCGTGCCACTGAAGGATCCGGTGACATGGCTGTTCCCTGCGGCATCGGTGGCGATGCCATGGCCTACGTCGCCCGCGTCGCCTCCGAACCCGTGCGCCCACAGGAAGTTGCCAGCGGGATCCAGTTTGGCTATGAAGACGTCCACGTTCCCGACGGTGGTCAGCGTGGTGCTTCCAAAGGCTGCGGTGCCGCTGAACCATCCGGTCACATAGCTGTTCCCCGCAGCGTCGATGGCAATGGCATATCCGCCGTCAAGGGAGCCGGTGCCTCCGGCTTTGGTGGCCCATAGGAAGTTGCCGGCAGCATCCAACTTGGCAACGTAGATGTCATCCCCTCCGCTGCTGATGAGCGTGGTGCTCCCGAAGGCGACCGTGCCCCTGAAATATCCTGTCGTGTAACTGTTCCCAGCGGCATCGGTGGCAATGCCGTAGCCCCTGTCGAACGGGTTGCCTCCGGCTTTTTTCGCCCACTGGACGGTTTGGGCTTGCATGCCGTGCTGGATGAGGAAAGCGATGGCGAGCGTAAAGAGTAGTTTCATGCTGATCCGTCTTTTCGGGTTTCGGTGGAGCTGAACGGTGGCTTGTTCGTTGGATCGGCATCACGGAACCGCGTAAGCAGTGTCCCATTCATGCCATCCGGCCGCGAGGAAAGAGCCTTGTGCGATGCCATCGTATGCGTACATCGGGGAAGGGGCGCGGATGTGAACAGGGCCGGTCGCAGACGGTGTTGGAGCGGGGCAATGGCTTGTTCCTCAGCCCGTAAAGAGGGTGCGCCCCAGCCGTGAACATGATCCCTTTAGAACTGGCGGAGCCGAGGAGGGGCGGTCGCTGTTGTTCGGCGTTCAACGATCTTTACCCCTTGGATGACCACTTTCCCCGATACCCCGCCCGCCGAAGCCATGGAATGGCAAAGGCGGATCCTCATCACCGGTGGTGCCGGTTTCATCGGCAGCCACGTCGTGCGCCGCTTCGTCAACAAGTACCCGCAGTACCGCATCATCAACCTCGATGCCCTCACCTACGCAGGCAACTTGGAGAACCTCCGCGACATCGAGAAGGCCCCGAACTACACCTTCGTAAAGGCCGACATCTGTGATGCGGAGGCCGTTGCCAAGGTGTTCAAGGAATACGCCATCGACGGTGTGATCCACCTTGCGGCCGAAAGCCACGTGGACCGCAGCATCACCGATCCGCTCTCGTTCGTGCGCACCAACGTGTTCGGCACCGTAACGTTGTTGAACGCCGCGAAGGAGGCATGGAAAGATCGCCTTGGGGTGAGTTCCTCCCCTCTCCTTGGGAGAGGGGCCGGGGGTGAGGCCCGGTTCTACCATGTGAGTACCGATGAGGTTTACGGCTCCCTCCACGATGACAGCCTCTTCCTCGAAACCACGCCCTATGACCCGCAGAGCCCGTACAGCGCGAGCAAGGCCGCGAGCGACCACTTCGTGCGCGCCTACGGCAACACGTACAAGCTGCCCTTCGTGCTGAGCAATTGCAGCAACAATTACGGCAGCCACCACTTCCCCGAGAAGTTGATCCCGCTCATGATCAACAACATCCGCAACAACAAGCCGCTGCCCGTGTACGGCAAGGGCGAGAACGTGCGCGACTGGCTGTGGGTGGAGGACCATGCCGCGGCCATCGATACCATCTTCCATACCGGTGTGAATGGCGAGACCTACAACATCGGCGGGCACAACGAGTGGAAGAACATCGATCTGGTACACCTGCTCTGCGGCATCATGGACCGTAAGCTGGGCCGAGCCGAGGGGGAGAGCGCCAAGCTGATCACCTACGTCACCGATCGCGCCGGGCACGATCTGCGCTACGCCATCGACGCGGGCAAGATCGAACGCGAGCTGGGGTGGAAGCCGAGCATCACCTTCGAGGTGGGTCTGGAGCGCACCGTGGATTGGTACCTCGCCAACACCGAATGGCTGGACCATGTGACCAGCGGAGCGTACCAGCAGTACTACAAGGACCACTACGATCGGAACTGATCGATCACGCTTGATGTTCTGAGCGACCTTTGCGGCAGAATGGGCCTCTTCACAAACCTCTTCGGTAAACGGGAACCCGCGCTTGGCGACGCCGACCTGAGCGTGCTGCGCTGCGATGTGCATTCGCATTTCATCCCCGGCATCGACGACGGCGCACAGACCATGGACCAGAGCATGGAACTGCTCACCGCCATGGCCGAGCTCGGCTACAAGAAGGTGGTGACCACTCCACACAACATGGCCGATGGCTACAAGAACACGCCGGAGATCATCCTCGGCGGCTTGGAGCGTGTGCGCGATGAGGCGAAACGGCGCGGCATCGCCATGGAGATCGATGCGGCTGCCGAGTACTACCTCGATCACGAGCTGGAGCAGAAGGTCGCGGAAAGGAAGGTGCTCACCTTCGGCGACAACTACCTGTTGTTCGAGCTGCCCTTCATCAGCGAGCCTGCCGTGATGTTGAGCGTGATCTTCCAGATGCAGACCGCAGGCTACCGGCCCGTGCTCGCACACCCCGAGCGGTATGCGTTCTGGTACAACGACTTCAGCAAGTACGAGCGCCTGAAGGAGCGTGGTGTGCTGTTCCAGTTGAACACCATCGCGCTATCCGGAGCTTATGGCCCGCAGGCCAAGCAGGTCGCCGAACGCCTGATCGATGCCGGATACTACGAACTGCTCGGGAGTGATTGCCACGGCATGAACCACGTGCAGGCGATCAGGAACACGCTGGCGCGGCCCTACCTGCACAAGCTGATCGCGAGCGGGAAGCTGCTGAACAGCACACTTTGATCACGCCCGCTGTTCCTTCGGCAGGAACACGCACAGCAGCCCCAGCAATGGGAGGAAGGAACAGACCGTGAACACGGTGCCGATGCTCGTGGCATCGGCCAGTGAACCCAATACGGCGGAACCGATGCCCGCCATGCCGAACGCGAAGCCGAAGAACAGGCCGGACACAAGTCCCATGCGGCCCGGGATCAGCAATTGCGCGTACACGAGGATCGCCGAGAACGCCGAAGCGAGGATGAGCCCGGCCAGTACCGCGAGCACGGTGGTCCAGAACGGATCGGCATAGGGCAGCAGCAGCGTGAAGGGTGCGGCGCCGAGGATGGAGACCCAGATGATGGTGCGGTAACCCACGCGATCGCCGAGCAGGCCACCGACCAGCGTGCCCACTGCAGCCGCGAACAGGAAGAGGAACAGCTGGATCTGCGCCGCCTGAACGCTCACGCCGAACTTCCCGATCAGGTAGAAGGTGAAATAGCTCGTCATGCTGGCGAGGTAGAACTGCTTGGAGAAGATCAGCAGCAGCAGGATCGACACCACACCGATGACCTTCCGGCGCGGCACAGGTACGCGCTCCACCTTCGGCTGGCGGGCCTGCCGGTGCGTGCGCAGCGCCATCATGCGCAGATACCAGCGGCCCACGCGCCACAGCACCACCATGGCGATGAGCGGCACCAGCGCGAACAACGAGATCCGGCTCTGCCCCAGCGGAACGATGACCGCCGCCGCCAGCAAGGGCCCCAGCGCCGAGCCCGCATTGCCACCGAGCTGGAACACCGATTGGGCCAGCGCGCGTTTCCCGCCCGATGCCACGTACGCCATGCGCGAAGCCTCCGGGTGGAAGATGGAGGAGCCCACGCCCACCAACGAAACGGCGATGAGGAGCGAACGGAACGAACCGGCCCACGCGAGCAGCAGCAGACCGGCCAGCGTGAACACCATGCCGCCCACGAGCGCGAACGGCTGCGGCTTGCGATCGGTCCAGTGCCCCACGAGCGGTTGCAGGATGGAGGCTGTGATCTGGAACGCGAGCGTGATCAGCCCTACCTCGGAGAACGAGAGCTGGTACGACTCCTTCACCAACGGGTAGATCGCCGGGATCAACGACTGGATGGTGTCGTTCAGCAGATGCGAAAAGGCGATCGCGAAGAGGACCGTGAAGGCCGTGCGGTCAGCGACGTGCTTGACGGCATGCGGGGCGAGGACCGGCGACGGGTGCGCTGCCATTGGGCGGGGCAAAGGTATCGGTGGATCTCGCCTTGGCGTTGCGGCGGCGAACGAAGAGAGAGGAGCGCTATGGCTTGACGACCCCGATCAGTCCAACGGCGGAAGCACCTCCAGTATGGCTTCCAACTGTGGCCTTAGCGCTGGCGCATACGTCTGTACCACGTCGAAGACGAACTGGAGGTCGATCGAATAGTAGTCATGCACCAACCGATGGCGCATGCCCATGACCTGTGCCCATGGCACCTCAGGATGCGCGTCACGGAGATCCTTGGTCAGGTGGTACGCGGCTTCGCCGATGATCTCGATCTGCTTGATGGTGGCGAACCGCAGCAGGGGATCCGCCCTGTACGCTTCGATATCGGGCCGGGCATGCTGCGCGATGAAATCGATGGCATCGATCATGTGCAGGATCCGCAAGCGGTCAGCTTTCGGGTCGCGCATAGATCAGGCGTTTGTCCCTTTCCACCAGATGGGCGATGTGGCGGCTCAGTGCGTCCGGGGTCACCAGATCCACCTTGCGCTTCAACAAGCCTTCGAGTTCATCCCACCAGCCGTAGAACTCCCATCCGATCGGCTTGGTGTGGTCGAGTTCCAAGAGCAGATCGATGTCGCTGCGATCGTCCGCTTCGCCACGCGCGAACGAGCCGAACACGTAGGCCCGCTTCACCGGTCGTGCGGCGAAGTAGTCACGTAGCGTGTGCAGGGTCTGCTCGTCGAGACGCATGACGCGAAGTTACGGGTCTGCTGAGCCGGATGACCTATTATCCCATACAAACATTCCGTACAAGGTCGAATGTGAACGCGCCGATCATCAACCCAAATGCAACGATGCTGATCATTCGGTATCGGATTGCGGTGTTCACATCCTGCTCCAAGCGAGCGTTCCTCATCGCTCTTGCTGCACGCTTCAATGGCCCCAAGCCTGTTGCGATACCATAGCCTGAACGAGGCTTTGGCAGGTCCGGGTACCGGGCATAGGTGTCCACCAACTTGTAATGACAGGCGAAACCCGAAACGAGCAGCGGGAGTCCGCATATCGCGATGACTATTCCGCTTAGGGTCATTTTGGACAGGAGGTGGTTGCCCGGCCTTTCGGTCGTCCCTACGCCGCCGCCGTCTCCACCTCCTTGCTCACCTTCTTGAACAAGCCTTGCAGCACATTCCCCGGTCCCACCTCGATCACCTTGGTGGCACCATCGGCGAGCATGTGCTGCATGGTCTGTGTCCAGCGCACGGGAGCGGTGAGCTGCGCGATCAGGTTGGCCTTGATGCGCGCGGGATCGGTGTGTGGCCGGGCATCCACGTTCTGGTACACCGGGCAGCGCGGGTTCACGATCGGCGTGAACTCGATCGCGGTGGCCAGTTCGGCGCGCGCAGGCTCCATGAGCGGGCTGTGGAAGGCGCCGCCTACTTGCAGCATCAGCGCACGTTTCGCACCGGCGGCTTTCAGGGCTTCGCAGGCAGCGGTCACGCTTTCCACGCTTCCGCTGATCACGAGCTGGCCGGGGCAGTTGTAGTTGGCGGGCACCACCACACCGGGTATCGTCCGGCACACCTCTTCCACCTTGGGGTCCTCAAGGCCGAGGATCGCCGCCATGGTGCTCGGTTGCAGTTCGCAGGCTTTTTGCATGGCGTTGGCGCGCGCGGCCACCAGCTTCAGGCCATCGCTGAACTCCATGGCACCGGCCGCCACCAGCGCGCTGAACTCACCGAGCGAGTGCCCGGCCACCATCGAAGGCTTGAACGCATCGCCCAGCACTTTCGCCTTCACCACGCTGTGCAGGAAGATGGCAGGCTGCGTCACCTTGGTCTGCTTCAGGTCTTCCTCGGTGCCCGTGAACATGATGTCCGTAAGGTTGAAGCCGAGGATGTCGTTGGCGTGCTCGAACCAGATGCGCGCGTTGTTGTCGGCATCGTACAGGTCCTTGCCCATACCGGGGAACTGGCTGCCTTGTCCGGGGAATACGTAGGCGGTCATGTGGGTGGTGTGTTGGAATGCGTTGCGTGTTACGTGTTGACGGGTTACGTGTTCTCTGCGGGGTCAACACGCAACACGTAACCCGTCAACACGTAACCGGTATTGCTCAATCGCGCCGCCCGAACAGCCGCAACAGCATCAGGAACAGGTTGATGAAGTCCAGGTACAAGCTGAGCGCACCCATCAGG
>JAHBUM010000131.1 GCA_019638075.1 Flavobacteriales bacterium | reverse complement strand
CGATTGTGGTGGCGCGATCGCATTGACGGTGAACCCGGACCTCGACTGTGGCGTAACGACATCTGGAACGATCACCAGCGCGACCGCATCGGGCGTCACCAGCACCTGCTTCGGCACGGCGGATGATGATGTGTGGTTCAGCTTCGTAGCCACGGGCACAAGGCATCGGATCGAACTGCTCAATGTCGCGGGTTCGACCACCGACCTGTACCATGCCCTGTGGCGTGGCACCTGCGCCGGGCTGGAACTGGTCCCTGGTTCGTGCAGCGACCCCAACACGAGTAATCCTGCCAACCTTACGGTAGGTACGACCTACTACGTGCAGGTATATACCTATACTGCCACCGTCGGACAGAGCACCACGTTCAGTGTGTGCATCGGCACACCACCACCTCCTCCTCCTCCTCCCGCTAACGACGATTGCGGCGGTGCGATCGCGCTGACGGTGAACCCCGATTTCAACTGTGGCGTGACGACGCCTGGGACGATCGCTGGCGCGACCGCATCGGGCGTCACCAGCACGTGCGGAGGCACGGCGGATGATGATGTCTGGTTCAGTTTCGTGGCCACGGGCACCACGCACCGCATCGTGCTGGGTGATATTGCCGGGTCGATCACCGACCTGTACCATGCCGTGTGGCGTGGCACCTGTAACGGGCTGGTGCTGGTGCCCGGCTCGTGCAGCGACCCCAACACGAGCAACCCGACCGGCCTCTCGGCGGGCACGACCTACTACGTGCAGGTATATACCTATACCGCCACCGCTGGGCAGAACACCACGTTCAGTGTGTGCGTAGGCGTTCCGCCGCCGCCGCCCGCCAACGACGACTGTGCCGGTGCGATCGCATTGACGGTGAACCCCGATTACAGCTGTGCCATCGTCACAGCCGGCACAACGCAGTCCGCCACCGCATCGGTACAGCCCGATGTGGATTCCGGAACGCCGAACGATGATGTGTGGTTCAGCTTCGTAGCGACCGACGCCATCCACCGCGTGAGCCTCCTGAACGTATCCGGATCCACGGACATGGGCCACTCCATCTATCGCGCGCTGCCGGATCCCTGCGCTCCGACGGGCATGACGCTGGTGCTTACGAGCGATCCGAACTCGAGCGAGCCATCCGGCCTCATCATCGGTGACACGTATTACGTGCGGGTCTACAGTTGGGGCGCTGCTGCCACGGGCGCCAACTTCGATATCTGCGTGAGCACGCGGGTGCCGGCCATCAACGATGTGTGCACCGCAGCCGTCCCGTTGACCGTGAACACGAACTACGACTGCGCCGCGAGAACGTGGGGAACGGTGTTCGGGGCTACCGCATCCAACGTCACCAGCACCTGCGGAGGAACGGCGGATGATGACGTATGGTTCAGCTTCACGGCTCTGGCCACCACGCATCGCATCGTGCTGGGCGATGTCTCCGGTTCGACCACCGATCTGTACCATGCCCTGTGGCGCGGCACCTGCGACGGGTTGCAACTGGTCTCCGGCTCGTGCAGCGATCCCAACACGAGCAACCCTGCCAGCCTCCTGCCAGACTCGACCTACTACCTGCAGGTCTACACCTATACCGCCACCACCGGGCAGAACACCTCGTTCAGCGTGTGCATCGGCTCCGATCCGTCGATCGGTATCGGCATCGGGGAGTCCGTCATGGGTGCGAATATGCGCGTGTATCCGAACCCCGCACAGGACCAGATCACCTTCGATGTGAACGATGCCAATGTGCAGCGTGTGCGCATGGTCGATGCTGCGGGCCGCCATGTGCTCGATGCGCCGTTCACGCGTGTGCTGAATGTGGCATCACTTGAGGCTGGCGCGTACACGGCTCTGCTGTTCGATCGCAACGGCGCGGTCATCGCGCGCAGCCGTTTCGTGAAGGAGTAAGGATCGATCGATCCGAGGTGAAGCCTGTCCGCCGAACGCGGGCAGGCTTCGTCGTTGATAGGCACAGGCAACAACGCACGACGAGCCTCACACGGCGCTGTTAACAAGTGTGAATCATGCTGGGGATCCAAGGTCTGCATGCGGCTCTACGTTTGTCCGGCACCTCTTTTCGTAGTTCGATCGTGCGCTGCGTGGTTCCGCATCGGACGCTCTCCGATCGGTCCGATGTGGAACAAGTGAGCGGAACGACGATCGATGCGATGGGAGTGCTTCACAAGCTGGTCGGTACATGGCTGAACAACGACGCCTCTTCCACGCGGTAGCCCAACTGGCATCCGCCACCCTCGCTCCGCTCCGCCACCTCATCCCCGTTGTGGCCGCCTTGCTGCTTTGGCAGACCGAGGCGCACGCCACGCACGCCATGGGCGGCGACATCACCTACGAGTGCCTGGGCAACAACAGGTACCGGGTGAATATGAGCTTCTTCCGGGATTGCAACGGCGTGGCCGCGCCCACCAGTTGCAACAACGGCGATCTGCGGTTCAATGTGCGGTCAACGGCATGCAATGCGAACTTCAACGCATGCTTCGTGCGCCAGAGCGTGGAGATCGTGACGCCGATCTGCCCCGGTGCCACCGACCGCTGCAACAGCAGTTCGGGCCAGTATGGCGTGGAGCGCCACCGGTACAGCGCCGTCATCGACCTGTCCGCATGGGCGGGCTGTGGCACGGATTGGATCATCGACTGGGACCTGTGCTGCCGCAACAACGCGATCACCTCCCTGAACAACCCCGGCGACCGCGACCTATACCTGAGCGCCCGCCTGAACAACACGGTGACCCCGTGCAATAGCTCGCCGCGCTTCATCAACGACCCGGTGCCCTTCGGCTGCGTGGGCCAGCCCATCGTGTACAACCACGGTGTCACCGACCTTGCTGGTGATTCGCTGCGCTTCGAGCTGGCTCCGGCACGCGGTTCGGGAGGGGCCACCATCCCTTACACCAACGGCTACTCCTTCACCCAGCCCGTGATCACCAGCGGTGGGGCCAACGCGGTGACCATCGATCCCGCCACCGGCACCATCCGCTTCACGCCGAGCATCGCGCAGTTCGCCGTGGTGACCGTGCTGGTGCGCGAGTTCCGCAACGGCGTGCAGATCGGCCAGTACACCAGGGACCTGCAGTTCGCCATCATCAACTGCAACAACAGCAACCCCACGGTAAGCGGCATCAACGGTACCAACAGCTATGTGTACAACGTATGCGCGGGCACGAACTTCTGCTTCAACGTGAACTCCGCCGATGCCGACGCATCGCAGGTGGTGACCATGACATGGAACGCCGCCATTCCGGGCGCGACGTTCACCACCACCGGTGGCTCGCGGCCGGTGGGCACCTTCTGCTGGACGCCGACGACCGCCGACATCGGCCAGCAGATCTTCACCGTATCCGTGGAGGACAATGCCTGCGTGCTGAACGGCTTCGGCACGGTGGGCTACCTCATCAACATCACCCCGCCACTGACCCCTGCGGAGGCAGGCCCGCCACAGAGCGTGTGCGGCTTCAGCACCACATTGGCCGCAGAACAACCCTACACACAGGCGCCGGGCACATGGACGGTGCAAGATGGCAGCGGGACCTTCGCCAACGCGAACAGCCCCACCACCACCGTGACCGGGATGAGCACGGGCCTGAACAGGTACCGTTGGACGGTGAACTACCACACCTGCGGAACGACCTTCGATGATGTGGAGGTGCGGGTGTACGATCCCGGCCATCCCGTGGCCAGCGCGGGGCCGAACCAAGACCTCTGCCAGCCCACCAGCACCGCCACGCTTGCGGCCAACGTGGCCACCGCACCGGCCGTGGGCACATGGACCCGCGTGAGCGGCGCAGGCGACATCACCGAGCCGAACAACCCCACGTCGGGTGTGACCGGTCTGGGTCAGGGAACGAACGTGTTCCGCTGGACGATCGACAATGGCGCATGCACGCCGCCGACTTCTTCGCAGGTCACCATCCGCGTGTTCAGCAGCAGCCAGCCTGCGGCCAATGCGGGTCCCGATCAGCAGTTGTGTTCGCCTAACCTGACCGCCACGCTGGCGGGCAATGCGCCCATCGCACCCGCAACGGGCCAATGGACCGTGGTGGATGGCACGGGCACCTTCGCCAACGCCAGCCTGCGCAACACCACGGTGAGCGGGCTTTCCATCGGCTTGAACCGCTTCCGCTGGAGGATCAACAACGGGCCCTGCACACCGCCTTTCACGGAGGATGATGTGGACATCGTCGTATTCAACCCCGCAAGCCCCAACGCCAACGCCGGACCCGCCCAACAGGTATGCGCACCGAACGCCACGCTGGCGGGCAATGCGCCACTGGCGCCTGCAACGGGCCAATGGACCGTGGTGAGCGGAACGGGCACCTTCGCCAACGCGGGCAGCCCGACATCGGGCGTGACGAACCTTTCCCTCGGGGCGAACGTGTTCCAATGGACCCTGAACAACGGCCCCTGCGCCAACGGCGTGACCACTTCTCAGGTCACCATCACGCGCTTCGATGGCAATGCGCCCGCCGCAGCCGCCGGGCCGGATCAGGATCTGTGTACCGCCGTGGGCTCGTCCTTCGCCAGCGCCACGATGGCCGCCACTGCCGCCATTGCCCCCGGAACCGGAGCATGGACCGTGGTAGGTGCCAGCCCGGCCACCATCACCACGCCAAGCTCGCCCACCACCACGGTGACGAACCTGCCGGTGGGGACCACCACGTTGCGCTGGACCATCAGCAACGGGCCTTGCACACCGAGTTCCCCGACCGATGACGTGGTGATCCGCGTGTTCGACCGCAACGCGCCGGTAGCCAACGCCGGGCCTGCGCAGAACCTGTGCATGCCGGTGACCAGCATCACGCTCGCAGCCAACGCGGCCACTGCACCGGCCACCGGCACGTGGACGCTGGTGAGTGGTGCCGGTGTCTTCGCGAACGCCAACAGCCCCACCACCACCGTTACGGGTGCGGCGCCCGGTGTGAACGTGTACCGCTGGACGATCAACAACGGCCCGTGCCCCAGTGGCTCCGGGGGCAGCAACGTCACCATCACGCTGTACGACCCGGCAGCGACCGCAGTGACCGCCGGTCCCGATCAGGAGCTGTGCGGAACATCAACCACCACGCTGGCGGGCAATGCCGTGCAGGCACCGGCCGTGGGCACGTGGACCGTGACGAGCGGCGCGGCGAACTTCGCGAACGCGAACAGCGCCACCACCTCCGTGACCGGCCTGCCGATAGGTACCACCGTGCTGCGCTGGACGGTGAACAACGGGCCGTGCGGAAGCACCTTCCGTGAGGTCACCATCCGCCGCTTCGATCAGAACAACCCGGCCGCGAACGCCGGTCCCGATCAGAGCATCTGTGTGCCGGTGGCACCGAACATGGTGACCATGGCCGCGAGCAACGTGATCGCACCCGCCGTGGGCACGTGGACCCACGTTTCCGGTGGTGGCGATATCGTGAGCGCGAACAGCCCCACCACGCAGATCATCAACCTGCCGCTTGGCATCAGCGAGTTCCGCTGGACGGTGAACAACGGGCCCTGCCCCAGCAGCCCGGCCGATGTGGTGCGGATCTTCGTGTACGACAGCAACACGGCTGCGGCGAACGCCGGCCCCGACCAATCGTTGTGTACCACCAACGGTACCACTACCATGGCGGGCAGTGCAGTGTCCATACCCACCACCGGCACGTGGACACTCGTGAGCGGCACCGGTAACATCGTGGACCCGAACAGCCCGACGACGCAGATCACCGGCCTGCAGGTGGGGCAGAACATCTTCCAATGGACCGTGGAGAACGGCCCCTGCGCGATCAGTCCGCCGGACCAGATGAGCATCTTCGTGTACGATCCGAACAACCCGAGCGCCGCCACCGGCCCGGATCAGAACGTCTGCACATCGGCCGGTAATACGATCCAGCTCGAAGGCAGCCCGGTGATCTTCCCGGCCACCGGCGTGTGGACCGTGGTGGGCAGCCCCGCGACGATCGTGAGTCCGAACTCGCCCACCACACAGGTGACCGATCTTGCCACCGGCAACTACTCGTTCACTTGGACGGTGAACAACGGTGTGTGCCCGAACCCGGTCTCCAGCCAAACCTCGTTGGTGGTGGTGGCCGATGGCAGTGCGCAGGCAGCTATCGCAGGGCCATCCCAAAGCGTGTGCGGCACCGCCACCCCGGTGACGATGGCCGCCAACACGCCCACCGGCGTGGCCACGGGATCGTGGAGCGTGGTGCAGGGCACGGCGCAATTCAGCAGCACATCCGCCCCGAACGCCACCGTCACGGGCTTGAGCGTCGGCATCAACAGTCTGCGCTGGAGCATCGACAACGGCGCATGCGGCATCACCAGCCAGACGGTGGACATCCTCGTGTACAGCCCGAACAACCCGATCGCCAATGCAGGTCCCGACCAGCAGCTCTGCGCGGTCACGAGCACCACGCTCACGGGCAGCAACCTCATCATACCGGCCGTGGGCCAATGGACCTTGGTGAGCGGTGCGGGCGTCATCGCCAACCCGACGTCCTCCACCACGGCGGTGAGCGGCCTTGCGGTAGGGGAGAACGTGTTCCGCTGGCAGGTGAACAACGGCGTATGCCCCAGCCCGATCACGAACTCCACGGTGCGCATCTTCGTCTATGACAACGGTGCTGAGGTGGCCAACGCGGGTCCGGATCAGGAGATCTGCACGCCGGTCTCCTCGGTGACGTTGGTGGGCAATGCGCCGGTGGGCTCAGCCATCGGCACATGGACCCGCATTGCGGGCGTGGGCCAGATCACGGCAGCCAACAACCCGAACACCACGGTTACCGGGCTTCTTCCCGGGGTCCACGTCTTCGAGTGGGCCATCAACAACGGATCCTGCGGCATCACGCGCGACAGCGTGAGCATCCGCGTGTTCGATGCAACGAATCCTGTGGCGAACGCTGGCCCGTCCCAGCAGATCTGCACGCCGAACAGCACCGTTACCCTCGCGGGCAGCAACATCATCTTCCCGGCCACCGGTACATGGACGCTGGTGAGCGGATCGGGCGCCATCACATCGCCGAACAACCCCGCCAGCACCGTGACCGGTCTGGAAGTGGGCGAGAGCATCTTCGAGTGGACCGTGCGCAACGGCCCCTGTGCGAACTCGGAGACCACCTCCCGCGTCAGCATCTTCGTGTTCGATGAGCACAACCCGGAGGCCGATGCCGGTCCCGATCAAGAGCTGTGCTCACCGACTTTCACCACCACGCTCGCAGGAAGTCATGTGATCTTCCCGGCCACCGGCACGTGGACCCGCACGCAAGGCACGGGCGTGTTCGCCGATCCGAGCGATCCGAACACGGCGGTGAGCGGATTGTCCATCGGCATCAACATCTTCAGGTGGACCGTGCTCAACGGCCCCTGCGCGAACGGCAACACCTCGCGTGAGGTCCGCATACTCGTGTATGACGAGGACAACGCGGATGCCGATGCAGGCCCCGATCAGGAGATCTGCACACCCACGAGCAGCACCACGTTGAGCGGTAGCCCGGTGACGGTACCGGCCGTAGGCACGTGGACGCTGGTGCGCGGCAATGCCCAGATCGCGGACCCGAACGACCCCAACACGCAGATCACCGGGCTTGGTGTGGGCGAGGTGGAACTGCAATGGTCCGTGTACAACGGCCCCTGCGCCAACGGCCTCACCACCGACCGCGTGGTCATCCGCATCTTCGACGATCAGAACCCCGCTGCGGATGCAGGGGCGGATCAGCAGCTCTGCACGCCGAACACCATCACTACGCTGGAGGGCAGCTCCGTCACCTTCCCGGCCGTGGGTACGTGGGTGCGCGTAAGCGGCCAGGGCACGATCACCAACCCCAACGACCCGCGCACCACCGTGACCGACCTCGGTGTGGGTGAGAACGTCTTCCGTTGGACCGTGGACAACGGCCCATGCGAGAGCGCTCCCACCACCGATGAGGTGAGCATCTTCCTCTTCGACCTGAACAGCCCGACGGCCGATGCCGGTCCCGATCAGGAGCTGTGTACGCCCACCACCACCACCACGCTGGCAGGCAGCAGCGTGACCTTCCCGGCGCAGGGCACGTGGACGCGGGTCGGGGGCGAAGGCCAGATCACCGACCCCAATGATCCGAACACCACGGTGACGGATCTCGCCATCGGCGAGAACATCTTCCGCTGGACCGTGGACAACGGGCCCTGCGAGACCACCGGCACCTTCGATGAGGTGAGCATCTTCGTCTACTTCGACGAGAACCCGCTCGCGTTCGCCGGTCCCGATCAGCGGCTCTGCGCCATCAACGCCACCAGCACCACGCTGGCAGGCAGCAGCGTGACCTTCCCGGCCGTGGGCACGTGGACGCTCTTCAGTGGCACGGGCACCATCGCCAACCCGAACGATCCACATGCGGAGGTCCTCGACATCGGCATCGGTGAGAGCATCTTCGTGTGGGAGGTGGACAACGGCCCCTGCGCGTCGGGCATCACCACCGATACTGTGAGCGTGCGCGTGTTCTTCGAGAACAACATCAACGCGAACGCCGGTCCTCCACAGGATCTCTGCACGCCGACCACGAGCACCACGTTGCAGGGCAGCCCCCTCGTGTTCCCGGCCACCGGCACGTGGACGGTGATCGGCCCCGGTATCGTTGCCGATCCGCATGACCCCAACACCACCATCACCAACCTCGAAGTGGGAACCACCGTGGTGGCATGGACGGTGGACAACGGCCCCTGCTCCAGTGGCATCACCAGCCATCAGATGGTGATCCGCCTGTTCGACGAGAACAACCCGATCGCCGAAGCCGGCCCCACGCAGGAACTCTGCTCCAGCAACCCGGTGACGAACATGCAGGGCAGCGCCATCATCGCCCCGGCCAGCGGTTATTGGGAACGTGTGGTAGGTGAAGGCGACATCGTGGATCCCACTTCGCCCACCACGCAGATCACGGGCCTCGCCATCGGTGAGAACATCTTCCGCTGGACCGTTTCCAACGGCCCCTGCACCAACCCGCTGACCGATGATGTGGTGAGCATCTTCGTGTACGACGAACACAACCCCGATGCGGGCGCTGGCCCCGACCAGCAGGTGTGTACGCCGGTGACGCAGGCCACCATGGCCGGTACGCCGTACACCTTCCCGGCCACCGGTACGTGGTCGCTGGTGAGCGGACAAGGCACCATCGGCGATCCCACCAACCCGAGGGGCGTGATCACCGATCTCGGTATCGGCGTGAACACCTTCCGCTGGGAAGTGTACAACGGCGGATGCGCCAACCAGCTTACGTCGGAAGAGGTGGACATCGTGCTGT
>JAHBUM010000130.1 GCA_019638075.1 Flavobacteriales bacterium | reverse complement strand
AGGTCCAAGCGTTCCACGAGCACCTTCACCCCTTTCGCATTGGCCGTGGCCTTGGCCGGGATGGACGATGCGAGGCTGCGCACCTTCTCCTTCGCGGCCTTCTCCAGTTCCTTCGCCATGGAAGCGTTCTGCTCCACCAGCTTCTCCACGGCCTGCACGATGTCCGCCGGGCTCTTCAGCAGGGCGGCGATGGCATCCAGCTTCGCCAGCTTCTCGGCGATCATGCGCTCGGCCTCCACGCTGGTGATGGCCTCGATGCGGCGCACCCCGGCGGCCAGCGCGCTCTCGCTCACGATGCGGAACGGGCCGATGACGCCGGTGCGCGACACGTGTGTTCCTCCGCACAGTTCCACGCTGGGGCCGAACTTCACGACGCGCACGCGGTCGCCGTACTTCTCGCCGAAGAGCGCCATGGCACCCATGGACTTCGCCTGCTCGATGGGCACGTTGCGCAGGTCCTCGAAAGCGATGTCGTCGCCGATCATGCTGTTCACCTCGCGCTCGATGGTGGCGAGCTCCTCGGGCGAGACCTTGGCGAAATGGCTGATGTCGAAGCGCAGGCGGTCGGGTGCCACGAGCGAGCCTTTCTGCTCCACGTGCGTGCCCAAGTGCTTGCGCAGCGCGTGGTGCAGCAGGTGCGTGGCCGTGTGGTTGCGCGCGGTGAGGGCCCGGCGCGAGGCATCCACCTGTGCGGTGAAGGAGGCATCCACAGCCTTCGGCAACGCCTTGGTGAAGTGGACGATCACACCGTTCTCGCGTTTGGTGTCGATCACTTCGATCCTCTCGTCGCCGTTGACCAACCAGCCTTGGTCGCCCACCTGCCCGCCGCCTTCGGCGTAGAACGGTGTGCGGTCCAATACCACCTGGAACTGATCTCCGCCTTTGCCCGAAACCTTGCGGTAGCGTAGGATCCGCGAGGGCGTGCTCAATTCATCGTAACCGACGAAGATGGTCTCACCCTTGCCCAGTTCGGTCCAATCACCAGTGGTGACTGCGGTGGCGGCGCGGCTGCGTTCCTTCTGCTTCTTCAGCTCGGCCTCGAAGCCTTTCATGTCCACCTCCATCTGCTGCTCGCGCGCCATCAGCTGCGTGAGGTCGATGGGGAAGCCGTAGGTATCGAACAGCTCGAACGCCTTGTCGCCAGCGAGTGTTCCTTTCGACCCCTCCAGTGCTTGTTCCAGCCGCTTGGTGCCCTGTTCCAGCGTGCGCAGGAAGGCTTTCTCCTCCTCGTGCATCACGCTTTCGATGATACCCTGCTGCTTCTTCAACTCAGGGAACTGGCCGCCCATCTGCCCCACGAGCGTGGGCACGAGCGTGTACATGAACGGCTCGTTGAAACCGAGGAAGCTGTATCCGTAACGCACCGCGCGGCGCAGGATCCGGCGGATCACATAACCCGCACCGGTGTTGCTGGGCAACTGCCCATCGGCGATGGCGAAGCTGATGGCGCGGAGGTGGTCGGCGATCACGCGCATGGCGATGTCGGCCTTCTCATCCTTGCCGTACGCTTTGACGCATTGCTTCGCGATAGCCTGTATCAGCGGCTGGAACACATCGGTGTCGTAATTGCTGCGCCTGCCTTGCAGCACCATGCACAGGCGCTCGAAGCCCATGCCGGTATCCACGTGCTGCGCAGGCAGTTCCACGAGCGAGCCATCGGCCTTGCGCTCGAACTGCATGAACACGTTGTTCCAGATCTCGATCACCTGCGGGTGGTCGTTGTTCACCAGCTCACGGCCGGGTTTCTGCGCCTTCTCTTCCGCACTGCGCACATCCACGTGGATCTCGGTGCAGGGGCCACAGGGGCCGGTATCGCCCATCTCCCAGAAGTTGTCCTTGCGGCTGAAGGGCAGGATGCGATCCTCGGGCATGAACTGCATCCACAGTTGGCGCGTCTCTTCATCGGCAGGCAGGCCGTCCTTCTCATCGCCGCCGAAATAGGTGACGTATATGTCGCGCTTGTCGATCCCGTACTCATCCACCAGCAGTTCCCATGCCCACTGGATCGCTTCCTTCTTGAAATAATCACCGAAGCTCCAGTTGCCGAGCATCTCGAACATCGTGTGGTGGTAGGTGTCGATACCCACCTCCTCCAGATCGTTATGCTTGCCCGAAACGCGCAGGCACTTCTGCGTGTCGGCGATGCGCGGATGCTTCACCGGCGCGTTGCCGAGGAAGAGATCCTTGAACTGGTTCATGCCCGCGTTGGTGAACATCAGCGTGGGATCGTCCTTCACCACCATGGGCGCACTGGGCACGATGGTGTGGCCGCGTTTGGCGAAATGATCGAGGAATTTCTGGCGGATCTGCTGGCTGGTGAGCATGGCGGGAATGGGCTGTCGGGCTGCCTGTCTATCGGCACGCGGCCGCGAAAGTACCGAAGGTGGATCGTCCGGAAAGGAGCATGCCGCTTATGCCATCCTGCGTCATGGGCCAGTCCAAAGATCCCCGGCCATTTGTCGCAGGGCGATGCGAATGGAGCCGTGCGTAGTCGGCTTGCCAGCGGAGGCGGAAAAAGGATCCAGAGCAACCTTTTCGGGGAAGCCGTCCGGAAAAGGATATACATATCGGACCTGTCCGTAACGCAGGGGGCCGCTATATTCGGCGGCACTCTCCCAATGCCCAACGTCGGGAAAGCCCCGGCAATGCCAATTGGAACGGAACAGGACCCGATGAGCGTCCCGACGCACCCTCATTCACTAAGCCGCTGGTGGCTGGTGGCCTGCATAGCCGTACTTGCGCTCCAAGGCGTCTACTTCGCACACCTCAGTTCCTGTGCCGACCCTGCCCTGAAGGTCAGCCATCTGGCGGTGAGCAGCGGGGATCAGGCCTCCTATACCGGTGCCATGGACAATCTCTACGAGACCGGCCGGTATTTCTTCATCAACATGCAGCAGCAGGAGGTGCGGGCCGGGCGTTTACCGCATTACGCCATCCCCTATCTGCTGGCACGGCCTTGGGGGCCACAGTTCGCCTCGGACTTCATGGTCGTGCTCCAGCTCATCGCCCTCGTGGTCGGCATGTGGCTGCTGGCCGACCTGCTGGCACAGGTGACCCGGAAGCGCTGGACCGGGCCGGTATTCCTTGGGGCGGCATGTCTGGGTGGGCATCTGACGCCGTGGGCCCTGATGCTCATCCCGGAGGCCTTCGCATGTGCATTGGTGGCCTTGACCATGCACCGCTTCTGGCTGATCGAGCTGCATGGCCGGCCCGTGGATCGCTGGTGGCTGGCCATCTTCGTGGGGCTGCTTGTGGTAGTGAAACCGTACTTCGTGCCGATCCTTCCATTGATCGCGCTGTGGTGGTTCCTGCGCAGTACCGACAAGCGCCAAGCCATGCGGCATACCCTCGTTCTGGGCGTACCCCTGTTGATCCTGCTCGCTCCATGGTGTGTGCGCAACATGGTGGTGACGGGCCGCTTCATACCACTACAGCAGGACCTTCAAGCAGGCTATGGCTACCCGGAGGCGGAGATGCGGCTGCGTGCTTTCGCCAAGGCCATGGGTGAGGATGGATTCGTCTGGTGGGATCCGCATAGCATGGCAAGCGCCATGCGGTTGGATCCACATCCACCAAGCCGGTACACATGGCCGTCCCATTTCTCTCCCGAGATGCGTGCTGGTGCCGAGCGCGTTCGATCCGCATACCACCAGTTCCAAGCCGAAGGCACACCGGAGAGCGCCGAGCGAGCCATTGTGCTGATGGATTCGGTGCAGTCCAGCTATGCCGACCAACATCCCGTACGCTACCACTTCACCAACCGGCTTCAACTGGTACCCGCCTTCCTGCTGAACAGTGGCTCCCATCACCTGCCCATCCACGCGGGCAACCCATGCTACAGGGCCTGGCAGCTGATCCAAAAGGCAGGAGCCAGCCTGGCCTACCTGACCTCCCTCCTCGGACTGTCACTGGGCCTGTTCGTGTTCCTGCGCAAACCCCACACCCGACTTTGGACATGGCTCGTGATGCCCATGATGTTGATCGGGCTCTTCGCCATCGTGATAGGAGCCGTGGAGTGGCGTTACTTCGCGAGCGTGTTCCTCACGAACCTCTGGGTCTTCGTACTCCTGCTTTCCATGGCCGCCGATCGCTGGCAGGGTACCCGGCGACCGGCTGCGGTCGCTTGAGGCCGTAGCCTCATCCGGCGAAGCCAGCCAGCGCATCGCAGCCTAACTTCGCCGTTCCCTTCCGCCCAAGGCATGTCCGAGCACAAGTACCGCTTCAACCCGAAAACGCTCAACTTCGAGCGGATCCGGCTTTCGGCGTGGCAGAAGACCAAGCGGACGCTGCTGGCGCTGACCCCCGGCCTGCTGGTAGGTGTGCTGGGCATCTTCCTCGTGTACCAGTTCGTGGATTCGCCGAAGGAGGCGCAGTTCCGGCGGGAGAACCAGCAACTCCTGCTCCAGTACGAACTGCTGAACAAACAGCTCGGCGACCTTGAGACGGTGCTGCACGACGTGCGCCGCCGCGACGACAACATCTACCGCGTGATCTTCGAGGCCGACCCGCTGCCCGCGAGCATGCGGCAGGCCGGTGTGGGCGGCGTGGACCGATACAGGGGGCTGGGCGGGTTCGCCAGCAGCGACATGGTGATCGGCACCAAGAAACGGCTGGATGGGCTGGCCCGGCAGCTCGTGGTACAATCGAAGTCGCTGGATGAAGTGGCCTCGCTGGTGCTGCGCAAGAAGGAGATGCTGGCGAGCATTCCCGCGATACAGCCGATCCCCAACGAAGACCTTACGTCCACGGCCGGCGGCTACGGTATGCGGATCCACCCGATCCATAAGATCCCCAAATTCCACGCGGGCATGGATTTCACCGCGAAGCAGGGAACGCCCATCTACGCCACCGGCGACGGCGTGGTGACCTTCGCGGACTACGCCACCAACGGCTACGGCACCCACGTGGTGGTGGATCATGGCTTCGACTATGAGACGCTGTACGCCCACATGAGCGAACTGAAAGTGCGGCGCGGGCAACGCGTGAAGCGCGGCGATGTGATCGGGCTGGTAGGCAATACCGGGTTGAGCGCCGGGCCGCACCTGCATTACGAGGTACACAAGGGCGGCGAACCGGTGGATCCGGCCAACTATTACTTCAACGACCTCTCGCCCGAGGAGTACGCCCGCATGCTGGAGATCTCGCGGAACGCGGGGCAATCGCTGGATTGATCGCGGTGCGAGAGTGTGAGGGTGCGAGAGTGAGCCGCATCTCTGGCCCGGCTTCGCTGAAGCTACGAAAGGCACAGCAGGTAGGCGTGTCTCCTTGGATGAGTTTGTCACGCGGAGGCGCGGAGCACGCAGAGAAACTCCGCCTCATCCCAACCTCTCTCCCAAGGAGGGGGCTTCTCCGCATTCCCCGCGCCTCCGCGTGACCAAATGCGCTTCAACGCTCTTCGCGCAGCTACTCACCAATGGCTTGAGATCCGAGACTCGACCCTCACACCCTTCTTTCATCCCGACTGCCTACATTCGCATCTGCTGAAACCGAGAAGGAACGATGCCTTGGAAGGAGAAGACGATCGAGAAGCTCTACTGGTCCATCGGTGAAGTGGCCGAACAGCTTGGGGTGAACACCTCGTTGATCCGCTACTGGGAAAAGGAGTTCGGCATATTGAAGCCCAAGCGCACCGGCAAGGGCGATAGGCTGTACACCAAGAAGGACATCGAGCAGCTGCAACGGATCCAGCATCTGGTGAAGGAGAAAGGCTTCACGCTGCAAGGCGCGCGGGAGCAGTTGCGCAAGGCGGATCAAATGGAGCAGACCGCCACGATAGACATCGACGCGCTGCGCGACCGGCTGCTTGACATCCGCACGAAGCTGGTGGCCCTGCGCGGAACGAACGTGTGACCGTTCAGCAGCGCGCCCCGCTCTTCAAGTAATTCTTCACGTAATCCCCCACGCCTTCCTCCAAGGAAGCGAACGGCCGTGTGTACCCGATGCTCACCAGCTTCCGCATGTCGGCCTCGGTGAAGTACTGGTACTTGTCGCGGATGTCGGCGGGCGTGTCGATGAAGGTGATGTTCTCCGGCCTGCCCATGGCGGCGAACGTGGCGCGGGCCAGATCGAGGAAGGTGCGGGCGGTGCCGCTGCCGAGGTTGTACAGGCCACTGTTCTTCCGGTGCTCCATCAGGAACATGCACACCTGGCAGAGGTCCTTCACATACACGAAATCGCGCAGTTGCCCGCCGTCCTTGTAGTCGGGCCGGTGGCTGCGGAAGAGCTTCATACCACCGCCGGCCTGGATCTGGTTGAACGCATGGAACACCACACTCGCCATGCGGCCCTTGTGGTATTCGTTCGGGCCATACACGTTGAAGAACTTCAACCCGGCCCAGAAGAAGGGTTTCTGCGGCTGCGCCAGCGCCCACTTGTCGAAGTCGTTCTTGCTGTCGCCATACGGGTTCAGCGGCTTCAGCCTGTACGGAAGCGTGTCGTCCGCATCGCTGTAGCCGAGCTCGCCATCGCCGTAGGTGGCGGCGGAGGATGCGTACACGAGCGGGATGCCATACTTCACGCAGGCCTCCCACATCCGCTGGCTGTAATGCACGTTCAGCTCGTCGAACACGGCCTTGTCGAAGAGCGTGGTGTCGGTCCTTGCACCGAGGTGGAAGATGAACTGCACGAGCTTCTCGTTCTTGTCCAGCCAGGCGAAGAACTCGCTACGTTCCACCCGCGCGGTGAGCTTCTTGCCTTCAAGGTTCGGCGCCTTGTCCGCGCGGGAGAAGTCATCCACGGCCACGATGTCCTGCCAGCCCGCGCGCAGCAGTTCGCCGATGAGCGCACTTCCGATGAACCCTGCGGCTCCTGTGACGATGATCATGGTGCGAAGGTAGAAGGAGGGGAGTTGGTTAGAAGAGGAGTTGGTTAGGGGCGAGTTGGCGAGGGGCAAGTCGCTGGCGGCATGGCACGTGGGGATCGGCCAGCCGTGAGGATGTTGGCGGATGGAAGTGAGGACTGAAAGGAGTTTGGGAGAGGCAAGTTGGTTAGGGGCGAGTTGGCGAGGGGCAAGTCGCTGGCGGCATGGCACGTGGGGGGCGGCCAGCCGTGAGGGCGTTGGGGGGATGCAGGCGAGAACGGAAAGAGACCTACTTGCGCATCATCTTTTCGGGCGTCTCTATCAGGCTGTTCAGCATCAATCCTACCTCTTCGCTCAATGCGTACAGTGGGGCAACTTCCTCGGCGGTAGCGTAGCCGCATGCCACTGCGAAGTCGAGGTGGACCTGTGTTTCCGTGTTCTCCGAATCGGGATCCGTGAGCTTGGCGACCAAATGCGCCTTGTAGCGTTTGCGCCGGTAGGCTTCACCGAAATTGGCACATACCGAACGGGAACAGCGCCGCACTTGGGATGTCAGGTCGAAACGCTCCGCCGACGGGAATTTCTTGGTGAGGTGGAAGACCCTCATGGCCAGATCGAAGGCCTTCTGATAAACGATCATGTCACGAAAACCAGCCATGTTGAAGTGTTTATCCCGCAAAATACCGTACCCCGACGGATCACAACTCGCCCCTACCCAACTTGCCCATCGCTCCTGATCAATTTGCCCCTTGCCCCTCCAAAACTCGCTCCTCCAAAACTGCCCCTCCCCAACTGGCCCCTCACCGCTACCACCCTTGCCCCTTGTATTTTCGCACCCGCTTCCACGCAACCATGCCCATCGTCCACATCACCCGCCGCGAACGCTTCAGCGCAGCGCACAAGCTCAGCCGCCCGGACTGGAGCCCCGAGAAGAACATGGCCACCTTCGGCAAGTGCGCCAACCCCAACTGGCACGGGCACAACTACGAACTGTGGGTGACGGTGAAGGGCGAGCCCAGTGCCGAGACCGGTTTCGTGGTGGACCTGAGCGAACTGGGAAGGATCATCAACGAGCGCGTGATCCGGCACGTGGACCACAAGAACATCGACCTCGACGTGCCGTTCATGAAAGGACGGTACAGCAGCACCGAGAACCTCGCCGTGGCCTTCTGGGAGCAGCTCGAAGAGCCGGTGGAGGCCCTCGGCTGCCGGTTGCATTGCATCAAGCTGAAGGAGACGGAGAACAACCACGTTGAATACCATGGCGGTTAGGAAGACGAGCAAGGGCCGTGGTGGTGCGAAGGGCAGCGAACGCAGCCCGCAGGGCGAAGGCTATGAACGCATCGACCAGTACGATACCGCGCTGGTGCAACGCATCAGCGGCCATTACGGCGACATCCTGAAGGCGATCGGCGAAGACCCGAAGCGCGAAGGCCTCGTGAAGACACCCGAGCGCGTGGCGAAGGCCCTGCAATACCTCACGCACGGCTACGACCTCGACCCCGCCGCCATCCTGAAGGGCGCGCTCTTCAAGGAGGATTACAGCCAGATGGTGGTTGTGAAGGACATCGAGGTGTACAGCATGTGCGAGCACCACATGCTGCCGTTCTTCGGCAAGGCGCACGTGGCCTACATCCCCAACGGCCGCATCACGGGCCTGAGCAAGATCCCCCGCGTGGTGGATGCTTTCGCGCGGCGCCTACAGGTGCAGGAGCGCCTCACGAACGAGATCCGCGACTGCATCCACAGTACGCTGAAGCCGCTGGGCGTGGCCGTGGTGCTGGAGTGCGACCACCTGTGCATGCGCATGCGCGGCGTGCAGAAGCAGAACAGCGTGACCACCACCAGCGCCTTCACGGGCATCTTCCTCACCGATTCACGGACGCGTGAGGAGTTCATCAAACTGATCAGTGCGCGGCTGCATTGATCGCCGCCAAAAACACCGATCTTCGTACCAACGAACCCATCCATGGAACAGAACCAATTCCCTGCTTCAGCGCAAGGCCACGTGATCTACGGCCCCGGCCCTGATGCCGCCGCCAGTGTGCGCACTTTCCTTGCCAACGTGTTCAGCTACATGACCATGGCGCTCGTGATCAGCGGCGTGATGGCGTGGTGGTTCGGCAACGACATGGACAAGCTGCAATACCTGATCAACTTCGAGACCGGCGGCCAGACCATCCTCGGCTGGGTGGTGATGTTCGCTCCGCTGGGCTTGGTGCTGCTCATGGGCGGGCTTGTCAACAAGATGAGCTCCACCGCGCTGCTGGCCGTGTTCCTGCTGTTCTCGTGCATCATGGGCATCAGCCTCAGCTACATCTTCCTGATCTACTCGCTCACGGCCATCGCCAATGTGTTCTTCATCACGGCGGCGGTGTTCGCCACCATGGCGATCGCTGGTTATACCACGAAGACCGACCTCACCAAGCTGGGCAGCATCCTCATGATCGGCCTCATCGGCATCGTGATCGCATC
>JAHBUM010000013.1 GCA_019638075.1 Flavobacteriales bacterium | reverse complement strand
GCGGGTACATCTGCCACGGCGCAGATCCCCACGAAGTGCCTTGAGATAGAAAGCATACTCGTGGATGCCTGCAACCCTTCATCCACCTGCCCCGGCAGCACCGAAGGGCAGAACGAGATGGTGCGCTTCCGCGTGGGGCCGGCGCCCATCGCGCTCACCAGCTTTTCGGCCAATTGGCCCAACGGCACATGGCGCGGGCTGGTGCAGAACGCCACCACGGCGTCCATCACGGCCCAGTTGAACGCCTCTGTTTCAAGCTGCGGCCACCTCGTGGAACCGCCGCAGGGCATCATCCCGGCCGGGGCACAGGTGCTGCTGGTGACCAGCACGGACATGTGCGTGGCCGGTAACTCGTTCACCGCGCTCTCCGATACGCTGTACCTGATCTTCCAGAACGCGGGCAACACACAGGGCCATTTCGCCAACAGCCCGGCGGCGGGCATGCCCCTTAGCCCCGTGCCACCGGCGGGCAGCAGCGCGCGCACCCTGATCCTGTTCGACAACGGCACCAATTGCAGCGATACGGCCACCTACGTGCGCGAATTGCTGCTGAACAACATCGGCACCTACGGTGGGCAGAGCGGTGAGAGCGATGGCGGCACCGCCGTGTTCTCATGGCCTGGCGTTCCACAGGTGAGCTACGTGAACTACGGCTGTCAGGCGCCCTTCTCCCCGCTGATGGTGCAGGCACAGGCCACGGGCACCCTCTGCGGCGGCGCGGGCACGGTGACCATCAGCGCCGAAGTGATCGGCGGCAGCTACACCAGCGTGCAATGGAGCGGCGGCACGGGCACCTTCGGTGATCCCACCGCGTTGAACACCACCTACACCGCCGGTGCGGGCGACCAAGGCACGGTAACGCTCACGCTCTGCGCCCAGACCGATTGCGCCGATCCCATCTGCGGCAGCGTGGACGTGCCTTCGGGCAATGGTCCCACGGTCTCCATCACCGCGAACGGTCCGCTGTCCATCTGCCCCGGCGATCAACTGGTGCTCACCGCTTCCGGCGCGGACAGCTACGCATGGGGTGGCGGGGGAAGCAACGCCTCCCTCACCGTATCGGCACCCGGTACGTATTCGGTCACCGGCACCAACGTCTGTGGCACGGGTCAGGCTTCGGTGGAAGTGACGCAGGCCAGCGGCATCGTGGTGACGATCACCGGGAACACCTCCCTGTGCGCGGGCGAGACCACCACGCTGACCGCCAGCGGTGCCAGCAGTTACATCTGGAGCACGGGCATCGCAGGCCCCAGCATCACCGTATCGGAAACGGGCACGTACTCGGTCACGCCCAGCAGCAGTTGCGGCAGCGTAACGGAATCGGTCACGGTATCGGTGGGTGCTGCGCCCGCTGTTTCCATCTCCGGCAGCAACATGCTCTGCGCCGGTGGAACCACCACCCTCACCGCCACCAGCAATGCCCCGGTGCAGTGGAGCACCGGTTCCACGGAGGCCAGCATCACCGTGGTGGAAGCAGGCACCTACACCGCAACGGCCACCAACGGCTGCGGCTTCTCTGCGGCATCCATGACGGTGATCGAAGGCGTAACACCCACCGTGGAAGTGTCCGGTGATGATCTGTTGTGCCCGGGCGCGCAAGTGGTGCTCACCGCCACGGCCAACGCGCCTGTCACATGGAACAACGGCGCCACCGGCAATACCATCACCGTGACCAATGCCGGGCTGTACATCGCCACGGCCACCAATGGCTGCGGCAGTGCCACCGATGGGCATCAGGTGAATGCATCGCCCCTGACGGCGGCGTTCACGGCATCGCCCACGTCGGGCACCGCTCCGCTCGGCGTGCAGTTCACCAACACCAGCACGCAGGGTTCGGCCAGCGCGTGGAACTTCGGTGGCGAGGGCATCAGCACATCCACTTCACCGGCCTTCACCTTCGACGAACCCGGCGTGTACACCGTTGTGCTCGTTTCCACCTTGGATGGTTGCGTGGCGCAGTCCAGCGTGGCGATCACCGTGCGCGAACAGGATCCCGGCAATGCCAGTACCATCTATGTCCCCAACGTCTTCACCCCGAACGGCGACCGCATCAACGACGTGCTGTCCATCGTAGCCACCAACATCGTTTCGGTGGAGGTGCTGATCTTCAACCGCTGGGGCGAGAAGGTGAACGAACTGAAGCGCGTGGGTGAAGTGTGGGACGGGCGCGGCGTGAGCGGCAACCACGTGTCCGACGGCACGTATTTCTACACGTTGAAGGCCCTCGGCTCGGATGGCGTGGCGTACGACCTGACAGGGCACATCACCGTGCTGCGCTGACCGTGCCATGGCCCGTAGCGCATGAAGGGGTGGCGGCACATCGGATCAAGTTACGGCCTGCCGTTGATCGCGGTGTTTGCGGCGCATTCGGCGCACGCGCAATGCACCACCACCATCGCCACCTTCCCGTACACCGAAGGCTTCGAGGCCGCAGCGGCGTGGACATCGGGCGGCACCAATAGCGACTGGGCGTGGGGCCCTCCCGCGCATCCCACCATCAACAGCGCGGCCAACGGGACCAATGCGTGGTGTGTAGGCGGATTGACGGGCAGCTTCTACAGCAACGGGCAGCAAAGCTGGTTGGAGACGCCGTGCTTCGACCTTTCGGGGCTTTCCTATCCGTGGCTCAGCTTCAACATCTGGTGGGAGACCGAGCACGACTACGACGGCCTCGGCCTTCAGTATTCGCCCAACGGCGGCACCACGTGGCTGAACGTGGGCGCGTACAACGAGCCTTCGGATTGCCATGGTGCGCACTGGTTCAACAGCCAGAGCATCACCGCGCTGAACCTCGCCAGTCCGCGCAGTGGCTGGAGCGGCACGTCCACCACCGGCGGATGCGCGAGCGGCGGTGGCAGCAACGGTTACGTTACGGCCACACATTGCCTCATCGACCTGCCCACGGCGGCTCCGGTGAAGTTCCGTTTCATCTTCGGCGCGGGCACCGTGTGCAACACCTTCGACGGTGCCGCCATTGATGACTTCCACATCGGCGAGGCACCGGCCTTGGATCCCGGCTTCAACTACACCTGCGCGGGCAATACCATCAATTTCACGGCCACCGGGCTTGCGGGCTGCCTGCAGAACGGCACGTGGAACTTCGGCGATCCGGCATCGGGCGCGGCCAACACCGGCAGCGGTGCGAACATCGCGCACACCTTCTCCGGGCCGGGTGAATACACGGTCTCCTTCACGATGACCAGCTCGTGCAGTGCGCCCGCCACGGTACAGCGCACGGTCATCATCGCCGGGCTTGGATTCGATGTCACCGATGTGGGCTGCGTACCCAACACCGGCGCGATCACGGCCAACATCACCGGAAGCGACGGACCGTTCACCTACGGCTGGAGCCCGGGTGGCGCCCAAACGCAGTCGATCACCGGGCTGGCTCCGGGCACGTACACCGTGCTGGTGCAGGCACCGGACATGTGCCCGATACAGGCGTCGGCCACGGTGGGCACGGATGCCGCCACCATCGCCGCCACCGCATCGCACACCGGCATCACCTGCCACGGTGCGGCCGATGGCTCCGCCACCGTAACGGCCAGCGGGGGATCGGGCACCTACACCTACCTGTGGTCGCCCACAGGCGGAACAGCGGCCACCGCCACCGGCCTTGATTCGGGCACCTATACCTGCACCATTGACGATGATACCGGTTGCTCCGCCGAGGTGAGCGTGACGATCACGGAGCCGGACGCAGTGGTGGTGACAGCCGATGCAGGTCCTGCGATCTGCGCCGGGCAGAGCGCCACATTGCATGCCACGGCCACGGGCGGAACCGGTGCGCTCAACTACGCATGGACGCCCGAAGGCCCTGTGGTATCACCCGTTTCCACCACCACCTATGCCGTGGTGGCCACCGATGCCAACGGATGCGTGAGCGATGCCGCGCAGGCCACGGTGACGGTAACGGCTGCGTTCAGTCCGGCCTTCACGTGGGACGTGGATGAAGGATGCGTGCCCTTGTGCGTCGTTTTCGCGGATGAGAGCGCAGTGGCCGGTACGCGGAGCTGGGCCTTCGGCGATGGAAGCGTGGCGGGCGATGAAGCGGCACCCACGCATTGTTTCAACACTGCGGGGATCTTCGATGTGGCCTTGTCCATCACTACCGCCGATGGATGCACGGGCACGTGGTCTCTTGACGAGCTGATCACCGTAACGACCAGCCCGCGCGCGGTCCCGTATGCTTCACCGGTGGTGGCGATGATCGATGATCCCACCTTCCGCTTCTCGAACATCGGAAGCGGTGCTGATACCTATGCTTGGTCGTTCGGCGATCCCACGGGAGCCACTTCGGCGGAAGCATCGCCCGCGTTCACCTATCCCGATGTGGGCTGCTATACCGTGCTGCTGAACGTCGCGAACGAGCAGGGCTGCACCGATGAAAGCACGCTGCTGGTGTGCGTGGAGGACGAGTTCGCGCTGTACGCGCCCAACAGTTTCACGGCGGATGATGATGGCTTCAACGATGTGTTCAACGTGAGCACCACGGTGAGCGATCCGCAGGCGTTCACCCTCACCATCTACGACCGCTGGGGCCGCGCCGTGTACACCACCTCCGATGCTCACAAGGGCTGGGATGGCGCCGGTGTGCCCATGGGTGTGTACGTGTGGCAGGCCAGCATCCGCGACCGCGATGGCGACATGCAGCAGCGCATAGGGCATGTGACGTTGTTGCGGTGAGCGGGGTGTGGAGTGCAAGGGTGCGAGAGGAGCAGGCAGTTGGCAGCAAATGCACTGATCGAACCTGCTGCCAACTGCCTACTGCATTCATGGCCCTTGCACTTCTTCCATCCCACCCTTGGATCGACCGGTCTTCTTCGTTCCCCTGAAAAGGTACTTTCGCAGCCATCATGAGCGATACCAGACCCTGTCCCGAATGCCGTTCCACGATCACCTATCCCACGGGCACTTCGTGGATGTGCGGCGAATGCGGCCACGAGTGGAACCCCGATGAGGTGGCGGCGGAAGCAGCGGGCAACGTGATCAAGGACGCCAATGGCAACGTGCTGCAGGATGGGGACGACGTGGTGGTGATCAAGGACCTGCCGGTGAAAGGCATGCCCAAGCCCGTGAAGGCAGGCACCAAGGTGAAGAACATCCGGCTGGTGGACGGCGACCACGACATCGACTGTAGGATCGACGGCTTCGGGGCCATGGGGCTGAAGAGCATCTACGTACGGAAGGCGTAGTGCGCTTGCCAGTTGGTTGGTGCCTGAGCGGTGTCGGCCGGATCAGCCGATCCACACCACGCCCTCATCGCCGATGCGGACCAGACGCTCCTTGTACAGCGCGCCAAGGGCCTTCTTGAACGCCTTCTTGCTGATGCCGAACTCGGCGTGGATGGCCTCGGCGCTGCTCTTGTCGCCCAGTGGCAGGAAGCCGTTCTTCGCCCGGATGCGTTCGGCCACCATGGCCGTGTGCGCATCGATGTACTGCCGGTAACCGATGGGCTGCAACGTGATATCCAGCTTGTGGTCCTCGCGGATGTTCTTCACGTGGCCGGTCAGCCGATCGCCCACGGAGACAGGCTTGAACACCTCGTTGGCGTGGATCAGGCCATGGTATAGATCGTCCACGATCACCGAAAAGCCGAGCTCGCTGCGGCCGTACACGAGCAGGTCCACGGCATCGCCTTTCTGCACGGTGAGCACCTCATTGTCAAGGAACCGTTCCACGCGCGTGCTGCCCTGCACGCGTCCGGTCTCCACGTCGAGGTATACACGCACCACATGGTAGCGCCCTTGCTCCAACGGCTTGCGCTGCTCCTCGTGCGGCACCAGCAGGGGAGGCTCCAAGCCCCAGTCCACCTGCGCGCCCGCGCCGCGTATGGCGATCACCCGCATGGTCGCGAACCGGCCCACTTCGGCCTTGGGCAATTTCGTTGTAGCCACCTGTTCGCCGTTGCTGCCGATGTACACGAACACACGCAACGTATCGGCCATTCCCGTGGGATCCGCCGAGGCGGGCAGCACGAGTTCTTCGGCGTCATCGTCGCCCAGCACCAGCCGCTCCGCCGTGCGGCGCAGGATCGTGAGCTCTTGTATACGTCCGGTCTGGATCACGGCGCAAGGTAGCAGTGGATCATCCTTTTATCCGGCGGGCGGCTGTTGTTCGCTGCGCCAAGGCCATCCGGGAGCACCTCCGAATATCAATCATCCAAGCCCTTCCCGGCCAGTATCCGGTCCACGTGCTTCGCGATCCGGGCCTCGCGCGTCTTCGCCTGTTTCGCCCCGGCGAAGTGCAACAGGTAGCCGCGCTGCCGCCCCGGAGTAAGCACATTGAACGCCTTCTTCAATTCGGGCATGTCCTTCAGCGCCTTCTTGAATTCCTCCGGCATCACGAACTCCGATGTGTCCTTCAGATCCACCTTCTTCCCTGCCTTTTCCAGCGCGATGGCCTCGCGGATGTATGCTTTCAGCAAGGGCGTCAGCTTCACGATCTCCTTGGCGCTGGTGAAGCGGATCTGCCGCGCGCTTTGCACGTTCGCCGTCTGCTGTACAAGGATCTTCTGCGGGTCCTTCAGCAGCGAGCCCTTGTGGAAGAGCAGCGCGCAATAGTCGTTGAAGCCGTGGATGAGAAAGACGTTCTTCCCATTGAGCGTGTAGCAGGGATGGCCCCACTTCAGTTCCTCGGCAAGGCCGCTGTCCAGTGCGATCTCGCGCAGCAGTTGGAAGGCTTCCTGCCATTTGGTGTCCTTCGCGAAGAACCAGTCGACTTTCGGGTTCATGGGCTGAAGGTAGCAGGCCATGGCCCTATCCGCACGGATCGATCATTCCACCCGCTCGAAATACCAGTATTCGTACCGTATCAGCCCGGTGGGCGGGGAATCGCCGAACACGGCGTAGCGGTCGCCGTGGTACGCGGGGAACAAGGGCCATCCGAAACCGGTCACGGGCGGTTTTTGCAGGACCGCAGCCAAGGTGCGGCCATCACCCGGCAACAGGGTGTAGCGATGTCCTTCGCGGTGTTCCACCCACACCAACCGGTACGCTTCCGCTGGATGCGGTGCTTCTTTGCTGAGCCCGGCCGTATCCATCGCCTCGCGGAAACGGTTGAATGCGGCCGTGTCGGCCCACGGGGCATCGGGTGTCGCCGTGATGTCGTACCACGACCGCAGGCGGAGCACCAGACTATCCGGGATGTTGGACTGGGCCGAAAGGGTGATGCTGCCGAGCAGCACGCCGAGCGTGAGCGTTCGCCTCATATATCCCGGTACACGCGATCGCGCGTCGGGTTCAGTTCACCACTTCCCGCCCGGCAACTTCGCCGCCTGCTTGATCCACGCGGCCACCTGCTTCTCATCCAGTTCGCTGTCCTCGTACAGGTCGAGGTAGCGCACGTTCTTCTGCTTGCTGGTGCCGGGCGGCGGGGGCTTCAGGTGCGCGCCCATGGGGAAGGCCACCTTCACATACTTCGTGAGACAGTGGAAGCCGAGGAACCACGAGGCATTATCGGCACCATAGAACGGCGTGTTCCACTTCACCGCCTTGTGTACGCCCGGAATGGTGCGGGTGATCAGCTCGTCCAGCCAGCGGCCGGTGTCCTGTTTCCAGCCGGGCATGGCGGCGATGTACGCCTGCACCACCGCATCGCCGGTGCCTTTGGCGATCTGCGGGTTGCCGCCGGAGAGCAGCTTCACGGCCTGCTTCTTCGCGACGGGCTTGGCCGGGACACTCGCTGGCTTCTTCACGGCCTTCTTGGCCGCACTACTGGTGGTAGCGGGTCTGTTGGTGCGCTTTTTCAGATCGGCCATAGGACAAAGATCGGTCAAGGGCTTTCCATCATGCCCGCGCCTCCGACGAGCTTTCAGATGAAGGTATCCGCCGGGATGGTCGTCTACAGCACAGGGCTGCCTCAGAGGCGGGGCTTATACCATTTCGACGTTCAATTCCGGCCATGAGAGGCGCAGCTGTTTTTTCGCAGGGCGATACGAGGAGGGCGTTGCGTAGCGGTGCCTACGGAACGCCCTCATCGGAGAAGCCATGCGGAAAAAGAGCAAGCGGATCGGCTGGAATTGAATGTCGAGATGGTATTATGCCTTCCGGGAGGAGCGACATACATTGGTGCAACCCTGCGGCACGGCATACAACGGCTTCTACGGCGATGAGCAGAAACCCCAGATACCCCGGAACGACCACCGCCATGAGCCACTTCCCCAACGACATCTACACCGAGCCGTTCCCGATGTGAACACGCTCGCCAACCTCGGCCCGCTCACGCGCATGGCGGGCATCTGGACGAACACGCAGGGCATGGACGTGAACCCAAAGGCTGCCGGTCCCGCACCAGCCCTACGTGGAGCGCATCGAGCTGCAGCCCATCGATGCGCAGACCAACGGGCCGCAGCTGTTCTACGGCCTGCGCTACCACCAGCACATCGTGAAGCCCGGCGAGGTGGAGGCCCTGCACGATCAGGTGGGCTTCTGGCTGTGGGAATCTGCCACCGGCACGGTGCTCCGAACGCTGTCGATCCCGCGCGTGCGATCCGCGATGGCGATGGGCAAGGCCGCGCCCGATACGCGTTCGTTCACGCACAAGGCCGTGCGCGGATCAACGGTGAACGGGATCTGCTCCAACCCCTTCCTTGAGCATGCCTTCCGCACGGACCGCTATGCGATCACCATCACCTTCCATGATGATGGCATATGGTCGTACGTACAGCAGACCACGTTGATCGTGCGGGGACAGGCCGCGCCCTTCCAGCACACCGACCGCAGCACGTTGAAGAAGATCGGTGAGCGCGCGCCGATACCATGCGCGTGGGCGGTGCGCTCGCGGGCAATGCCACCATCTTCACGCACGGCGGCGGCACGTACCACCACAACAACGGCACGGAGGATCTTTCCCACGTGGTGCCCGTGCTGTTCTCCGGTGGCGCACTGACGCTCTTCCCGAACCCCACGGACGGCACTACGCTATGGCTGAGCATCGATGCGGCCGACGCCGAACCCATGCACATGGAGATCATGGACGGGTTGGGCCGCACGGTACGCTCGGAGACCATCGCGCTCTCCGCAGGTCGGCAGGTGGTGTACCTGCTCGGTGGCGGCACCTTGGCGGCGGGCACGTACACCGCGCGCCTGTTCCGTGGTGGTACGCCCATCGCGTTGCCGGTGGTGGTGCAGTAGCCATGAACGAACATTTGACCTCTATCGCAATACAGATGCGCCCACCGTCCACGTGCGGTCGGGGCCGCTCCGTACCTTCGGCGCAACGCAAGCGCCATGTCCATCATCCTTTCCGACGCCGGTCTGCACAGCCACCTGTTACCGCTGACGTACACGCGCCCCGTGGGCCAGCTACGGCCGGGCATCCTGCGCATCAGCGAAGGGTGGTACGTGCGTAGCGGGCTACCCGTGGGGCATCGCACGGAAGGCTACCTCGCGGCCGCGTTCCCGCTTCCATTGGAACCCGCGAACTGGGAGGTGGATGGCAGCTTGTTCCCCACGGATGAACTGGTAAGCGCCGTCATGGACCTACGCCCCGGCGATGTGCTGGTACACGAGGGCCGCGCATTGGCGTTCGGCGCAGAAGGAAAGGGGCATCCGGCCCCCGGCGATTGGGTCGCGCCACCGGCATACATGCGGCGCGTGGAATTCACAGGTGAAGTGATCCGCTTCGCGCGGCCGTGGCATTTGTTCCAGCATTGCGGCAGCGCCATCGACCACGACTTCAGGCTGCTCACCGAAGGCCGCCGCTCGCAGCGCATCGAAGGCACCAACACCATCATCGGCGACCCGAACCTCGTCTTCCTCGAAGAAGGCGCGGTGGTGGAGGCCAGCATCCTCAACACGAAGAACGGCCCCATCTACATCGGTAAGGGTGCGGAGGTGATGGAAGGCTGCATGCTGCGCGGCCCCATCGTGATCGGCGACCATGCGCAGGTGAAGATGGGTGCGAAGATCTACGGCCCATCCGCGTTCGGGCCCGAAAGCCGCATGGGTGGAGAGATCAGCAACAGCGTGATCCTCGGATACAGCAACAAGGGCCACGATGGCTTCCTCGGCAACAGCGTGCTGGGCGAGTGGTGCAATCTTGGCGCCGATACCAACACCAGCAACCTGAAGAACACCTACGGCAACGTACAGGTGTGGGGCGGTGCCGAACGCGCCATGATCGACACCGGTCTACAGTTCTGCGGCCTGCTGATGGGCGACCACAGCAAGAGCGGCATCAACACCATGTTCAATACCGGCACCGTGGTGGGCGTGGCGGCCAACGTGTTCGGCGGCGGCTTCCCACCCAAGCACATACCGGGCTTCGCGTGGGGCGGTGCCGATGGCTTCGAGGTTTACGACATCGAACGCGCGCTCTCGACGGCCCGCAAGGTGATGGAGCGCCGCCACATGCACCTCACTTCGGTCGACGAGGCCGTGTTGCGGCATCTGTTCGCTGCGGAGCGGTGAGCTATGTGAGCATTTCGTAGCGGAAGATCGTGACCATCCCGCTAAGCGGGACAAGTTGTGCGGCCCTGCGCAGGCGCGGTATCCGCGTATTACTTTGCAGCCATGCCCCACGAACCTTCCGGCGAGATCATCCTATACCCGCGCAGCGATGGAACGCCTGCGCTGGAGGTGCGGTTGCAGGGTGAAACGGTGTGGCTCAGCCAGCAGCAGCTTGCCGACCTGCTCCAAACCTCCCGCACGAACGTGGTGGAGCATATCCGCAACATCTATGCGGAAGGCGAACTGGTCGAGGCAGCAACCTGTCGGGAATTCCGACAGGTTCGCATGGAAGGGGCGCGCCAAGTGGAGCGGACCATTCCGCACTACAACCTCGACATGATCATTTCGCTGGGCTATCGTGTGCGCTCAGGGATCGCCACCAAGTTCCGCATCTGGGCCACCGAACGCCTGCGCGAATACATCGTCAAGGGCTTCACCATGGACGATGCCCGGCTGAAGGCGCTGGGTGGCGGCGGCTACTGGAAGGAACTGCTGGACCGGATCCGCGACATCCGCAGCAGCGAGAAGGTGCTGTACCGGCAGGTGCTGGACCTCTATGCCACCAGTGTGGACTACGATCCGCGCAGCGATGAGACCGTGCTGTTCTTCAAGACCGTGCAGAACAAGCTGCACTACGCGGCCCACGGCCATACCGCCGCCGAGGTGATAGCCGCCCGCGCCGATGCGGGCAAGCCGTTCATGGGCCTGCTCTCGTTCAGCGGCCAGCAGCCCACCAAGGCCGACATCGCCGTGGCCAAGAATTATCTGGACGCCAACGAACTAAAACGCCTGAACACGCTGGTATCGGCCTACTTCGATGCGGCTGAGTTCCGCGCGCAGAGCCACCAGCCCACTTACATGAAGGACTGGCTGGCGCACCTCGACCGGCTGATCGTGGCGATGGAGGCGAAGACGCTGGCCGGAGCCGGTACCGTGAGCCACGAACAGGCCATCGCGAAAGCCGAAGCGGAGTACGGGAAATACCGCGCCCAGCTCGCAGCGGCTCCTTCCGAGGTGGAGATCGTCTACTTGGAAACGCTCAAGCGTGTTCAGCGGAAGGTGCAGGGGAGGAGGAAGGTGTAAGTCATGCGCGATGCTTCCACCAAGGAGCGCATTCCATGGACACATGACCGCATGGACACATGCCCACATGATCCCGCCTGCCCATCTGTCACCCCGCCCCCCACGGCACGAACCTTGCCCACCGGCCGCCGCCCATGCAAGTCCCGTGTTCTGCGAAGAGCGCTGGGCGTGGGTATCTTTACACCTGACAAGCTGTCCCCCCATTAGTCGATGAACGACGATCGCAATACCGCCGGTGCCCTGTTCAGTTCCGAAGTGCTTGAGAACGAGACCGAACTGATCCCGCTTATCACGGCCGAGGACGAGGAGCAGATGAACGCGGAGACCACGCCGCCCGAGCTGCCCATCCTTCCGCTGCGCAACACCGTGCTCTTCCCGGGCGTGGTCATCCCCATCACCGTGGGCCGCGACCGCAGCATCCGCCTGATACAGGACGTGTACCGGGGCACCAAGACCTTGGGCGTCGTAAGCCAGAAGGACGGCCAGATCGAGGAGCCGCGCGCCGAGGACCTCAACCGCATCGGCACCATCGCCACCATCATCCGCATGTTGCGCATGCCCGATGGCAGCACCACCGCCATCATCCAAGGCAAGAAGCGCTTCGAGATCCTCGACATGGCGAAGCACGATCCCTACTTCACCGCCAGCGTGAAGGAGTTCGAGGAGATCCGCCCGGCCAAGGACGACAAGAGCTTCCACGCGCTGGTGAGCTCGCTGAAGGATCTCGCCACGGACATCATCAAGCACAGCCCGCACATCCCCACCGAAGCCCAGTTCGCGCTGAAGAACATCGACAGCCCGAGCTTCCTGGTGAACTTCATAAGCAGCAACATGAACGCCGAGGTGGCCGAAAAGCAGAAGATGCTGGAGGTGGCCGACCTGCGCGAACGTGCGAGCCTGCTGCTGGCGCACCTCACGCGCGAGCTGCAGCTGCTGCAGATGAAGAACGAGATCCAGAACAAGGTGCGCACCGAGGTGGACCGCCAGCAGCGCGAGTACTTCCTGCACCAGCAGATGAAGACCATTCAGGACGAGCTGGGCGGCAACCCCATCGAGCAGGAGATCGAGGAGATGCGGATGAAGGCCGGGAAGAAGAAGTGGTCGCTGAAGGTGGGCGAGATCTTCGACAAGGAGCTGACCAAGTTGCAGCGCATGAACCCCGCCGGTGCCGAGTTCAGCGTGCAGTACAACTACGTGCAACTGCTGCTGGAACTGCCGTGGGGCGAATACAGCGAGGACAAGTTCGACCTGAAGAACGCGCAGAAGATCCTCGATCGCGACCACTTCGGACTGGACAAGGTGAAGGAGCGCATCATAGAGCACCTCGCCGTGCTGAAGCTGAAGAAGGACATGAAGGCGCCGATCATGCTGCTCTACGGTCCGCCCGGCGTGGGCAAGACCAGCCTCGGCAAGAGCATGGCCGAAGCGCTCGGTCGCAAGTACGTGCGCATGAGCCTCGGCGGCCTCCACGACGAGAGCGAGATCCGCGGGCATCGCCGCACCTACATCGGTGCCATGCCGGGCCGCCTGATCCAGAGCCTGAAGAAGGCCAGCACCAGCAACCCGCTGTTCGTGCTGGACGAGATAGACAAGGTGGGCACCAGCCACCACGGCGACCCCGCGAGCGCCCTGCTGGAAGTGCTGGATCCCGAGCAGAACAACGCCTTCCACGACAACTTCGTGGACATCGACTACGACCTGAGCCGCGTGATGTTCGTGGCCACGGCCAACAGCCTCGGCAGCATCCACCCGGCCCTGCGCGACCGCATGGAGATCATCGAGGTGAACGGCTACACGCAGGAGGAGAAGATCGAGATCGCCAACCGCCACCTGCTGCCCAAGCAGTTCGCCGAGAACGGCGTGAAGCCCAAGCAGCTGAAACTGGCGCCCGGCCTGCTCGAAGCCATCATCGACCAATACACCGATGAGAGCGGCGTGCGCACACTGGAAAAACGCATCGCCAAGCTGGTGCGCTATCGCGCCAAGCAGATCGCGCTGAAGCAGAAGCACAGCATCACCATCACGGCCGATGACCTCGTGAAGATCTACGGGCCGAGCCACGCCCGCGACAAGTACCAAGGCAACGATGTGGCCGGTGTGGTCACGGGTCTGGCATGGACACCCACGGGCGGCGACATCCTCTTCATCGAGACCAGCATCACCAAGGGTGAAGGCAAGCTCACGCTCACCGGCAACCTCGGCGATGTGATGAAGGAGAGCGCCGTGATCGCGCTGGAATACCTGAAGGCGCACAGCGGCATCATCGGGCTTGACCCCGACGTGTTCAAGCGGTGGAACGTCCACGTCCACGTGCCTGAAGGCGCCACGCCGAAGGACGGTCCGAGCGCGGGCATCACCATGCTCACCAGCATCGCCAGCGCCTTCACCCAGCAGAAGGTGCGCAAGTTCGTGGCCATGACGGGCGAGATCACCCTGCGCGGCCGCGTGCTGCCGGTGGGTGGGATCAAGGAGAAGATCCTCGCTGCCAAGCGCGCCGGCATCAAGGAGATCATCCTCAGCACCGACAACCGCAAGGACATCGAGGACATCGACGCCCGCTACACCAAGGGCATGAAGTTCACCTATGTCACCGAGATGATCGAAGTGGTGAAGCACGCGCTGCTGAAGGAAAAGGTGGCCGATGCGTTGAAGGTGGCGTAGCCCCCTCACACCGCACAACTCACACTTCACACCTCACCTTTCCGAAGGTGTGGGTTGTGAAGTGTGAAGGACTTCCTCATAGCTTGTTACATGGACAAGCGCATCCGCTTCGAGACCAAGGAAGAGGCGAACGCCCGTCGCGAGCGGGAGTTCATGGCGCTTACGCCCGGAGAGCGCTTCCAGTGGTTCCTGCGCAGCTTCGATGGCCGTCCCGCTGCCGATCCAGAGATCGCGCGGAGGAAAGGGAATTTCATCCTGACGAAGAAGGATGTACCTCGGTGAATAGCCGGATGCCTTCCAACGGAGTGATATAGGCTGAACGCACCGGACCGCAATGCCATCCATCCGCCACGGATTACCTTGGTGGCATAGTTCCACCCCATGCGCATACGCTACGCGATCATTCCGGCGGTCCTCTTCAGCCTTTCCCTGCCCGCACAGGTGCGCATGCCCGCCACCACACAGGTGGGCATGAGCGAATTGAAGGCGCTGGCCGCGCGCTATCCCGATGCCGCCAAGCTGGTGGCGGAAACACAAGGCAGCCATCCCACGGCCTTGATCCACGGGCGCTGCATGGTGGGCTTCCTCGCGCAGGTGAACAGCGCCTTCGATGCGGACGCGATCGGCAATGAGCACATCACCATCGGTGCGCGCAAGGGTGATGTCCTCTCGCTCCGCGTGGATGCCCGCCATCTGGACATCGTGCCATCGCTCCCCGGCATCCGCTACATCGAACTGGCAGGCAGGGTGAAGCCCACGCTCGATCGCGTGCGCTACGCCACACGTGCGGACAGCGTGCATCGCGGCCTCGATCTGCCGCAGTCGTACACCGGCCGCGATGTGCTCATCGGCATCACCGACTGGGGCTTCGATTACCAGCACCCGAACTTCTACGACACCTCCATGACCAACTACCGGGTTCGGGCGGCGTGGGATCACTACCGGCAGGCCGGTCCGGCACCACAGGGCCATGACTACGGTACGGAACTCACGACGCAGGCGGAGTTGATCGCCGCAGGCGCCGATACCGTGAACATCTACGGCAACGCCACGCATGGCACGCACGTGGCGGGCATCGCAGGCGGGGGAGGGGCAGGCAGCCCGTACCGGGGCATCGCCTACGATGCGCAGTTCCTCTTCTGCACCTTCCTCGTGGATGCCGCCGCCGTGCTGGACGCCTTCGCGTGGATGCAGCACATCGCCGAACAGGACGACAAGCGCCTCGTGGTGAACATGAGCTGGGGCCTGCACCACATCGGCACGCTCGACGGGCATTCGCTCATCAGTCAGGCCATCGACCAGTTCGCAACGGAAGGTGTGGTGTTCGTGAACTCCGGTGGCAACAACGGCGATGTGAACTTCCATATCCGCAAGGGCTTCACCGGGGACACGCTGAAGAGCCGCATCCAGTTCTACCCGTACAGCGAACATCCGAAGATGTGGGGGCAGAGCATCAGTATATGGGGTGAGGCGGGCCATCCGTTCGCGGCCGGATTGATCGTAACGAACAACAGCAACGTGGTGCAGGCGGAGACACCGTGGTACCACACGGCCACGCAGCAGCCGTATCTCGATTCCATCATCGTGGTCGGGAACGATACCGTCTTCTTCAACCTCACGGCCGACGCTGCGCATCCGCTGAACGGCCGTCCGCATTTCAGGTTGCGCGCGAAGAACCGCAGCGCACAGCTGAAGGTGGCGCTGAAGGCGACCGCTGCGGATGGCCGTGTGCACTTCTGGAACGTGACCGAACTGACCAACGACGTGGGCAACTGGGGACAGGACTTCATTGCGGCGCGCACGGGCTGGGCGGCGGGCGATAACCAGTACGGCATCAGCGAGCCTGCCTGTACCAACAGCTTGATCAGCGTGGCGGCGTACTATTCGGAATTCGTCAACCCGACCACGGGTGCCGTGGGTGGCGGGCCGATCGCCGGGTTCTCCTCGCTTGGCCCCACGCTGGACGAGCGTGTGAAACCCGACGTGGCCGCTCCCGGCGTGGTGACGGGATCGAGCATGAGCTCCTACACCGATGAGAGCTTTGCGTCGATCCACAGCGTGGACTTCGAGGGCCGAACGTTCAAATTCGCCCGCATGTCGGGTACCAGCATGTCGTCCCCGGCGGTGGCGGGTGTGGCGGCGCTGGTGCTCGAAGCCGCTCCAACACTGACGCCGCAGGAGGTGAAGGACGCGATCATGCACACGGCGCGGCAGGATGGGCACACCGGCGCGATCCCTGCGGAAGGAAGCCTGCGCTGGGGCATGGGCAAGGTGAACGCATACCGGGCCGTGCGCGAGGTGCTGGGCCTGAACGGTGTGGGGGAGCATCGCATGCAGGCATTGCAGGTGTGGCCCAACCCCACGGCCGGGGAAGTGTGGATCCGGCTCGGCGAACGAACGGGTCCGGTGCGGATCACCGTGGCGGATGTCACCGGCCGCATCGTGGCTGATACCAAGACCGTGGCGACGGATCCGCATCGCATCGAAATGAGCGGCTGGGCCGATGGCGTGTACACGATCCGCTGCCTTGCGAGCGATCGCGTGCAGACCGCCGTGGTGGTCAAAGAATGATCTTCAACATGGAACAGGTCATGAACGGCTCCGGCCCCCACGTTCATCCGCAGGGGCTTTCGATCGGCGACTTCACCTACGAGCTCCCGGAGGATCGCATCGCGCGCCATCCGTTGGAAGAGCGTGATGCAAGCCGCCTGCTCGTGTACAGGAACGGCCGCGTAGGCGATCACCTTTTCCGCGGGATCGCTGACCTGTTGCCACCGGATGCGCTGCTGATACTGAACGATACCCGCGTGGTGAATGCGCGCCTCCATTTCCGACGGGCCACCGGCGCGGTGCTGGAATTCATGGTCGCCGATCCCGAAGGCGGGCGCCCGATGGAGCAGGCGCTGATGGATGAGGGCACGTCGCGCTGGTGGTGCATGGTGGGCAACGCGAAACGCTGGAAGGGCGAGGAGGTCGTTGCTGCGCAAGCGTCTTCGTCCGGCTCAGGCGGGAACGACTTCGGCCTTTCCGCGCGGCGCGTGGAGCAGCGCGATGGCATGCACCTGATCGAGTTCCGGTGGAATGGCGGCCCCTTCATCGACGCCCTGCAACGCATGGGGTCGGTGCCGCTGCCGCCGTACATGCGGCGCGAGGCGATGCCCGATGATGCCGCGCGGTACAACACGGTGTTCGCGGCCAACGACGGATCCATCGCAGCTCCCACGGCCAGCCTGCATTTCAGCGAAGCGGTGCTGGCGCGATGTGCCGCGAAGGGCATTCATTCGGTCAGCACCACATTACATGTGGGCGCGGGCACCTTCCTGCCGGTGAAGAGCGCGCGCATGGAGGGGCATGTCATGCACAGAGAGCAGATCCGTGTGCCACTGGATACGCTCGTGGAACTTCGGCGGCACCTGCGCCGGGGATCGCTGGTGCCGGTGGGCACCACCGCGTTGCGCACGATCGAAAGCGTGTACTGGCATGGCGTGGCGGTGATGCAGGGCCGCGCCGGTGCGCACATGAACGTGGGCCAATGGGAGCCGTACGGCCATCGCGCGGGAACGCTGCCACTGGCGGAGGATGCGCTGGGCGCCGTGATCGAAGGCTTGGAGGAGACCGGATCGCCGCTGGTGGGAACCACCTCCCTGCTGATCGCACCCGGCTACGAATTCCACATGGCCGACGCACTGGTCACGAACTTCCACCAACCCGACAGCACATTGCTGCTGCTCGTGGCGGCCTTCCTCGGCCCCTCGTGGCGCACGGTGTATGACCACGCCCTGCGCGAAGGCTATCGCTTCCTGAGCTACGGCGATGGATCCCTACTGTTCGGGCCGGTGATCGAGACGCCGGACATGTCATTGAGCTGAGCCTGCTTTTCGCGCCCTTGGGTTGTCACGCCGGGCTGTCATCCCGGCGAAGGCCGGGATCGCGCAAATGCCCTCCACTTTCCCCGACCGCATCGCCTTCGCCCGTCACCCCCACGCCGCGTTCAATGCCACGATGATGAGCGCGATGAGCACCGCAGGCAGCACGATGGCTGCGATGGCGATGCCCTTGCCGCGTTCGTTGTGCTTGATGGCGAGCAGCAGGCCGATGATGCCGGTGAGGAACGCGAAGAACAGGAGATAGAGAAGCACTCCACCGCTGCCCAGCGCGATCACGAGCAGGGAGAGGAGCAGGAACACCCCGGATACGAGGGCCATGCGGTTCCAGCGGCGCGGTCCGTTCGCAGTGTTCGTCGCCTGCGGCTGGTCGTCGGGTGCGGTGATCGGTCGTGCCACGGCTTGCGCATCCTCTTGTCGTAGGGCCGGTACGGAGTGCTGTTCGGGCGACCGGGATGTCGGCACGATGGATGGGACCCTGATCGGAGGCGCGGTGTGCAAGGCCGCTTCCGGCTCCGGCGATGCCGAAGGCGTGGGAATGCGTGGCGACAGGGTAGCGATGGGAGCGGCCTCCTGCGCATGCCTCGCGTGGTGGTCCATCGGCGCCGGGCGGCCGAGGTCCACGTGCCATCCCGGCCGGTATTTCCGCTTCTGGAACGGGCCTTTCCCCACCACCTCGTTCGTGGTGGAACAGCCCGCCAGCAGCATGATGAGCAGGGCGATCAGGGGTGCAGATGCACGGCGCATGGGCGAAAGGTATCGGCTGCGGTGTTCGCCGGGATACTATGCGCCGCTATCTTGCGTTCCCATCCCGCAAGCCGACCATGCCGTTGAGGATCCCCTTCCACCTGTTGCTCGTTCTTCTGCTTGTGGGCCACGAGGCTTCAGCCCAGTTGGGCGGGCAGTCGTCCTACCGGCTGCTGGACATCCCCAGTTCCGCCCGCGCCTCGGCCCTCGGCGGCAACTACATCGCCGTGAAGGACAACGACATCAACCTCGGCATCTTCGCGCCCTCCCTGCTCAACAAGGACATGGCGCGGCAGGTGGCCCTCAGCTATCTGCCGTACTTCGAGGGCATCAACATCGGCTACGTCTCCTACGCGCACCACCTCGACAGCAGCGACATCACCCTTGCGGCCACGGTGCAGTACATGGATTACGGCACCTTCACCCGGATGGACGAAGTGGGCACGGAGCAGGGCCAGTTCACCGCCGGTGAGTATGTCTTCCAAGTGGGCGCCGCAAAGCCCATCGACAGCCTGTTCAGCATCGGGGCCAACGTGAAGTTCATTTCCAGCGCCTTCGAGACCTACCGCTCCACGGCCGCAGCGGTGGACCTGTCCGGCACTTTCCACAAGCCGAGCCTCGGCCTCACCGTCACAGGCGCCGTGCGCAACATCGGGGCGCAGTTGAGCAGTTACACGGATACGCGCGAGAAGCTGCCGCTCCAAGTACAACTGGGCCTCGCCTACAAATTCAGGCATGCCCCGTTCCGGCTCGGGTTGATGATGGAACAGTTGCAACGCTGGGACCTCACCTACGCGGACCCGAACAAGCCGGTGCAGATCGATCCCACCACGGGGGAGACCATCGAGGACAAGGTGACCACTGTGGACAAGGCCCTGCTGCATCTGGTGCCCAGCGCGGAGATCCTGCTCAGCAAGAACTTCATGCTGCGCGTGGCCTACAACACCCGCCGCCGCAAGGAACTGGTGATCGCCGACAAGCCCGGTGCCGTGGGCCTCAGCTTCGGCGTGGGCCTGCGCGTGAGCAAGTTCCATATCAGCTACGGCTTCTCGCAATTGCACCTCGCGGGCATCAGCAACACCCTCACGCTGGCCGTGCGCTTCGCGGACTTCAAGAAGGAAGGCTGAGGGATCAAGTTGTCAGTTGGCGGTTGTCAGGCTCCTTGGCGGTAGCTCCTATGGGAAGCTTCAAGTTCCAAGATCCAAGGAGGCTTTTGAGCTTGAGGCTTGGAACTTGAAGCTTGGAGCTTTACCACCTCGGCACATGCACCATCGCGGACAACGCGCCTTTCCTTCAGGCACGAACTGACAACTGCCTACTGACAACCGACAACTGCATTCCCCCCGCCTCACTACCTTGGCCGCGCCGTGAAGCGCATCACCATCGCCATAGACGGGTTCAGCAGTTGCGGCAAGAGCACGTTGGCCAAGCAACTGGCCCATCACCTGCACTATACCTACATCGACAGCGGCGCCATGTACCGCGCGGTGGCCCTGTACGCCATGGAGAACGGGCTGGTCCACGGTGACAAGCTGGATGCCGCCAACCTGTTGCGCGTGCTGCCCGGCATCCACATCGCCTTCAAGCACGATGATGCCACGCAGCGCAGCGCCACCATGCTCGATGGCCGCAACGTGGAGCACCGCATCCGCGAGATGGACGTGAGCAACAACGTGACGCTGGTGAGCCCCATACCCGAAGTGCGCGCCAAGCTGGTGCAGTTACAGCAGCAGATGGGGCAGGGCGGAGGTGTGGTGATGGATGGCCGCGACATCGGCACCGTGGTGTTCCCCGATGCGGAGGTGAAGTTCTTCATGACCGCCAGCGCCGAAGTGCGCGCGCAACGCCGCTACTTGGAGTTGAAAGGCCGTGGCGCCGATGTAACGTTGGAGGAAGTGCTCACCAACCTCGAACGCCGCGATCTGGACGATACCACCCGCGCCGCCGACCCGCTGATCGAAGCGCCCGACGCTTTCGTGATCGACAACAGCCACCTGACGTCGCAGGAGCAGTTCGACCTCGCGCTCGGCCATGTGGTGAAGGCGATCGGTGTGGTGGCGGAAGCGTGATCGCAGGATGGCGTGAACCGTGCCGGATTGGAACCAATGCAATGGAGAACCGGTCATTCCCCGATCCCAAGCTGTTCCGCACGGCGGATGGTTCGCTGACATTGCGCAGCGAACAGCTGGACGAGCAATACCACAGTGTGCATGGTGCGGTGCAGGAGAGCACGCACGTGTTCATCAGGATGGGCTTGGAGCACGTGGGCAAACCCCATGTGGATGTGTTGGAGGTGGGCCTCGGCACGGGCTTGAACCTGTTGCTCACGTGGATCCGCTGCCTCGAAGGGAAATGCACCGTACACTACACCGCGCTGGAGCCTTTCCCCGTGGAGCGCGCGCAACTGGAGACGCTGGGCCATTGCAGCGAACTGGCGTGGCCCGGCCTGCACGAGCCTTTCATGGAACGCATGACCGTTCACCGCGACGATCCGTGGGAACCGCTGGGCGGCCTCGTGTTCCGCAAGCTGCCGGTACAGGTGCAGGGCTTCGCTGAAGAAGCCATGGCCGACGTGATCTACTTCGATGCCTTCGGCCCGCCCACGCAGCCGGAGATGTGGACGCTTGATGTGTTCCAGCGCATGTACAAGGCATTGCGCCCCGGCGGTGTGCTGGTGACGTATTGCGCCAAGGGCGAAGTGCGCCGCACCATGCAGGCCGCAGGTTTCACCGTGGGGCGCCTGCCGGGCCCGCCGGGGAAGCGGGAGATGCTGCGGGGAACGCGGTCGCCGAATTAGCGATTGATCCGAATGAGCAATTCGTCATTCACATTGAGGGTCTATGGCCTCCTGATCCACAACGGATCGGTGCTTGTTTCCGATGAATTGATCGTGGGTCAACGCATCACCAAATTCCCCGGCGGCGGGTTGGAATACGGTGAGGGGCTGAAGGATTGCCTCGTACGCGAGATCCGCGAGGAGATCGGTGTGGAGGCGCTGGACCTGCATCACTTCTACACTACCGATCTCTTCCAGCAGAGCGCCTTCCACAGCACGCCCATGCAGGTGGTGAGCGTGTACTACACCTTCCGCGTGGCGGATCCCGCGAGCATCCCGGTGGTGGATGTGCCGTTCACGGGCATAACCGGGCCGGGCGATCGGGAGGTGTTCCGCTGGCTGCCGATCGAGGGTGGGAGGGAGGAGGACCTTTCGTTGCCGATAGACCGGGTGGTGTGGCGGATGCTGCGCGGCAGTTAGACGCCCAGCCTCCGCTGCACATACCCTTCCACGCGCTCGTACACCGCTTCCGGCTCGTAGGTGCGCCACTTCAGCGCGTTGAGCTGCCCGCCGAGCAGGAAGTACTGATCGATGTTCGCGCGTTGCATATCCTCCAGCACGTGCGGCCGGAAGTTGAGCAGGGCGATCCAGCCGTCGGCATCGCTCACCTCCTCGAACCATTCGCTGTAATACTCCTCGTCGCTCGTATGGAAATTGAGCACGTTCTCGCCGATGAGGATGAACCTGACGATGCCCTGCGCCATCAGTTCCTCGATGATATTGCGCTTCAGCAGCATGATGTCGTTATGCAGCAGATCGTTCCATTCGCCGATGAGTTCGATGATGCAGTAGCCCTCATCGTAGTCGGCGTAGATCAGCTTCATGTACAATGTGCTGCTGCCGAGGTTGTCCCACTGCGGATGGATCACATGGTCGTACACCGCGTGGGTGAACTCGAACTCGCTGTGCTCCGCGCCGAAGAAGGGCGAGCGCTCATCCTCCTCAGCCGTGTAGCGGTGGCGCCAGTTCCAGTAGGGTTCGATGTCGTGCATTCGGGGTCAGTTGGCAGGAGGCAGGAGCAGGAGGCAAGCGCGCGTCATTGCCCCTGCGCCTTTTGAGCTTCGATGGCTTTCCGCACGGAACCGTGTTCCTTCAGCAAGGCGTTCGCCTTTTCGTACGCAACACCCAGCCCCTCCATTACCATGCGCGTGCCACGGTCTATCAGCTTGTGGTTGCTCAGTTGCATGTCCACCATGCGGTTGCCTTTCACGCGGCCCAGACGGATCATCACGCTGGTGCTGATCATGTTCAGCACGAGCTTCTGTACGGTGCCGCTCTTCATGCGCGTGCTGCCGGTGACGAACTCAGGCCCCACCACGACAACGATCGGATGTGCGGCCGTTGTCGCCAACGCGCTTCCCGGATTACAGGTGATGCCGCCGGTGAGGATGCCCGCCGCGTTGCATTGCTCCAACGCGCCGATCACGTAGGGTGTGCCACCGCTCGCGGCGATGCCCACCACCACGTCGTCCGCGCCCACGCTGTGCTCCTGCAGGTCCTTCCAGCCCTGTTCGCGATCATCCTCTGCGAATTCCACGGCCTTGCGGATGGCACTGTCGCCACCGGCGATGAGGCCGATGACCATGCCGTGCGGCACGCCGAAGGTGGGGGGGCATTCGCTGGCATCCACGATGCCGAGGCGGCCGCTGGTGCCTGCGCCCATGTATAAGAGGCGGCCACCGCGTTGCATGCGCTCCACGATGGCATCCACCAAGGCTTCGATGGCGGGGAGCACTTCGCCCACGGCCACGGGCACCGTGCGGTCCTCGGCGTTGATGTGCCGCAACAGCTCCCCCGTGGACATCGTTTCCAGGTGGTCGTAACGCGAGGTGCTTTCGGTGATCTTCTGCACGGGCATGGGGCAAAGGTGGGGCAAAGCAAAGCCGCCCACCAAGATGGCGGGCGGCTTTGCTTATTCGTTCCCGGCGATCCTTATTCGAGGATCAGCTTGCGGGTGAGGCTGCCTTCGTTGAAGAACAGCTCGATGTAGTACGATCCGGCGCTCAAGCCTTGGCGGTCGAAGGTGAAGCGGTCGCGGTTCACGCTATCGTTGCGCACCATGCGGCCTTGGTTATCGTACGCCACAGAGTTGCGGATGATGGCCTCGGTGCTGGTGATCTCGGTGGTGCGTGCCACCGGGTTGGGGAACACGTTCACACCACTGGCGATGGTGGAGTTCTCAGCGATGCCCACGTTCAGTTCCAGTACACGGTAGATGCGCGGGGTGATGAAGTTCTGGAGCGTGTCGATGTAGGCACGTGCGCGTGCGCGGCCACCGACGGTGCCCAGCAAAGAGAGCAGGGGGTTGCTGGCATAACCGTTGGCTATGCGCGCGTAGGCTCCATCCTGATCGATGCCCAGCGCGGCGCAGCCGTTCACCACGGCGGTGGTATCCCACCATTCCCATGGCCCGGAAGCGTTCTGCAGGGCGGTGATGGGGAAGAGACCTTCGCCGCCCTCGTTCACGGTTCCGGTCAGTGCGCTTTGCGCGTAGTTGGTCACATCGTCGGTGAAGGGCGGACTCAGCCAGATGTCGTTGTTGCCGTACTGGTTGGCCAGTTGCGCCACGCGGCCGCTGCCATCCACGTTCACCACGGCGAAGGAGGTGCCGGGCACGAACACGGTGCCATTCATGTAGGGCGCGAAGGGATCCTGCACACCATGCACGCTACAGATGGGCACTTCACCCGGTTCCAGCCATGAGCTGTCGCCAAGCGCGCCGCCGATGTTGAAGATCATGCTGATGTCCGTGGAGTAGCCGGGGTGGTTGTCATTGTTCAGTGCCGGGTTGCCTCCGAGCCCCTCGAAATCGCCGAGGATGGTGGGATCCACCATGAACAGATTCGTTTCCGTATTGAAGAACTTCAGCAGTTGGATCTCGCTGACCTCCTGCAACGTGGCGTATGCCAGTGCGGTGTAGCCGCCCGATCCCTGCCCGCCGATCACCACCTTGTCGCCGTTGATGCCGTAGGGGTTGCCCTCGGTGATGCTCTTGCGCATGAAACGGACAGCCGTCTTGGCATCCTGCATGGAGCGGTACACGGCTTGGATGATCGTCTGCTTGCGGGTCTGCTCCGAAGGCGACGCCGGGTTCCAGCCCGTGCGGTAGCTAATGGCGGCCACCACGTAGCCCTTCTTGGCGAAACGGCGGCACATCTCCACGGTGGCGCTGTCGGTCTTGTCGCCGGTGGGCAGGTTGTTCACGTAGCGCGGCAGGAACTGCCCGGTGGGGATGTACACGATCAATGGCCGACTGGTCTCGGTATCACCGGTGGGTGTGTACACGTCCATGGCCAGCGGCTGGAGCTGGGGCGCTCCGGTGATCACGGAGTAGTTCTGGCCGTAGACCACGTTGGGCTGCACATCCACCGAGGAGAATTGCTCGGTGAGGTAGCGTTGGGCGCTGGCCGGAACCGTTGCCAGCAGGCCGATCGCAGCGAGTGCGTGTAGCGTTCTTTTCATCGTTGAAGGGTATTTGTTTCCAAGTTCTGGTCTGTCAAAGCTAAGCCGATTTGCGATCGTCACGGCTGGGCACCTTTCCGCTCCCATTTCGGCTCGTACAGCACGGAGATGTAGGCCATG
>JAHBUM010000129.1 GCA_019638075.1 Flavobacteriales bacterium | reverse complement strand
TGCGCGCCGATGTTGGCCAGCGAGCTCTTGGTCATGCGCTTGGCGAAGTACATGGCGATCTGGCGGGCCTGCACCACTTCGCGCTTGCGGGTCTTGCTCTTCAGCAGCTCGATCGGCAGGTCGAAGTAATCGCACACCACCTTCTGGATGTAGTCGATGCTCACCTCGCGCGCCGTGTTCTTCACGAACTTGTCGATCATCTGCTTGGCGAGATCGAGCGTCACGGCTTTCTTGTTCAGCGAGCTCTGCGCGATCAGGCTGATCATGGCACCTTCCAGTTCGCGGATGTTCGTGGTGATGCTGTAGGCGAGGTACTCCACCACTTCCTTGGGCAGGTCGATGCCCTCGGCGTACATCTTCTTCTCGAGGATGGCGATGCGCGTCTCCAGACCGGGAGCCTGCAGATCGGCGCTGAGGCCCCACTTGAAGCGGGACAACAGGCGCTGTTCCATGCCGGCCATCTCCACCGGTGCCTTGTCGCTGGTGATCACCAGTTGCTTGCCTGCTTGATGCAGCGCGTTGAACACGTGGAAGAACACGTCCTGCGTCTTCTCCTTCCCGGCGAGGAACTGCACATCGTCGATGATGAGCACGTCCATCATCTGGTAGAACTGCGTGAAGTCGCCCACGGTGTTGTTCTTCACCGCTTCGATGAACTGCTGGGTGAACTTCTCCGCCGGTACGTACAGGATGGTCTTGTCCGGGTGGTTGTTCTTGATCTCGATGCCGATCGCGTGCGCAAGGTGGGTCTTGCCGAGGCCGGTGCCGCCGTAGAGCAGCAACGGATTGAACGCGGTGCCTCCGGGCTTCTTCGCCACGGCATAACCGGCACTGCGGGCCAATCGGTTGCAATCCCCTTCGATGTAAGTGTCGAAGGAATAGTTGGCGTTGAGGTGGCTCTCGACCTTGATCTTGCGCAGGCCGGGGATGATGAAGGGGTTCTTGATGGGGCTGTTGGCCACATCGATCGGGAGCGACACCGCCGCGTTCTTCACTTCGCGTGCGTGGCTCGTCGGTATCTTCACCGTGTACGGGTTGGCGTTCTGGAAGCCGTTCTCCATGATGATGGAGTACTCCAGACGCCCTTCAGCCCCCAATTCCTTCTTGATGATCTTCTTGAGGAGGCCGATGTAATGCTCCTCCAGCCATTCGTAGAAGAACTGCGACGGCACTTGGATGGTCAGTACGCTGTCCTGTAGTCGCAGAGCCTTGATCGGGTCGAACCAGGTCTTGAAGCTCTGCTCACTGACATTGTCCTTGATCACTTCCAGGCACCGGTCCCAGATCTTCTCGTGGTCCTTCTTCATGGATGGGTCCGTGAGTTAATTGATGGTACCGTTTGCGTGCTTGCGTGGACGTTCATGTGCGGGGTGCGCAGGCCCGTCCGGCAAGGGGGCAAATATGGACCACATAAAGTGAAAAACAAAAGTGCCGGACACTTGCAGGAAAGGAAAATTTCACTTGTGCCTGCGTCGATCGACCGATCACCGGCAAGCCTTGCCCCACGCGGGTTGGCGGGGATCGCATCCGATGCGTATGTTCCCGCGAACGCAGAGGCCGCCACAGCAGTGCGTGGCATGCGTGATGGGCAGTGGGCGATATGATGGATCGGGCGCAAAATGCACCGAAAGGTAAGCCTTCGGAAGGCGGGGAGCAATGCGTTCGATCAGCTTGCGGCGATCGCTGCGCGGACTATCTTCCCGCCATGTTCAGCCACGAGACACAAGTGCGGGTGCGCTATGGAGAAACGGACCAGATGGGCTACGTGTACTATGGCGACTATGCCGAGTACTTCGAGGTGGGCCGCGTGGAGGCGCTGCGCAGCTTGGGTTTTCCGTACCGCCGGCTGGAAGAGGAGGGCGTGATGCTCCCCGTGCGCGAGCTGCACACCACCTACCACCAGCCTGCGCGCTACGACGACCTGCTCACCCTGCGCACCACCATCATGGCATTGCCATCGGTGCGCATCACCTTCGGCTACGAGTTGCGCAATGAAGCCGGTGTACTGCTGTGCGAGGCTTCCACCACGCTCGTCTTCGTGGACCGCACGAACATGCGCCCACGCCGCGCGCCCGATGCGCTGATGGCCGCGCTGGCCGGATACTTCGGCGATCAGGGTTGATCCACCGCGATGCCGAGCAGCCCCCACTTCGGCAGCAGCTTCGCCAAGATCCCCTTGGGCATTTCGATCGTGGCCGTGCAGTGCGTGGTGAACGTGCTGTCGGCGATGCGTCCGCCATGCGCGAGCACATCGGCCTTCAGCGCATCGAACCGGTCGTAGCCGCAGGTGATGTCTGCGCGTTCCATCACCACATGCTCGATGATCTCCGCTGCTTCCAGCGCCAGCCGCGCCGCTTCGCCATACGCGTGGATCAGGCCCGGCTTGCCCAGAAGCGTTCCACCGAAGTAGCGCACCACGGCCACGCCACAATAGGTGAGGTCCAGCGACCGGATGCGGCGAAGGATCGGTAGCCCGGCCGTGCCGCTGGGCTCGCCATCATCGTTTGCACGGTGGCGGTCCGCTGCATCGCCCAGCACCCACGCGTAGCACACGTGGCGCGAGGAAGGATGCTCGTTGCCGAAGCGTTCGGTGATCGCCTTGAACTCCGCTTCATCGGCGATGGGGAAGGCGCGCGCGATGAACTTGCTCGCCAGTTCGCGGTAGATGCCCTCACTGGTGCCTGCGATGGTGCGATAGCGATCGGTGCTCATGCGTTGGTGCCCATGATGAGCGTGAGCGATGCGATGCAGAGCGTGATGCCGCACCATTGCATCACCGACAGGCGTTCCTTGAAGAGCAGCAGCCCGGCCGCCGTGGCGAAGAGGATCGCGAGGATGTTCATCGCGGGGAAGAGGATCGAGGCCGCAAGCCCGCTCTCGCCGAGCGCCTGCATCAGGAAGAGCAGCGAGCCGTAGTTCACCACGCCGAGCACCACGCCGCCCGCCCACGTGCGCGCATGGCGGAGCGCGCCCTGTTCCCTGCGGATGAACAGCAGCAGCACGCTCGCCAGCGTGGATGCGCCGAAGCACAGGGTGGGGAAGGTGGGCGCGTTGGCTGCGGTGGTGAGCACGCGCTGGATGTAGGTGAGGCCGATGTCCGCCGCGCCGCTGCACAGGAAGAGGAGGAAGGGCAGCAGCCATTGGCCTTGCGCCCTGTCGCCGTTGCGTTGCGCCATGGAGGTGAGCACCAGCCCCGCCAGCGCGAGCACGATGCCAAGCACCGTCCACACGCCGATGCGTTCGTTGAAGATGATGATGGTGCCCGCGATGGTGAGCACAAGGCTCATGCGCCCGGCGATGGTGGTGCGCGCGGCGCCCGCCTTCTGCGCGGAAAGCCCGGCGAGTGAGAAGCTGAGGACGAACAGGGAACCCAGCAGGGCCGCGGGGATCAGCAGGGTGTGCATGCCGCCCACGTTCCACGGTGGTGCCACGAGCAGCCCGCAGCAGAATGCCACGGCATAGTTGATGGCGATGGCCGGAAGCAGCTCTACCCGGTACCGCTCGAACAGGCGGAAGATGATGGCGAAACCCGCCACGCAAAGGGCTGCGAGCGTCACCAGTCCCATGTGCAGCAGCCGGGATCTTTCTTGTACAGGGCGATGTGATCCGTGCTGTTCATGACGCTGATCACAGGCGTTCCGCCGATCTCCGGTGCGGGTGTTCCCGAGCCGAATACCGCTTCACCAGTGATCACACGTGCTTCGTCCCACAAGCCGCGCCGCAGGAAATGGCCGTGCAGTTCCGCGCCACCTTCCACCAATACCGAACGGATGGAACGCGCATGCAGTTGGGCGAGGATCATGTCGATCGGGTCTTCATTCCCGCGAAGGGACACCTGCTCCATATCCAGCGCCGGGCGCGGCGTTCCGGTGAAGAGCAGGGTGGGGCGGCCATCGGTGTAGAGCGTGCTTTCTGCAGGTGTGATGCCCTGCCGGTCCAGTACCACGCGCAACGGCTGCCGCCCATCCACGTGCCGCACTGTGAGCGACGGATCGTCATTCACCACCGTGCGGCTGCCCACGAGGATGGCTTGTTCCTCCGCCCGCCAGCGATGCACGAGCACATCGGTCTGCGGCGAACTGATGCGCTGCACGCCACGCCCCGCGCGGGGATGCCGGTCGAGGAAGCCATCCTGCGAGCGTGCCCACTTCAATATGATATAGGGCCTGCCGCGCTCTACTGAAGTAAGGAAGCGGCGCTGCACCCAACGGCATTCATCCGCCAGCACACCCTCGACCACCTCTGTGCCCGCATCCTTCATCCGCGCTATGCCCTTGCCTGCGACCAAGGGGAACGGATCGCGCTGGCCCACCACCACATGCTTCACGCCACGCGCGATCAGCAGATCGGCGCAGGGCGGCGTGCGGCCATGGTGTGCGCAGGGTTCGAGGTTCACGTACAGGATGGCATCCGCAGGGATCCCGCCATCGCCGAAGGCGCGCAGGCATTCCACCTCGGCATGCGGCCCACCGGCCACCTTGTGCCAGCCCTCGGCCAATAGCTGCCCTTCATGCACCAGCACCGTTCCCACCAAGGGGTTCGGCGCAGACGTGGTGGCTGCGTTGCGGGCCAGTTGCAGGCAGCGGCGCATCCAATGTTCGTGGCCGGGCGGGGTCATTGCGGGGCGCAAAGGTGCGTCATCCGGCTACTTTTGCGCTCTTCACGAAGATGCGCGTCGCCACCAATACCGTAAGCTCGCTCCTCGACCTGTACCGGTCCGAGCTGTCGCCGCTTTTCGGGGTGTCCGAAGCGCGTGCCATGGCGCACACCGTGTTCCACGAAGCGTTCGGTTGGGACCGGACGGAACTGGAAGCCCAGCGTACCACTGCATTGAGCGAATCGGAACTACTGAAGGTGTACACACCGCTCACGCGCCTGCGCACGGGCGAACCGCTTCAGTATGTGCTGGGCCGTTCGTGGTTCATGGGCATGGCGTTGAGCGTGGCACCCGGCGTGCTCATCCCACGGCCCGAGACCGAGGAACTGGTCGATCTCATCCACCGCAGTGGCCGTTCCTACACACGCATCATCGACATCGGCACGGGTAGCGGTTGCATCGCGCTGGCATTGAAGCGGCTCTTTCCACAAGCCGAAGTAACAGGCGTGGATGTCTCCGATGAAGCACTCGCCATCGCGCGCCGGAACAGTGAAGCACATGCGCTGGATGTGCGCTGGTCACGGCTGGATGTGTTGGATCCTGCTGCGGTATTGCCTCAAGGGCTTGATCTTGTCGTGAGCAATCCGCCGTACGTGCCACGTTCCGAAGAAGCCTCGTTGGAGCTGCATGTGCGCGATCACGAGCCACACCTCGCGCTCTTCGTGGACGATGCCGATCCGTTGCTGTTCTACCGTGCGATCGGCCGGAAGGCGTGGGATGCGCTCGTGCCCGGCGGTGCGCTCTGGTTCGAAGGCCATTACCTGCATGCCGAAGCGGTGGGGGAGATGCTCACCGGCCTCGGATACAGCGATGTTTCCGTGCTGCAAGACCTCAGTGGTTCGCCACGTTCCATCCGCGCGGTACGATGAGGATGCACGCATTGCTTCAAGGCCCGGTGTATGCCGATAAAATGTCCGGGCGCATCCACAACAGCCTTTCCAATGACCTCTGAACGCGACCTCGCACAACAACGTATCGCCGTGCTCTCCAAGGAGCTGGAGGAGCACAACCACCGGTACTACGTGCTTGCCGCGCCCATCATCAGCGATCAGGAGTTCGACTTCCTGCTGAAGGAGCTTGAAGCGCTGGAGCAGCAGTGGCCCGAATTCGCTTCGCCCAACAGCCCCACGCAGCGCGTCGGCGGCGGCATCACCAAGGGCTTTCCCACGGTGATGCACAGGTACCCGATGCTCTCGCTGAGCAATTCGTACAGCCCGGAAGAAGTAGGCGAGTTCGTGGCGCGGGTGGAACGCGAGATCGGCCGCACCACCTATTCCATGGAGTTGAAGTACGACGGCGTTGCGATCAGCCTCAGCTACGTGAACGGCGAGCTGGTGCGCGGCGTCACGCGTGGCGATGGCGAGAAGGGCGACGACATCACCAACAACATCCGCACTGTGCGCAGCGTTCCGCTGAGGCTTCGCGGCGATTTCCCCGATGAGCTTGAAGCGCGTGGCGAGATCCTATTCATGCGCGCACAGTTCGACAAGCTGAACACCGAGCGCGCGCGGAACGGCGAGGAACTGTACGCAAACCCGCGTAACACCGCCGCCGGTTCGTTGAAGCAACAGGATCCGAAGGACGTGGCGAAGCGCGGGCTGGACAACTTCATCTACACGTTGCAAGGCCCGCAACTGCCTTCCACGAGCCACTACGAGAACATCGCGGCCGCGCACCGCTGGGGCTTCAAGACGCCCGACCCCAAGCGCCGCTTCATCGAACGCACGGACAGCGCCGAGGGCATCATGGCCTTCATCAGCTATTGGGACAAGGCCCGGCACGAACTGGAGATGGATATCGACGGCATCGTGGTGAAAGTGGACGATCTCCGCATCCAAGAGGAACTGGGCATGACCGCCAAGAGTCCCCGCTGGGCCATCGCCTACAAGTTCGCGGCGGAGCAGGCCACGACGCGCCTGAACGCGGTGACGTACCAAGTGGGCCGCACCGGTGCCGTCACTCCCGTGGCGAACCTCGAACCTGTGCTGCTGGCCGGCACCACGGTGAAACGCGCATCGCTCCACAACGCCGACCAGATCGCGAAGCTCGACCTCCACATCGGCGATCGCGTGAAGGTGGAAAAGGGTGGCGAGATCATCCCGAAGATCGTCGGGGTGGTGCTGGAGCAACGTGAGCTGGGCGCACAGCCGGTGGTCTTCCCGCACACCTGCCCCGAATGCGGCACCACGTTGGTGCGCTACGAAGGCGAAGCGCAGCACTACTGCCCCAACGAGCACGCCTGCCCGCCGCAGATCACCGGGCGCATCGAACACTTCGTGGGCCGCAAGATGATGGCGATCGACGGCCTCGGCGGCGAGACCGTGGCCGAACTCGTGAAAGCGGGGTTGATCCACAACGTGGCCGACCTGTACGAACTTACCACCGAACAGCTGCTCGGCCTTGGCAAAGGCTGGGGCGCGAAGAGCGCGGATCAGGTGATCAACGGCATCGAAGCCAGCAAACGGATCCCCTTCGAGCAGGTGCTTTTCGCCATCGGCATCCGCCACGTGGGCGAAACGGTGGCGAAGAAGATCGCCCGTTCGGTGGGCAGCATGGACCGGCTGGCCGCGATGACCAAGGAGGAGCTCACCACCGTGGATGAGGTGGGCGGTGTGATCGCCGACAGCATCATCGACTTCTTCGCCGTAGAAGGCAACCGCAGCATCGTACAACGCCTGAAGGACAAGGGCCTGCGGATGGAAGTGGACCTGAGCGCCGCCCAGCCCGTCGGGGATAAGCTGAAAGGAAAGACCTTCGTGGTCTCGGGTGTTTTCCGAAATTTCAGCCGCGATGGCGTGAAAGAGGCCATCGAACGCAACGGAGGCAAGGTGTCGGGATCCATCAGCAGCAAGACCAGCTACGTGCTCGCCGGTGCCGACATGGGGCCTGCCAAGCGTGTGAAGGCCGAGGAACTGAAGGTGCCCGTGATAGACGAGGACGAATTCAAGCGGATGATCGAAGGATGAAACTGTTCGATAGGCTGAAGGAATGGATGGGCATCCGCCGCCTGCTGCGCGAAACGCCGCAGGACCGCAAGCCCATTGCCCGCAACTTGGCGCTGGCCCGCAAGGTCGCCATCGTGTACGTGGTGGAGGACGAGGCCGCCCACAATCAGGTGCGCAACTACGTGAAGCGCCTCAAGGAGGAGCTGGGCATCAGCAACATCATGGCATTGGGCTATTGCGACCAGAAGGTGCTGCCGCACTACCTGCACGCCAAGCTCAACTTCGATGCCATCTGCCTGAAGGACCTCAACTGGTACCGCATCCCGCAGGGCAACACCGTACAGAACTTCATGGCCGAGGAATACGAGATCATCATCGACCTCACCATGGAGGACCGCCTGCCCACGCAATACATCATGGCGAAGAGCCGCAGCCGTTTCAAGGTGGGCCGCTGGAGCGAAAGCAACAAGAAGATCCTCGACATGATGATCGACATGGCCGGCTCGCACAGCCTGCCGCAGTTCATCCAGCAGATCCATCACTACCTGCTGATGGTGAACTCCAAACCCGAACCATCTCTCAACTAAGCGCACGCGCGCAACAACCATGGACGAACGTTTCCGCGGCCTCGGGGTCGCACTGGTCACTCCCTTCCGCCCCAACGGCGGTATTGATTACGCCGGTCTCGAAAAGCTCATCGACCACCAGATCACCGGTGGCGTGGACTATGTGGTGAGCATGGGCACCACGGGTGAGAGCGTCACCCTGACCAAGGACGAGAAGAAGCAGCTGCTCGCCACCACCGTGGAACTGGTGCGCAACCGCGTACCCGTGGTGCTCGGCGTTGGCGGCAATAACACCGTAGAGGTCATCGAGAGCCTCAACAGCTTCGAGATGGACGGCGTGGACGGCATCCTAAGCGTGAGCCCGTACTACAACAAGCCCACGCAGGAGGGCATCTACCAGCACTTCAAGGCCATCGCACAGGCCAGTTTGCGGCCCATTATCCTCTACAATGTGCCCGGCCGCACCGGCAGCAACATGGCGGCCGAGACCACCGTGCGCCTCGCGAAGGACTTCAGCAATGTGGTCGCCATCAAGGAAGCCAGCGGCAACCTCGATCAGATGGGCATGATCCTCAAGCACAAGCCGAAGGATTTCATGCTCATCAGTGGCGACGATACGCTCACGCTGCCCGCCATCGCCATCGGTGGTGTGGGCGTGATAAGCGTGGTGGGCAATGCGCTCCCTGCGGAAACGAGTGCGCTGGTGCAGGCGGCGTTGAATGGCGATCTCGCCACCGCGCGCAAGGAGCATCTGCGTCTGCTTGGGATCATCAACCTGCTCTTCGCCGAAGGCAACCCCGGCGGCATCAAGTACGTGCTGAAATCACTCGGCATCTGCGGTGATCACATGCGTCTGCCTTTGGTGAACATCAGCGAGGCCACGGAGAAGAAGCTCTACCACGCACTGGCCGATGCGGAAGTGGTGAAGTTGTGATGTAACTCGGTGGGATGCGTACGTCGGTCATAGCGATGCTTCTGACTGTTTCGATGGGTGTCTGTGGACAGTCGGGCAGCGATGTCGTGGAGTTCAGGGGTACCGTGATCGACGCCATCAACGGGGAGCCATTGCCCTTCACCATTGTGGAGTTCAGGGACGGGGACCGGAAGTTGGAGCGCGCTTCGGCCGACTTTGATGGAAGGTTCCAAACGGGT
>JAHBUM010000128.1 GCA_019638075.1 Flavobacteriales bacterium | reverse complement strand
GGCAGCGGCAACGACCAACAGGTGGTGGAGGACAGCGACCCCGGCAAGGGCGCGCGCATCAACTTCAGCGTGCCATGGCGGTTGGGCATCAGCTACAGCTACGATATAACGCGCAGCTACCGCAGCAACACCTTCACCGACACGCAGCGCCAGAGCGTGCTCTTCAACGGCGACCTCAACGTATTGAAGTACTGGAAGCTCGGCTTCAGCAGCGGCTACGACCTGGTGGCGCAGGAATGGACGCCCACCAGCCTGAACCTCTATTGGGACCTGCACTGCTGGGAGTTCAACTTCAACATCATCCCGCTCGGCGTGCGCAAAAGCTTCAGCTTCCGCATCAACGTGAAGGCGAGCATCCTCCGCGACATGAAATACGAGCAGCGCAGGCCGTATGGGAACGATCGGAATCTGATGTTCTGAGGGGGGTAGTTCGCAGTTGTCCGTTCTCAGCCTGCCTGCTGTGCCTGCGCGCCTTGCCTTCGCCGAAGCGGCTACGCGCAGGCACGGAAGCCGCTACGGCGAAGCAAGGCCGGTCAGGCAGGTTGTCAGGGAATGCCTGACTCCGGGAGGTGCCGTAGTCCCACCCAAAAAGAAAGCCCCGGCGAAACCGCCGGGGCTTGAAATGCACTCTGCTGTGCGTGCAACCGTGGTCTTGAAATGCTTACACGTCCAACTTCGCGTACACCGCGTTCTTCTCGATGAATTCACGGCGCGGCGGCACTTCATCGCCCATGAGCATGCTGAAGATGCGATCGGCCTCGGCACCGTTCTCGATGGTGACCTGGCGCAGGGTGCGGCGGCTGGGGTCCATGGTGGTCTCCCAGAGCTGCTCGGCGTTCATTTCACCCAGACCCTTGTAGCGCTGCACGTTGATGCTGGCTTCCTTGCTGGCGCCGCGCATGCGCTCGATGGTGGCATCGCGCTCGGCCTCGTTCCAGCAGTACACCTGCTCCTTGCCCTTCTTCACCATGTACAGCGGCGGCGTGGCGATGTAGAGGTAGCCCTGCTCGATCAGCGGCTGCATGTAGCGGAAGAAGAAGGTCATGATCAGCGTCTGGATGTGGCTGCCATCCACGTCGGCATCGCACATGATCACGATCTTGTGGTAGCGCAGCTTGGACATGTTCAAGGCCTTGCTGTCCTCCTCAGTGCCGATATGCACGCCGAGCGCCGTGTAGATGTTGCGGATCTCCTCGTTGTCGAGGATCTTGTGCTGCATCGCCTTCTCCACGTTCAGGATCTTCCCGCGCAGGGGCAGGATGGCCTGGAACTCGCGGTTGCGGCCCTGCTTGGCCGTTCCACCGGCGGAATCTCCTTCCACCATGAAGAGCTCGCTGGCGCTGGCATCCTTGCTCTGGCAGTCGGCCAGTTTGCCGGGCAGGCCACCACCGGTGAAGGCTCCCTTGCGCTGCACCATTTCGCGCGCCTTCTTGGCGGCGTGGCGGGCCGTAGCGGCGAGGATCACCTTGTCCACGATCTGCTTGGCGTCCTTCGGGTGCTCTTCCAGGTAGTTCTCGAGCATCTCGGCCACGGCGATGTTCACCGCGCCGCTCACCTCGTTGTTGCCGAGCTTGGTCTTGGTCTGGCCCTCGAACTGGGGTTCCTGCACCTTCACGCTGATCACGGCGGTGAGGCCCTCGCGGAAGTCATCACCGGCGATCTCGAACTTCAGTTTCTGCGTGGCACCGCTGGCATCGGCGTATTTCTTCAGCGTACGCGTAAGGCCCATGCGGAAGCCCGCCAGGTGCGTGCCGCCTTCGTGGGTATTGATGTTGTTGACGTACGAGTGGATGTTCTCGGAGTACGAATCGTTGTACACCATGGCGATCTCCACGGGGATGCCCTGCTTCTCCCCTTCCATGTAGATCACGTTCTCCATGATCGGCACGCGGGTGCCATCGAGGAAGCGGACGAACTCCACGAGGCCTTTTTCGCTGTAGAAGGTCTCGCTCACGAAACTTCCATCGTCGTTGGTGCGGCGCTCGTCGGTGAGGGTCAGCTTGATGCCCTTGTTCAGATACGCGAGTTCGCGCAAACGGGCCGCCAGCGTGTCGAAGTTGTACTCGTGTACTTGAAAGATCGTGGCATCCGGGTGGAAGGTCACGATGGTACCCCGGTAGTCCGTGGTGCCCACCTCCTTCACAGCGTATTTCGGCTTGCCTTCGCTGTACTCCTGCTGGTAGATCTTGCCGCCACGGTGTACTTCAGCAAGCAGCATGTCGCTAAGGGCGTTCACGCAGCTCACGCCCACCCCGTGCAGGCCGCCGGAGACCTTGTAGCTGTCCTTGTCGAACTTGCCGCCGGCGTGCAGCACGGTCATGACCACTTCGAGGGCGCTGCGGCCTTCCTTGGCGTGCATGTCCACGGGGATGCCCCGGCCATTGTCCTTCACGCGGATGCTGTTGTCCGGGAGGATGCTCACGTTCACCGTATCGCAATGCCCGGCGAGGGCTTCGTCGATGGAGTTGTCGACCACTTCGTAGACGAGGTGGTGGAGGCCCTTCACCCCGATGTCGCCGATGTACATGGCCGGGCGTTTCCGCACCGCCTCGAGGCCTTCCAGCACTTGGATGCTGTCGGCCGAATAGCTCGCCGCCGCTTTCTTCTGCTCGCTCATTTCTACTGCTGTCTCAGACATGGTTCCTATGGGTTCTTGCGCCCCTTTTCGAGAGGTTCGCGAAGATACCACGAAAGAGCCTGTCCTTCAGGCCATTTTCCCAACAATAGCGGGGGCTTTGTTGATAATTAACAGGGCGAAAAGGCTTGCTTTTGCGGAGGTGTTTCGGTATGAAAAAAAGCAGGGGATCCCGATAGGCGCTCAACGCCACCACGCACCGCTCCGGGAAGTGCGGATGGGCGGGGGTATCATGCCGGGTCCGAAGCCGATGACCCGCCTCCCCGAACACCCCCTCAGAACGAATACGTGGCCCCGCCCAGCAGCAACCCGCGCTGCACCGGATGGCGGTACCAGCGTTCGTATTTGCTGGCGCTCAGGTTGCTCATGTCCAAGAACACGCTGAGGCGCTTCGTGTAGCGGTATTCCAGCCCGAGGTACAGGTCCAAGAAGCCGTTGAGGTCCTTGGTCACGGGGGATACAGGCGGATCCAAGGTGGCGTCGGCGCGGTCGGTGTAGTAACCGGCTTTCCGCTGGCCCAAGAACTGCGCTTCCAGCTTGGCGATCAGCTTGCCCTGCATGCTGTACGTGGCGCCCAGCGCCAGTTGGTAGGGCGGCAGGTTCCATGCTTCGGGCTCGTCGTCGGTGTCGTAGTTCGTGATGTCGATGCGGCCGTGGAAGCGGACGGCATCATCCATGCGATAGCTCAGTTCGCCGCTCAGGTTGAATTGCTTCACCTTGTCGTACACCACGGCCATCTGATCGCCGAAGGGCGCGTTGGGCGCGGAGAGGAACAAGGGTCTGTTCTCGATGGCGCTGATGCTGGCGCGCACATCGAAGCCCACACGGCTGCTTACACTGCCACGCAGGCCGCCGTACACATCGTAGAGCAAACTGCTGTTCTCCAGCGCGGGCCGCGCGATCAGCCACGGGTTCTCGCGCGTGAGGCTGCGGAAGCTGTTGCGGCGGCGCTCGCCGGTGATGCCGATGTAGGGCACGAGGATGTCCTCGAACAGGCTGTAGCTGGCGTAGGCCCTCGGATAGAAGTGGAACGAGGTCTTGCCCTGCGCGTCGATGTACACACCCGCGCCGATGCGCACCATGTACTTGTCGCCCTCGCGGGTGATGGAGGGCGTAAGGCCGATGAGCGTACCGTTGGTGCGCAGATCGCCGAGGCTGGCGCTGCGCACTTCACCGAACAAGCCGTTGCGCAGCTCGCCCCGGTAGGCGTTGTTGTCGATGAGGATGCCCAGCCCGAGGCGGTCGCCCTGTTCGGCCTTGCTCAGGTCTGCGGTCAGGCGCACGTTGGTCTCGCGGCTGCCGCTGAGGTTGCTGTACGCATGCACCTCCAAGCCCACATCGTGGGCTATGAGCGTGCTGTCCTTGTACAGGCTGCGGACGCGGGCCGCGAACCCGATGTCGTTGTATAACTGCTTCAGGTCGTCCTGTTCGTGCGCGGTGTTGTCGATCAGGCTGGCTACGCTGTCCGTGGCCTCGTATCCGTAGTAGCTCACGCGCCTGCGGTCGTACATCAACCGGCCACTCACTTCGTGGTTGCGCAGGAAGTGGTTGTAGTACGCATCCACGTTGTTGTAGCTGTACCGGCTCGACCCCACATCACTGAGGCCACCAGCGCTGCTCAGGTGCTTCAGGTGGATGCCCCACGCATTGTCGCGCGAGCGGGCCTGATCGTAGTACAGTTCGCCGAGCGGCGTGAGGTACAAGCCGAAGCCCGCCTTGACGAAACCCTTGTAGAGCTTTTGCTGCGACTGCTTCACATCGAGCCTGACCGCTGCGAGGCTATCCACCTTGGAAGGGATGGCGGCTTTCACCGGCAGCACGTCGAACTTCACGGGGCGCTCCGGCAGGATGGTGTCTATCGGCTCGGGACGCAGGTCCTTCTTCTGCGCATCGGCGATGGTGGGATTGAAGATCCCTTGGATCACATACTCGCCGCCCTGTTGGGCATGGGCAGCCAGCGCGCCGATGACCAGCAGGCCCAGCAGGATGGAACGTTGCACAAGCGCGCTCATTCTTCGTAGGTGTTATCGGTGCCGGGCATGGGTACCACGAGGTCTTCCTGCGGCGTGGGTGTGGTCTGTCGCATTTCGCTGGCGCTGATGGCGGCCAGCCGTTGGCGGGCCTGTGCCACCAGTTCGGCATCGTCGCTGTTGTCGATCACGCCCTGCAAGGCGGCCTTGGCTTGGAAACGGTCATCCAGCTTCACGTAGGCATCAGCCAGCAGGATGAAGGACTTCGCTTTCCAGTAGTCGTAGGCCGGGTACTTCTTCACCAGATCGAACACCTCCTTCTCCGTTTCGGTGTATTTGTTCTGCAGGTAGCGCACGTAGGCCATGTTGTACTTGGCTTCGGCGCCGAGCGCGTTGGTGCTGCTGCCGGTGATGGCCTTGTACTTCGCGAAAGCACCATCGAGATCGTTGCGGTCCAGCAGGTCCTTGGCCACGGCCATGTTCGCTTCGGCCTTCAGGTCGGCGGTGGCATCGGTGTTGGCGGCCACTTTCGCGGCGGCCTTGGCAGCATCGGCGGAGCGGCCCAATTCCTTCAGGCAGCGCATCTGCCCCACCTGTGCGGCCAAGCGGTTCTGCGGGAAACTGGCGAGCGGCTCCAACTTCACGAAGTGGTCCAGCGCGCCCTCCCAGCGCTTGTCTCGGAAGAGGATGTCGCTGGCGCCGTACAGCGCGCTCTCCATGAACTGCGCCGCATCGGCATTGATCGAGGCTTCCAGATCGGGCAGCGCCTGACCATACTTCCCTTCGCGGTAGAGGCAATCGCCCCGGTAGAAGCGCGCGTTCACGGCGAAGGCCCCGTTCGGGTACTTGCTCAGGTAATCGCCGAAGGCACCGATGGCCTGCGCGCATTTGCCATCGAGGTAGAGCGTTTCCGCGCTGCGGTAGTACTTCTCGTCCAAGTCCAGCGTGCTGGGATCCACGAAGCTGAGGGTGCGCACGTAGGTCTCGTACTCGGCCACGCGCCCCTGCTCCACGTAGATGCTCTCCAGTGCGGCCAGCGCATCGCGCGATTCATCCACGGTGGGGTATTTCGCGATGGCGGCCTTCAGTTGCTCGATGGCCTGCGGGATATTGCCCTTGCGCTTCTGGATCTCGGCGGCCTGCAGCATGCTCTTGCGCACGTGCGGGCTGTTCGCATGCTGGCGGATCACCTGATCGTAGTAGCCCAGCGCGGCATCGTCGTTGTCCATCGCCACATACGTTTCACCCAGCTGGAACCTGGCATCGGCCGCATGGCGCGAATCGGGCTGCGCGCTCAACAGGCTCTTCAATGTGGCGATCTTCTCGTTGAACTGGCGGTCGAGGCCCTGACACACGCCCTTCTGGTACAGCGCGTAATCGCGGTCGTCGGTACCGGCCTTCACGGCATCGTCGTACCACTTCACGGCCTGCGCGTTGTCCTTGGTCACGAAATAGCAATCGCCGATGCGCACCATGGCATCTGCGCGCTGCGGCGTGGCGCGTTTCTCGGCGGTCACGTAGCGGCGGAAGGCGGTGCCAGCCTCGCCGTACTGCTTCATCTTGAAGAAGGTGTAGCCCATGCCGTAGCCCGCCTGCTCGTACAGTTCGGTGGCGTAGGACCCGGCGCTGTTGCGCAGGTCATCGTACTTCCGCAACGCGGCGGAATAGTCGCCCTGCCCATAGTACGATTCGGCCATCCAGAAGTGGGCCTTCGCATTCACCCCTTGGTTCACCGGATACTTCAGCGCCCGCTCGAAGAACAGCGCGGCATCCTTGTACATGCGGCCCTCGTACAGTTCCACGCCCCGGTCGAAAGCGAGCTTCTGGTAGGCTTCCTTCAGGCGCAGGTCCTTGTCCTTGATCTCGTCCAGCGAAGCCAGCGCCGCCTCGTAGTTCTTGGTCTTCAGGTACACGTTCAGCAGGAACTCGTAGGCTTCGTTGCGGCGCGGCGTGTTCGGGTAGGTCTTCAGGTAGTTCTGCAACGCGTTGATGGCCTCGTGGTAGGGATCGAGGCTGAGGTCGTAGGCCAGCTTGGCGTAGTTGAAGAGCGCATCCTCCGTCACCTTCGGATCCTTGCCGATGTCGTAGGCTTTCTTGAAGGCGGTGCGGGCATAGTTCTTCTCGTTCAGCTTCAGGTAGCAATCGGCCATGTGGTAGGTGGCCAGTTGCGCGAGGCTGTCGTTGCCGTTCGCCACCAGATTGAACTGCTCCAGCGCCTTCCGGCAATCATCGGCCTTCATGTAGGTGTAGCCGAGGATGTAGCGATCCTCCCGCGCCACGCCGGAGCGTTTGGCGCTCTTCTCCAAGTAGGGCAGTGCTTCCTTGTAGTTGCCGGTGCGGTAGTTGGCTTCACCGGCCAGCCGGTTGATCTCGCTCTCGCGCTTCACACCCTGCGGATCGTTCAGCAGCGGCTGCACGTAGGTGTTCAGTTCGTCGTACTTGCCTTGCAGGAAGAGGATCTCGGCGATGTAGATGGGCACCACCTTCCCGAAGCTCTCGTCGTTCTGCAACTTCTGGAATCCGGTGAGCGCCGTTTCGTAGTTGCCGCGCTCGTAGTTGATGTGCGAAGCGTAGTAGGTGGCGGGCACGGCATACGGCCCTGTCCCGTTCTGCACCTCGGCGAACTCCACGATGGCCTTGTCCGCCTGCTCGGTCTGGAAGTAGGCATAGCCGCGCTTGAAGCGGTACTCCTCCAACTCGCTTGGCGAAAGGGCGAAGCGGTCCACCTTCTCGCTCCACAGCAGCGATTCCTTCCACTTCTTCTGGGCGAAGGTGTGCTTGAAGAGCTCCAGCTTCACGGTGCCCACGTGCAGGTCGTCGGGGTGGTCCTGCATGAAGGCGTGCAGCCGGTAGCCCGCATCGTTGTGGAAGAGGCGCACGGCGCAGATGGCGCTGTAGAACTCGGCCTCCACGCGGTCGGGCGCATGGTCATCGGTGATGCGCTCCACCACGCGCTCGAACTCGTACTGGGCCGCGCCGTACTTGGCTTTGTCGAAGAGTTCGAGGGCGTGGGCCAGCTCGGCGCCGCGATGCTCGTAGTGGGCGGGCCGCTGCGCCCATGCACCGGAAGCCAGCAGCAGCACGGCCACGCACAGCGGCACCCGCCGAAGGGCAGGAAAAGGGGTGTTCATCTGGCGATCAAAGTTCTTGGGGGGCGGAGCGGGGATCCAGTGGCGGAGCGGGCACTTATCCACGCGCGCGTGTTCACGTATGGGATCCTGACCGGCAACACCACCCAAGGAGATAACGGCGACCTTCGTTCCGGAATTTTACGATCGAACCCAATTGCTCATTTCTAATTGCTGATCGGCTGACGGGGCGCATTGACGGTTGGCCGTGCGCCAGCGGATCAGCAATTAGAAATGAGCGATCAGATGATCCCGAAATGAGCGACTCCCCCATCATCCTGCTGCACGGTGTGCGCATCTTCCAGCGCGAGAATCTCATCCTCAACAATGTAGACTTCTCGGTGTACAAGGGCGAGTTCCTGTACCTGATCGGCCGCACGGGCAGCGGCAAGAGCAGTTTGATGCGTACGCTCTACGGCGATCTGCCGCTGAAGGAAGGCGAGGGCCATGTGTGCGGCTTCGACCTGCAGAAGCTGAAACGCTCCCAGGTGCCGTTCCTGCGCCGGAAGATCGGCATCGTGTTCCAGGACTTCCAGCTTCTCACGGACCGCAACGTGAACGACAACCTGCTCTTCGTGCTGAAAGCCACCGGCTGGACGGAAGCCAAGCGCATGGACGAGCGCGTGCAACAGGTGCTGGAGAAAGTGGGCCTCTCCACCAAAGGCTACAAGATGCCGCACGAGCTGAGCGGCGGCGAACAGCAGCGCGTGAGCATCGCCCGGGCGCTCCTGAACGACCCCGAGCTGATCCTCGCCGACGAGCCCACCGGCAACCTCGACCCCGAGACCACCAGCGAGATCCTTGATCTGCTGTTCGAGATCAGCCATACGGGTCGCAGCGTGATCATGGCTACGCACGACTACACGCACATGAAGAAATTCAATACCCGCGTGGTGCGGTGCGAGGACTCGAAGTTGTTGGAGTTGAGCGCAACGAATGCCTGAAGAAGTTGCGAGTGGGTAAGTGACGAGTTGCGAGTAGGCGAGTGGCGAGTGCTGCTTCCGATCGCAGCACTCGCCACTCGCATACTCGTTACTCAGAGCAATCTTAAGATCCGCTCCGCGTTCCTTCTATTGCTGAACCGCTCTTCCAGCACCTCCACCCGCCGCTCGATGGCCTGACCGTTCGCTGGAGCCCCCATACAGGCGAGGATGCTGGTGCGCATGGCCTCGGCGCTATCGTGTACGTGGCAAAGCTCGGCCAGCCCGGTGCCTTCCACCATGGGCGTGTTGCATACCACGTGGCGGCCGGTGTAGAGGCAGAGCAGCAGTTTCAGCTTGATGCCCGTGGATTGGAAGGTGGGCAGCACGTTCACCTGTGCCGTGCGCACCAGCTTGTGGATCTCGGCCGTGCCGATGTTCTCGCGCAGTTCCACGTTGGGCGCGTTCGCCACTTCGCGCTTCAGTTCGCGGCTGGCATTGCTTCCGGCGATCACCAGCTTGACGGGTGAGCCTTTGAAGACCTTCTGCACGAGGAACAGCGCAGCCTGATCGTTCTCGGCCACACCCAGCGCGCCGTGGTAGAAGGCGAAGTCGCCGAGGCCATCGAGCACCTCCACCTTGTTGCACGCGTGGAAGGCCGGGATGTGCGACACATG
>JAHBUM010000127.1 GCA_019638075.1 Flavobacteriales bacterium | reverse complement strand
TCAGCTGGGCCAGCAACTCCTGATAGCCCTCCGTCTGATCCACCGGTACGAACGGGTGGATGTTCGCCCACTCGGGCCAGCTCAACGGAAGCAGCGTGCTCGCGGCGTTCAGCTTCATGGTGCAGGAACCCAGCGGGATCATGCCGTGCATCAGGCTGAAATCCTTGTTCTCAAGCCGCTTGATGTAGCGCTGCAACTCGAGTTCGGTGTGATGTGTATTGAAGACCGGGTGCGTGAGGAACGGGCTTTTGCGCTGCAGGTCGGCGGGAACGGCCAGCGTGTCACTGCTGTTGCTCAGCGCCGGTGCTTTCGTGCCGATGGCCTCGGCGAGTACGGCCACCACATCGTTCGCGTCGCTCATGCGCACCGTCTCGTCGAAGGCGATGCTCACGTTGTTGCCGTCGTAGCGGAAGTTGATGCCGTGCTTTTCCGCCGCCTCTTTTATCCGCCATAGCGTATTCGCGTCGGCGGACTTTACCTTATTCACTTCTTTCAGGGTGATCGTATCGAAGAAGCTGCCGTTCGCCACGGTGTAGCCCATCGCCTTCGCGGCTTCGGCCACGCTGCGCGTATGTGCATGCACGTTGCGGGCGATGCGCTTCAATCCATCCGGACCATGGTACACGGCGTACATGCCGGCCATCACGGCGAGCAGCGCCTGTGCCGTGCAGATGTTACTGGTGGCCTTGTCGCGACGGATGTGCTGCTCGCGCGTCTGCAACGCCATGCGTAACCCTTGTTTGCCACGGCGGTCCTGGCTCACGCCGATGATGCGGCCGGGGATCAGTCGCTTGAAATCGTCGCAGGTGGCGAAGTAGGCGGCGTGCGGGCCACCATAGCCCATCGGCACGCCGAAACGCTGGGTGTTGCCCACCACCACGTCGGCGCCCCATTCGCCCGGAGGCGTCAACAGCACCAGCGAGAGCAGGTCGGCGCAGACGGCGGTGCGCACACCGGCGGCCTTCGCTTTGGAAACGACCGCGCGGTAGTCATTCACGCTGCCGTCGATCGCGGGGTATTGCAGCGCGATCCCGAAGTAGCCATCCGCCGGATCGAGGGCCTTCACATCGCCCACCACCAGTTCCACACCGATGGGTGCGCAACGCGTCCTCAGCACATCGATGTTCTGCGGATAGAGGCCCTTGTCGGCAAAGAACTTGTTGGCGTCGGCCAGCTCCTTCGGCTTCGCCGCATACAGCATGTGCATTGCTTCGGCGATCGCGGTGGCCTCATCGAGCAGGCTGGCGTTGGCGATGGGCAACCCGGTGAGGTCGCTGCACATCGTCTGGAAGTTCAGCAGCGCTTCCAAGCGGCCCTGCGAGATCTCGGCTTGGTACGGCGTGTAGGCCGTGTACCATCCGGGGTTCTCGAAGATGTTGCGCTGGATGGGCGGCGGCAGGATGGTGCCGCTGTAGCCCAGACCGATGTAGCTGCGGAACACCTTGTTCTTCGCGCCCAGCGCGCGCATGTTGTCCAAGTGCTCGCGCTCGGTCATCGCCGGACCCACGTCCAGCTTGGTGCCGCGCCGGATCCCTTTCGGCACGGTGCGGTCGATCAGTTCGTCGAGGCTGCTCACGCCGATGGCTTTGAGCATGGCGGCAGTTTCGCTGGCGTTGGGGCCGATGTGGCGCTCCTGATAGGTGACGGATGGCATGTGATGGGTGCCGGAAAAGGCGCGGCAAATATACCCGGAGGGAAGGGAGCGAGCGGTGAGGGAAGCGAGGAGGAAAAGAAGCAAGGTGCATACCTCTTCACTTCCATACCACTTCACCTCCTCACCCGCATTACCCCCAACCCCTCAAGGTCTATCTTTGGCCGCCTGCCATCACGGATGAAACACGCCTGCCGCGCCCTGCTGATCCTGCTCGCCTTTGCTGCGGGTCGCACCACGGTGGCGCAGGACCGCATCCTGATGATGAACGGAGAGATCCACGAGGGCAGGGTACTCGGCCAAAGCACCTTGGAGGTGCGCTACCTCCAGAAGCGGAAGAACGGCTTGTGGAAGGAGCGCGCCGAGCCCACCGAGGAAGTGTTCTCGGTGATCGACAGCCTTGGTCGCGAGCGGATCTGGTACTTCCACGACACCGTGTTCGGCAACGACCTTACCACGGAACAGATGCGTTGGTTCCTGAACGGCGAGCGCGATGCCCGAAAAGGCTACAAGCCCATCTGGCCCATGGTGGGCGCCTTCGCCACGGGTGCCGGGCTGGTGATCGGGCTTAACTGGGAGATGAACGGCCTGTTCGTGCCGCCCATCGTGGCGGGTGCGATGGCGCTGCCGCGCGTGCATGTGACACCCGGCTCCATCACCGACCCGCTGATGGAGGGCGACCCCTACTACGCCACCGGCTACGCCCGCGTGGGCCGCTCCAAGCGCGTGGTGCGCACATTGATCTCCACCTTCGCCGGTGTCGCCGTGGGCCTTGCCGTGCGCCAGCTCATCATCAACCCGAACCTCGACTACGAGTAGTTCGCCATGACATTCGAGAACTCACTGTCCTTCGCTCGGGAACGCGATGCGCAGGATCCGCTTCGTGCCTTCCGCGATGAATTCCACTTTCCGCAACATGCGGGCCGTGATGTCATCTACTTCACCGGCAACTCGCTCGGCCTGCAACCCAAGGCCGCAGCCGCTGCGCTGAAGCAGGAGCTGGACGACTGGGCGCAGTACGGCGTGGAGGGTCATTTCCACGCGAAGCATCCGTGGTACAGCTACCACGAGGAGCTCACCGCCAGCACGGCCCGTTTGGTGGGTGCGTTGGAAGAAGAGGTGGTGGTGATGAACCAACTCACCAGCAACCTGCACTTCCTGCTCGTGTCGTTCTATCGCCCGAAAGGGAAGCGCGTGAAGATCCTCACCGAGCAACGGCCCTTTCCCAGCGATACGTATGCCTTCGCCTCGCAGATCAAGTTCCATGGGCTGGATCCCGATGCCTGCTTGGTGGAAGTGCAGCCGCGCGCAGGCGAACACACGCTGCGGCACGAGGACATCATCGCGAAGATCAACGAGCTGGGCGATGAGTTGGCACTGGTCTGCTTCGGCGGTGTCAACTTCCTCACCGGACAGGCGTTCGACATCAAGGGCATCACAGCGGGGGCGCACCGGGTGGGTGCCTTTGCAGGCTTCGATCTGGCGCACGGTGCGGGCAACCTCCACCTGAAGCTGCACGACGATGGTCCCGACTTCGCGTGCTGGTGCAGCTACAAGTATTTGAACAGTGGTCCGGGTGGTGTGGCGGGTGCCTTTGTGCATCAACGGCACCTCCAAACCTCCGCAGGGTCTCCCGACTGCGCCCAAACCTCCGCAGGGTCTCCCGACGAAGGAGGGCAAACCTCCGCAGGGTCTCCCGAGGAACGAGGGGACCCTGCGGGACATGCCTCTGATACCGCAGGGTCCCTTTCAGGAGACCCTGCGGAGGTTCCGAACGAAGCCCCTGCGGAGGTGCCGCGCTTCGCAGGCTGGTGGGGCCACGACAAGCAGGAACGCTTCAAGATGGAGCGCGACTTCAAGCCCATGCCCACCGCCGAAGCGTGGCAGGTGAGCAACGCGCCCGTGCTCCCCATGGCCGTGCATCGCGTGGCCTTGGAGCAATTCGACCGCGCGGGCATGGAGCGCTTGCGGGTGAAGAGCATTCAGCTCACCGGCTATCTGCGTTGGATCATCGAAGGCATTTCGCAGGAACATGGCGGCATGTTCAACATCATCACACCCAGCGATCCCGCGCAGAGCGGAGCGCAGCTATCGATCCTCGTACAGGGCGATGGTCGTGGCATCTTCAAGCGGCTTACGGAGCGCGGCGTGTTCTGCGACTGGCGAGAACCCAACGTGCTGCGCATGGCCCCCGTGCCGATGTACAACAGCTTCGAGGATGTGTGGCGGTTCGGGCAGGCGTTGAGAGAATGTGTTGTAGGGTGAATGGTCAATGGCGACTGGTGAATGGACAGCTTGGTGTACGTCGAAGTTCTTGATAACGAGGAAGGAGGTCATACAGACCTTGTCTTCCAGATTCAAGGATTGACGGAACGCTTGGTATTCGACACGTACTATTTCGTGTTGGCGATAGAGCCTGTTGAAGACCAGCGTGTGATCAAGCGCTTCGTAGCAACGTACCTCGAAGCATGGGTGGCCGAGATCGAGCAAATGAAGGACGGGGAGGAAAGGGCTTTCCCGATCGATATCTCCGATCAGTACGTTGGCTGCCTGAAAGTCCAATACAATGGTCCTCAATTGAAGCTCGCATATGGTTTTTCGACCATGGTCCAAGGATGGGGGATGGACCTGAAAGCGCCTCAGAAGTATTTCACAGCGATAACCGACTTCCGGTCCGATATACCGAGGCCATTGACCACTGACCGAAGTGCCTTGATCCAATCCCTTTTACATCAGATAGCGCGGTTGAAAGGCGAGAGTCCATTCGCCAGTCACCATTGACCATTCACCACCCATGAGCAACATCACCATCGTCGGCGGCGGCCTTGTCGGATCCCTGCTCGCCATCTTCCTCGCCAAGCGCGGCCACAGCGTCAACGTGTACGAGCGCCGTCCCGACCCCCGCAAGACCGATGTGTACGCGGGCCGCAGCATCAACCTTGTTGTTTCACACCGTGGCTGGACGGCATTGCGTGCTGCCGGTGTGGAGGAAGCCGTGAAGGCCATCACCGTGCCCGTGTACGCGCGCATGATGCACGACCGCGAGGGCAACCTCAACCGCGTGCCGTACAGCATCGACAACAAGGCCATTTGGTCGGTGTCGCGTGGCGAACTCAACCGCCGCTTGCTGTCCGAAGCGGAGAAGCTCCCCAACGTGAAACTCTTCTTCGATCACCGCTGCGTGGACGTGAACTTGGAGAATGCGACCTGCCACTTCCAGCGCGAAGAAGGCGACCATGTGGTGGTGAAGGCCGATGTGGTCTTCGGTGCGGATGGTGCGTTCAGCGCGGTGCGCAGCAAGATGATGTGGGGCCGCTTCACGTACAGTCAGGAGTACATCGAGCACGACTACAAGGAAGTAGCCTTCCCCGCGAACGCCGATGGCACCCCGAAGATGGACCCGCACTGCCTGCACATCTGGCCACGCCGCTGGTTCATGATGATGGGCCTCGCCAATCAGGATGGCGGCTTCACCGGCACGCTCTTCATGCCGCATAATGCCACTGCGCAAAGCCCCGGCTTCGATACGGTGAGGGAGGAGAAGGAGGTGAGGAAGTTCTTCACCGAACAGTTCCCGGATGCGCTGCCGATCGTGCCGGACATCGTGGAGCAATACCTGCGCAACCCGCAAAGCTCGCTTGTCATCATCCGCTGCAACCCGTGGCAGGTGAATGGCAAGGTGGCGCTGATCGGCGATGCCGCCCACGCCATCGTGCCCTTCTATGGCGAAGGCATGAACGCCGGCTACGAGGATTGCAAGGTGCTGAACGACCTGCTGAACGAACACGGCGACGACAACTGGGCCGAGGTGCTGCACCGCTACGCCGCCGCACGCAAGCCCAACGGCGACGCCATCGCCGATCTATCGCTGCGCAACTTCGTGGAGATGCGCGACCTCGTGGCCGACCCGAAGTTCCTGCTGCGCAAGAAGATCGAAGGGTATATCCAAGCGAAACACCCCGACAAGTGGTTGCCGCTGTACAGTCAGGTGAAGTTCAGCGACATCGCCTACAAGGATGCGTGGAACGAGGGGCTAAGGCATGATCGCATCATGGAAGAGGTGCTGGCGATGAAGGGTGTGGAGGAGAAGTGGGAGAGCGAGGAGGTGGAGAGGAAGGTGTTGGGGTTGTTGAAGGCTGGGAAATGAAGCAGCACTCTTCATTTCGGGATCGGTGCGTGGATTTGGCCGAGCGTTATTTGCCGGCGATCATTTTTGGCGCAGGCATCTTGGTTCTTGCCGTGGTGTTCCGGGAGTCGGATCAACGCGAGATCAATGCTTATCTGGGGCGAACATCCGGGACATTTATACGTGTTCAGACCTCGGGGAAAGGAGGCCCATGGGCATGCTTTGAATACACGGTCAATGGCCATCAGTACGAAGCGTTCAGTTCATCGGGCAAACAGCCTCAGGAATGCATGCCCATGAGAACATGCCTTGGTAAGAAGTTCATGATCGAGTACTCTACTCGAAATCCGGAGAAAAGTCGTGTGAACTGGACGATGCCGGTGGAGTGAAGCTTGGTGTTCGATTTGATCATGCGCCCCAAGACCCGCATCATGTACATCGAGGACAAGTCGCAGAGCCTTGTCGGTGATGCCGTCATCGGCCGCGTGACCTTTTCCAAGACGGGCCGTTCGGTCCATTACAAGGGCCGCACGTTCCAGTCGCTGAGCGGCCGTGGCTTCAAGGCGAACTACTTCGAGGTCGGGACCGGTGATCATTACTGGATCAGTGGTTGCCGCAAGGATGGTGCGGATCGCTTGTACAACGGTGGCCCGCCGGTCCCGATAGACGAGGATGTGCGGGAGGAGTATTGGACGGAGGTACGTGGGATGCCGGAGAGCAGGCACAAGACAACTACCTGAAAGCCGCTGAACTCATGCCCTACCTCGCCCGCTTCAGCCTCACCCCGCCCCGTACCCACCCGTTCCCTTACGACATCCCGGCGGTGCGCTTCGCCAAGGGCATAGACATCGAGGCACCGGTCACCTGTTTCGTGGGCGACAACGGCATGGGGAAATCCACCTTGCTGGAAGTGCTGGCCTACCGCCTGCAACTGCCGCACATGGATGGGTCCGGGTATCATGGGCGCGGCTTCGTGGCGGCCCGGAAGCTCCTGCCTTATTTGGAGGTGGAGTTCGCAATAGAGCGCACGGTGGGCTTCTTCTTCCGCGCCGAGGATTTCGGCGATCTGCTGAACAGCGTGGACCGGCAGGATGGTCGCCTCCACGCGCAGTTGGAGGATCTGCACGGCGAGGTCCCGGAGCACATCATTGCCGCGATGAAGGACAGCGCCAACCACCAGTTGCACCGCGTGCGCAAGGACTACGGGCAGGAGTTGCAGGGCTTCTCGCATGGCGAGGCCTATCTGCACATCCTGCAGCAGCAGGTGCGCGGCCCCGGCATCTACCTGCTGGACGAACCGGAGGCCGCACTTTCACCGGTGAGGCAGCTCGCGTTGCTGCACTTCATGCAAACGCATCTGCGGGAGCACCGGTCGCAGTTCATCATCGCCACCCATGCGCCCATCCTCATGGCCTTTCCCGGTGCGCTGCTGTACGAGATCACCATGGACGGCATGGAGCGGAAGCCGTTGGAACAAATGGAGCACTACGCACTCACCAAGGCTTTCCTCGATGCGCCAGCGCGCTTCCTGCGGGAACTGGATCGCGATCCTCACACGCCCGAGCCATAGGCGGCAAAGCATGCGTGGCCGGAAGCCCACACTTCTTCGTTGACACTTTGCCACCGTTCCGCGCGTTATCCCGTTGTGCCGCGCCGCACTTTCGCCCCGATGTCACGCCTGTTCGCTTTCCTGCTCGTTCTGGGTTTCGTGGGGAATGCCTCCGCCCAGGGCCTCATGGACCGCAAGCGCCCGGACCTGATCCCGCTCGATGGACAGGTACGGCGCATCGGTTTCTATCTCGCGCCGGGCCTCACCTACGCGCTGCCGCGCTCCAAGGACAGCGAGGAGGAGGTGTTCCGCAACGGCGATACATCCTACGTCGCCACATACGATCCCAATGGCCGCATAGGGGTTTATCTGGAAGCCGGACTTTCGTGGTACACGCGTGACCCCGTGATCGTGGACTATCTGGATCTGGGCATCGCCTACAAGAACTTGCGCGGCCACGAACTGCTCGCAGGGCGCTATGCCATCGCGGACAGTGCCATGGACCTCTCCGGCGAAGGCGCCTTCGCGGAACGCCTGCTCACGCTGCATTTCAATGCGAACAAGTTCATCCCCACGTGGCGCTACCAGTTCGTGCAACTTTCGCTCGGCGCCAACGTGGACTACCGTTTGGGCAGCGATTACGCCCACACCGGCGATCCGCTGCTGAACCGCCATGTGTTCCCGCCCGATCTGTGGGGGCAACTGCACTTCAAGGTGGGCTACGGCTTCAAGCTCACTGGAAAGTTGTTCGTGATCCCCGCCATCGAAACGCCTGTCTTCAGCGTGGTGCCGCAGGATGAAGGCCGCTTCGGGAAACTGCAATGGTTCAGCAGCGACTACCGTCCGTTGATCCTCAGCGTTCGCTTCCTATGGCTGCGGCCACGCAAGGGTTTCGATTGCCCGCCGCCGATCAAGCACAAGGGGCAGATGAAGACCTACAAGCAGGACGGGTATCATCCGTAGGGTGGAGGAAATGCAAGGGGCGAGGGGCAAGTAGACAAGCGAGTACTTGCCCCTCGCCGCTTGCCTCCTTGCCCCTTGCCTCCTTGCCCCTGTATTCCCCTACTTCAGAAAAGGATTGCTCCGCTTCTCGCGGCCGATGGTGGTCTCCGGGCCATGCCCGCTATGCACGGTCACATCATCGCCAAGGGTGAAAAGCTGCTCGCGGATGCTCTTCAGCAAGGTGTCCATGTCGCCGCCGGGCAGGTCCACGCGGCCTACGCTGTTCTGGAACAGCACGTCGCCGCTCACCACGAACTTCTGGTCGGCGTTGTGGAAGGCGATGTGGCCGGGCGCATGTCCGGGAACGAAGAGCACCTTCAGCTCGTCATCGCCGATCCGGATCACATCGCCTTCGCTGATGAAGCCCTTCGGCTCCGGCGCGGGATCGTAGGGGATGTTGTACATGCTGGCCGTGCGCTCGCCGCCTTGCAGGATCCGCAGGTCCTCGCGGTGCAACTCGGGTGAGAGCCCGTAGCGCTTGTGCATCCAAGCACAGCCGAAAATGTGGTCGATGTGCGCGTGGGTGAGCACAAGGCGCACGGGCGTGAGGCCGTTCCGTTCGAGGAAGCCTTCCAGCTCGCGCTCTTCCGCCGTGTTCCAGCAGCCGGGGTCCACCACGATGGCTTCCTCGCCATTGTGGATCACATAAGTGTTCTCCTGAAAAGGGTTGAAGGTGAGCCTGACGACACGTAGCATGGCTGGAAAGCCCGAAATTCGCACCATCGCGCTCCCGAACGGGCGGCCCAAAGCTAACTTCAACCTGTGTTCGCGCCCATACGCCTGCCCCTGATCCGTGCCATCGCTGTGGCGCTGGCCGTGTGCTGCATGTCCGTGGCACCCGCGCAGTTCTATTCCGGCTCGCAGCAGGAGTATGGCAAGAACCGTGTGCAGTATCAGGACTTCCTCTGGCAGCAGTACCGCTTCAAGGACATGGAGGTGTTCTTCTATCAGGAAGGGCGCAACTTGGCGCGCTACGTGGCGCAGGCGGCCACCGTTCACCGGAAGGAATTGGAGAAGCAG
>JAHBUM010000126.1 GCA_019638075.1 Flavobacteriales bacterium | reverse complement strand
TTGGGCGGACAACAAGTTCATCGTGGTGGCCGAGAACACGGCCGTGAGCGCACAGTACGGTGTGACCAACACCACCAGCGGCTACGAGTTCTGGTTCTTCGACCCCAACGGATCGTACAGCTTCCGTCGCTTCCGCAGCCACGCCACCAGCGATGGTTATGGCACCGGCGCACTGCGCGCGAACCACTTCAAGGTGAACGGCTGGATCAACAGCGTGGCTACGCCGCACATCCCGGCCAACGTGCTGCTGAACGTGCGTGTGCGCGGCCGTGTGGCTGGCAGCAACCTGCCCTTCGGCCCGGCCTGCCAGTTCAAGATAGACGCGGCATTGGCCGCATGCCCCCGCGTGAAGTTGCAGGATGATCCGGCGAACCCAGATGATTACAGTTGCGGTGTTACGCGCAGCTTCGGCGGTGGCAGCACCCCGGGCAATCGCATCACGGCCAACCCGCCGCAGCCCATCCCGGTAGTGTCGAGCAGCAGCGTACGCTATCAGTTCCGCTTCCGCCTGCCGGGTGAAGGCATCTGCATCGTGCGCCCGGCGCAGACCAGCGCCCGCCTGGTGATGAACTGGGCTGCCAGCACCGGTGCCCAGCTGCAGGCCGGCAAGACCTACGACGTGGATGTGCGTGTGAGCCTGGATGGTGGCGCCACGTGGTGCTTCGGCCCCGCGACCGCCGGCCAAACCGTAGCCTGTGCGGACACGGAGGATTGGGGCAAGGTGTGCAAGGTGACGATCAGCAGTGGCCAGGCCCAGGGGGGCAGCAGCAGCAGCATGGCCGCTCAGGGCGATGCTGGGTTCACAATCTATCCCAACCCGAACCGTGGCGATCAGCTCTTCATCAGCCTCAGCAGTGTTGAGGCCGACGTGAGCACGGTGAGCGTGGACATCTTCGACCTGACCGGCAAGAAGGTGACCGCCCGCACGATCGCAGTGGCCGATGGCTTCGTGAAGACCAACTTGGAACTGGGTGGTATCGCCAACGGCATGTACATGGTACACATCGCCGCAGGTGACAAGACCTACACGGAAAGGCTGGTGATCCAACGCTGAGGATCGACGACCTAATGGGATCCCCCGCTTCGCAAGAGGCGGGGGATCTTTCGTTCATGCACTCCATAGTGGGCAGGGAACGTCTGATACCGTTGCGACAAACAATATGGTCCGATCTCGGCTTCGCCTCATCCGACCATTTGTTCGTACACACGGCATCTGCCACTGTAGACTTTCAGAACGTCCTTTGCACTATTCTGAAGGTCACATTGGTACGGTCCGCGTAGCCGCCACGAGCAGCTGCGTGATCACGCCCGACAAGCGGTGCGCGTAACGCTTGGTGCGGTAAGTGCCCGCCCATTGCAGGCCTTGCACGGCGTTGGTGAAGAACAGCTCGTCGGCCGCGAGCAGGTTCTGTGGGTTGAGCGAACACTCGTACACCTTGATGCCGTTGGCGATGGCGAGATTGATCACCTGTGCGCGCATGACCCCGCCCACGCAGCCATCGGTGAGCGACGGGGTGTAGAGCACGCCATTGCTCACGATGAACAGGTTGCCCGCACTGCTCTCGATGATGTTGCCACGATCGTTCTGCAGCATGCAGTCATCAAGCCCGCGCTGCTGCGCCCACAGCGAGGCCATCACGTAGTACTGGCAGTTCAAGGTCTTGTGCCGCGAAAGGTCGTTCACCGGCTTGCGCATCCCGGGCCAGATGTCCACCATCAACCCATGGCCGTTGAGGGTGTAGGTGGGATCGGGCAGCGGCACCAGCTCGAAGGTGAAGCCCCCTTCGTTGCCAGCGGGACGATAGAAGCCACCCGCGTCCCGGAACAGCGTGAAGCGGCAGCGCGCGTTCACGTGCCCCGTGCGTTGCACCAGTTCATCGATGTACCGCTCGAACGATGCGCGGTCCAGGCTCTTCGGCAGGTCGATCTTCAGCAGTGCGGCGCCCGTGGTGAGGCGCGCCCAGTGCGCATCCACGAAACAGGCGCGGCCATCCACCACGCGCAGGCTCTCGAACAAGCCATCGCCGAAGTGGTAGGCACGGTTGTTCAGCGTGATCACCGGCTTGTCGCCGGGCAGTACTTCACCGTTCAGGTTCACCAAGTCGCTCATACCAGACCGTTGGTTCGCAGGGTTTCCATCAACGAAACGTTCGCAGGGACAAGGATGCCGCGCGCACCCGCCGCAGCCGCAGCCTCCACGTCGCGCTCACGATCACCGATCATCACCGACGCGCTCAGTTCCAAGCCATGGCGCGCAGCCGCACGTTGCAGCAACAGGCCGCCGGGTTTGCGGCAGAGACAACGCCCATGTTGCGGGTGGTGCGGGCAGTAGAGGATATCGGCCACATGCGTGCCGTGCCGGTGGAGCATGTCGTGAAGGTAATGGTGCATGCGATCCACCGCATCATGGTCGTACAGGCCGAGATCGATCCCGCTCTGGTTGGTGATCACCACCACGGTCCAGCCCGCCGCGTTGGCGGCAGCGATGGCCTCGGGCGCATCGGGCAGGATCTCAAAGTCCTCGAACCGGGTGGTATGCGCTCCGTGTTCCCGGTTGATCACGCCATCACGATCGAGGAAGAGGCCCTTGCGCATGGTTCAGATCCCCAATGAGCGTTCCAACACACCGAAGTCCAGCAGCAGTTCGGGCCGCAGCGCGAAGGTGAACAGCACGCCGAACACCGCGCCGTAGAAATGCGCATCGTGGGCCACGTTGTCACCGCCGCGCTTGTCCATGGCATAGGAATACACAAGGTACAGCACCCCGAAGAGCCACGCGGGAAGATCCATCAGGAAGAAGAGCGACACCTTGTGCGTGGGCAGCAGCACGATCTGCGCGAAGACCACCGCCGACACCGCACCGCTGGCCCCCAACGACCGGTAACCCGGATCGTTGCGGTGCTTCGCCATGCCGGGCAGCGTGGCGAAGAGCATGCCCCCGAAGTAGAGTATCAGGAAAGCCACGCTGCCGGGCAGTTCCGTTATCATGGGATAGAGCATCTCCACACCACTGCCGAACGACCACAGCACGAACATGTTCACCATCAGGTGCATGGTGTCCGCATGGATGAAGCCGTGCGAGAACATGCGGTACCACTGGCCCCGGTGCTGCACCGCATAAGGGCTGAAGAGCAGTTTACCGAACACCTCGCTGTTCTGGAACGCTGCGATGGACGCCAGCACGGTGCCGACAACGATGATAAGTGTGATGGATAGGGCCACGATAGCGGCGCAAGTTATCCAACAGCATGTTGAGGCGGCAACAAAGAAGCCGTCTGTACAATGGCCGAAGCCGCATCGCACTCTTGCATTCTTTCACCCTTCAACACAATGCCCCTACTTCATCACCGCCTCTCAGTAGCTGTGATCGCGCAGGATCAGCCAGCCATCGGGGCCTTTGCGCCAGAGCAACGAGAAGCCGCCGCTCAAGGTGTCCGCCGCGCGGAAGAGTTCCCACGTTCCCGTGACCCACGCGTGCTCCCCACCGGCAGGAAGCACCTCGTGCAGCGCGAAATGCAGATCGCCCATGGCGGCCTTGTCGGGATAGCTCTTCTCGTAGTTCAGTGTCACGGCTTCCTTGCCGCAGGTACGGCCCCGCCTGCCGATGAAGCAGACATCCTCCGCATAACCGGCCATGTAGCCACGGATGTCACCCCGGTCCCATGCGGCCTCTTGTTCATCCATCACCTTGCGGATGGCCCCTTCATCCGCTTGCGGGTCGGACGAAGGCTGGCATGCGACCATCATCAGCGCCACCACCGCACACGTTGCGACCGCCGGACGCATTCAGTTCCTGCTGAGGTAAGGCCAGCTCTGCGCCGGTGAAAGCTCCTCGTATTGAAGCTCGCCAGCGCCATCGTACCACTGCAATTGGATGGTATCCGCTTTGCGGCCACGCCGGACCCGCTTGGGCACCAGCAATTCCTCCGGTATGCGTGGCATCCGTCTGCGCCTCGGAGCAACCTCGGTGATACGTGTACGCGACATGCACCGAATGTAGGTCGAAACCAGCCATTCCCGACCGGATCACGACCAATTTCCACCGGAACCCGTCGCAGCAGCCGGAGAATGGCACGAAGCTGTTGGTTCGGTGGGCCGTTGTCAGGGACCAGTTGTCGGTTGGCATTAGACAGCCTCCTTGGTGGGGGCTCCTTGGTGGTAGACCTCACCCCTAACCCCTCTCCCAAGGAGAGGGGGACCTGACCCCTTGATGGGACTGGAAGGCGTGCAGCAGCTACGGAAGCAGGCATTCCCTGACAACCGACAACTACATCGTAGGAACCAAAAAGAAAAGCCATCCGCCTTTCGGGGGATGGCTTCCTGTAGCGCGGGGGAGACTTGAACTCCCGACCTCAGGATTATGAATCATGCGCTCTAACCAGCTGAGCTACCGCGCCATACACCTGTTGCTGGGGGCAACGGGGCGGCAAATATAGCGATCCCCTGCGCAGCGCGCTCCTTGCGGTACAGGCTTCCATTTGGAGGGGTGCGGCTTTTGTCTACCTTGGCGCACAGCGAGTTGAATTCCATAGCGACATGGCCAAGAAAAAGAGCACTACAAAGGGCGCAAGCAAACCCGGAAAGCCAACGGCCAATTCTGCCTTGAAGAAGGCCAAGGCCGCCCCTGCGAAGAAAGGCAAGGTCGCGAAGGCCCCTCCTGCCAAGAAGATGTCTTCATCCCGCACCAGCGGGAAGCCTGTTGCCAAGCCTGCCCGCGCAGGCAAGCCGGTCGCGAAGAAGGCAGCGAAGCCTGCGAAACCGGCCGCCAAGCCTGCAAAAGCGTCTTCGTCCCGAACCAGCGGAAAGGCCGCGCCAGCGAAGCGGACCGCACCGAAGGCGGCACCCACCACCTCCGCCAAAGCTTCGGCGGGCAAAGGCAAGCAGCCCGTACGGAAAGCAACGGCACCCGCACAGGCCAAGGCCGCCAAGAAAACGGTACCGGCCAAGCCCGTGGCGAAGCCCGTACCTGAAGCGAAGAAGCCAGCGCCCGTAGCCAAGGAACCGATGCCCGTGGCGAAGCCGCCCGCACCGGCACCCGTGGCAGCCGAAAAACTCGCCCCGCTAAAGCCCGCACCGGCTCCGGCGAAGAAGCGCCCGGCCAAGGAGCGCGTGGTGATGGAATTCTACCTGAACAGCAGCCCCAACGCCCTGTACGAGCTGCTGAGCACCCCCAGCGGTTTCAGCGAGTGGTATTGCCAGGACGTGGATGTGCGGGGCGACCAGTACACCTTCATCTGGGACGGTGAGCGCGAGGAGACCACCATGATCGGCCGCAAGGCACCGGAGGTGATCCGCTTCCGCCGGAACGATGACGAGGACCCGGAGGCTTTCTTCGAGTTCCGCGTACGCATCGACGCCATGACCAACGAAGTATGCCTGGTGGTGACCGACCACGCATGGCCGCAAGAGGTTCAGGAAACGCGCAACCTGTGGACCTCGCAGATCGAGACGCTGGGCCGGGTGCTGGGTGCCTGACCCCGATACCACGAACGGCCAGCCGCCGTTGTTGACGCGATGAGACGCTTGCATCGGATGATCATCAGGGCCTTTTCCGGCCCCCTGCTGATCACGTTCGTCGTGGTCCTGTTCATCCTTGTGATGCAGTTCCTGTGGAAGTACGTGGACGACCTGATGGGCAAGGGCCTGGAATGGTACGTGCTGCTGGAACTGATGACCTACGCCACGGCCAGCTTCGTGCCGCTGGCCCTGCCGCTCGCCATCCTGCTCTCCAGCATCATGACGCTGGGCGGGCTGGGCGAGAACAGCGAACTGGTGCCCATGCGGTCCGCAGGAATGGGGCTGCTGCGGATCCTCTTCCCACTGGCGGTCTTCGTCGGCGGCCTCGGCCTCGCATCGTACTTCTTCAGCAACAACGTATTGCCGGTGGCCAACCTCCGCTTCCATTCGCTGTTGTGGGATGTTACGCGCAAGAAACCGGCGATGAACCTGCAACCGGGCATCTTCTACAACGGCATCGACGGCTTCAGCATACGCGCCATGCAGAAGGATCCCGACACCGGCACCCTGCACGATGTGCTGATCTACGACCACAGCGCCCCCTTCCAAGGCAACCGCACGGTGGTACGGGCGCGCTCCGGCACCATGCAGCGCAGCGTGGACGGGCACTTCCTGATCCTGAAGCTGCACGATGGCCACTTCTACGACGAGCGCTCCCCCGCCGCCGACCGGGGCAAGTACCCGATGATGCGGGGGACCTTCAGCGAGGACGAGATCAAGCTGGACCTTTCGGGGCTTGGCTTGGACCGCACGGACCGCGACCTGTTCAAGGACCACTACAAGATGATGAGCTCCGGCCAGTTGCGATCCGCCGAGGACAGCCTGCACAGACAGCTCGATATGCGGGTGGATGAACAGCGGAAGCACCTCGCCAACAGCCTGTACATCACCCGGGAGCGGAAACAGGAACCGGCCTTCCTGCCGGGCGACAGCACCCGGCGCGCCGAGGCGGTCCCCCCCGAACAGCGTACCAACCACTACGATGCGGCCATGAACATGGTGCGCAACAACCTCAGCTTCATCGAACACAGCGATCAGGAGCGCGAAGGGCGGGAGCAACAGCTTTCGCGTTTCCAGATAGAGTGGCACCGAAAGCGGATGCTGGCGACGGCCTGCCTCCTCTTCTTCTTCATCGGTGCCCCGCTCGGCGCCATCATCCGCCGGGGCGGGATGGGGCTGCCGGTGGTCTTCGCCATCATCTTCTTCCTCATCTTCCACATCGTCTCCTTCTCCACCGAGAAACTGGTGATCTCCGGGGCCTTCAAGGCATGGCCGGGCATGTGGATCAGCTCCATGGTGTTGCTGCCCATCGCCGTGCTGCTCACGTGGAAGGCATCCACGGACAGCCCGCTCTTCGACGCCGATGCGTATTATCGCGGCTGGGAGCGGCTCCGTTCCCTGTTCCGCCGCAGCCATGCGCATCCTTCAACTGTGCAATAAACCCCCTTACCCCCCCATCGACGGTGGGAGCAAGGCGATGCACAACCTCACGCGGGGGTTGCTCGCCGCAGGGCATTCGGTGAAGGTGCTGTGCATCAGTACGCCGAAGAACATGCTGGATCCCGCACAGATCCCCGCCGAGTACCAGCAGCAGACCGGCATAGAAGGGGTGTTCGTGGATACCAGTGTGAACGTGGTGGACGCCTTCACCGACCTGCTCACCGCCGACAACTATAACATCAGCCGGTTCTTCTCCCCCGATGTGGACATCCGGCTGATCAGATTGCTGTCCGAGGAGCAGTTCGACGTGGTGCAGCTGGAAAGCCTCTTCATGACGCCGTACATCCCCACCATACGGCGCTACTCCAAGGCTTCCATCGTGCTGCGCTCGCACAACCTTGAGCATGTGATCCAAAGCCGGATCGCCACCGGGGAGAAGAACTTCCTGAAGCGCCCCTACCGGAAATTCCTCGCCAAGCAGTTGGAGGATTACGAGATGGCCGTGCTGGACCGCGTGGACGCCGTGGCCGCCATAAGCCCGTCGGATGCCCAGCACTTCGCCGAGCATGGCACCCGCACGCCCATCGCCACCATCCCCTTCGCGGTGGAGCCCAGTGAATACACCGTGGACGACCGGAAGAAGGCGGGCCACGTGACCTTCTTCCACTTGGGCAGCATGGATTGGCTGCCGAACGAAGAGGGTGTGCGCTGGCTGCTGGAAGAGGTGTGGCCCAAGGTGCTCGCCAAACGCCCCAAGGCCAGACTGGACCTCGCCGGCAACAAGATGCCCCCGTACCTGCTGAAGATGGAAGTGGAAGGCGTGCATATCCGGGGGCGGGTGAAGAACGCCCTCACCTTCATGCGCGACCGGAACGTGATGGTGGTGCCCCTGTTCTCCGCAGGCGGCATGCGCGTGAAGATCATCGAAGGCATGGCGCTGGGCAAACCTGTGATCTCCACCCCCATCGGCGCCGAGGGCATCGACTACACCGAGGGCCTCAACATCCTGATCGCGCGCAATGCCGATGAATTCGCCGGGCACATCATCGCCTTGGACGAGGCACCGGACTACATGCACATGCTGGGGACCGAGGCACGCAAGCTGATCGAGACCCGCTATGCCGACGAGCGCATCGTGAAGGATCTCGTGGACCTCTATGCCCGGCTGCGCAAGGGATGAAGCTGCTGGTGCTGCTCTCGAGGGTGCCCTATCCGCTGGAGAAGGGGGACAAGCTGCGGGCCTACCATTTGATGGTGCGACTCGCACGCCAGCATGAGATCGTGCTGTGCTGCCTCAGCGACGGTCCCACCGATCCCGAACATATCGCGCACCTGCGGCAGTTCTGTTCGCACATCGAAGTGATCCGCATACCGAAGTGGCGCATCCTGCTGAAGCTGGGCACGGCCATCTTCTCCCGGCTGCCGTTCCAAGTGGCCTACTTCCACCACGCATCGGCGCAGCGCGTCATCGACCGCATCATCCGTGAGCACAAGGCCGACCACGTGCTGTGCCAGCTGGTGCGCACCACCGAGTATGTGCGCGCGCATCCCACGCTGCCCAAGACGCTGGATTACATGGACACCCTTTCCAAAGGGATGGAGCGGCGCACACGCAACGCCCCCGTGCATCTGCGCCCGTTGCTCCAAGCCGAGACGCGCCGCCTGATCCGCTACGAGAACCTGATGTTCGACCTGTTCGACAACACAGTGATCATCAGCGCGCAGGACCGGGAGTACCTCTATCACCCGCTGCGCGACCAGGTATCCGTGATCCCGAACGGTGTGGATACGGAACACTTCTCCCCCCAGGTACAGGAGGCGAAGTACGACCTGGTGTTCACCGGTAACATGAACTACCCGCCGAACATCGACAGCGTGCTTTTCCTGGTACGCGAGGTGCTGCCGATCGTGCGGAGGGAGCGTCCGGGAACCACATTGCTCATCTCCGGCGTGGACCCGAGCACGGAAGTGAAGGATCTCGCACGCCGTGATCCGGGAGTGGTGGTGAGCGGCTGGGTGAAGGACATCCGCAGCTCCTACGCCTCGGCCCGGATCTTCATCGCCCCCATGCAGATCGGCACCGGGTTGCAGAACAAGCTGCTGGAGGCCATGGCGATGCGCATGCCCTGCATCACCAGCGCCCTTGCGAACAACGCCGTGCGCGCTAAACCGGGGGAGAGCATCCTGATCGGCCACACGCCCACGGAGTATGCCGAACACATCCTGCGGCTGCTGGGCGATACCTCCGAGCGCGAACGATTGGCCGAGGCCGGATACAAGCTCGTGCGCGACCGGTTCAACTGGGACCGCAGCGCGGAAGATCTGGAGAAGCTGCTGCTGCGGACGGCGGGCTGAGGGCGGGGTTGTGTCGTTAGGCTGCTGAGCCGGTGATGAAGAAACTGTGTCGGCGTGGTCATTAGCAATTCGGTTCCAACCACAGA
>JAHBUM010000125.1 GCA_019638075.1 Flavobacteriales bacterium | reverse complement strand
GTCAGGATGTATTCCGTCCACAAGTTGCCCTGCGCGCCGAGGATGTACTTGTGCTCCTCGGGCTTCAGTTCGGCGGGGATGGGCTCGTAGCCGTACACCTTCTGCAACGGCGTATACCCACCGATGGACAGCGGCTCGTTCGCGGGATCGCCTTGGTAGTGGTCGAAATAGCAATGGCTGCCGGGGCTCATCACCGCATAGTGGCCACTGCGTGCCGCCGCGATACCGCCTTCGGTGCCCCGCCAGCTCATCACCGTGGCGTTCGGGGCCAAGCCACCCTCAAGGATCTCGTCCCACCCGATGATCTTCCGGCCCTTGCCGTTCACGAACTTCTCGATCCGCCGGATGAAGTAGCTCTGCAGCTCGTGCTCATCCTTCAAGCCTTCGTCCTTCATCCGCCGCTGGCATTTCGCGCATTCCTTCCACCGCTCCTTCGGGCATTCGTCCCCGCCGATGTGGATGATCTCGCTCGGGAAGAGTTCCATCACTTCGGTAAGCACATCCTCCAACATGCTGAATACGCTATCGTTCCCCGCGCAGAACACATCGGCGAACACGCCCCAGCCACGCTCCACCTCATAGGGGCCACCTGCCTGCCCGCCGGGGTGGGTGCAACCCAAGTGCGGATAAGCCGCCAATGCCGCCAGCGCATGCCCCGGCATCTCGATCTCGGGCACCACGTTGATGTGCCGTGCCTTCGCATACGCCACCACTTCGCGGATCTCGTCCTGCGTGTAGAAGCCGCCGTAGCGCACGGTGTCGTATTCCAGCCTGCTGTACGGCCCCACCTGACTGCCTTTCCGCCATGCGCCCACCTCGGTCAGGTTCGGGTGCTCCTTGATCTCGATGCGCCAGCCTTGGTCATCGGTCAGGTGCCAGTGGAAGCTGTTCATCTTGTACCGCGCCAGCAGGTCGATGTACTTCTTGGTGAATTCCACCGACCAGAAGTGACGGCAGGGATCCAAGTGCATGCCGCGCCATGGGAAGCGGGGCCAGTCGGTGATGGTGAGGCAGGGGAGGGAGCCGGTCTCGCGGCCTTGTTCGAGCAGTTGAATGAGGGTGCGGGAGCCGCGGTGAATTCCTTCTTCAGAGGGCGATGTGATCGTGATGCCTTCGGGCGTTACCGTCAACTGGTGCCATTCGTCCGGCAGGATGGTATCTGGCTGGATCAAGTTCAGGCTGATGCGGACCGGCACTTCACACAAGATCCGATCCTTGGGGCGAAGGGCGTCGATCTCGGTGTGCAGGGTCCTGGAGAGCGAGGGGGGCAATGGCTCCCGAACCTCCACTGACCACGGACATTTTAGGGAACAGGTCCCTACGCTCGGTTCCATTTCCACTGGCGCTGGTATGATCGATGGCAGCACGCCCTGCTGGGCCGAAGCATGGGCAGATAGGAACAACAGGATAGGAAGTAGCCGCATGGGGTAAAGGTGCGCAGTAACCACCTTCCCCTGTCCGACGACCGGATCGGGAACGGCTAAGTAGCTCGCGGCCAGTGGCCCACAGCCAGTGGCCGCATTTGCATTCCTCAAGAATTTCCCGCACTTTTGCACCCCCAATTCCGGGACCTAAACACAAACAGCGACATGCCAACTCGCATCCGCCTTCAGAGAAAGGGCAAGAAAGGCCGGCCGTACTACCACTTGGTGGTGGCCGATTCCCGCGCACCCCGCGACGGTAAATACATCGAACGGATCGGCGCTTACGATCCCAACCAGAACCCCGCGTTCATCGAGATCAACGATGAGAAGGCGCTCAGCTGGCTCCAGAAAGGTGCCCAGCCCAGCGATACCTGCCGCGCGATCCTGAGCTACACCGGCGTGGTGTACAAGAACCACCTGGCCGGTGGCGTGAAGAAAGGTGCGTTCGACCAAGCCGAGGCCGATCGCCGCTTCGACATCTGGAAGAACGAGAAGAACGCCAAGATCGAAGGCAAGAAGAACAAGCTGGCCCAAGGCGCCGACGCTGCCGCCAAGGCCCGCGTGGAAGCCGAGAGCAAGAAGGCCGCTGACCACGCCGCCGCGCTGAGCGCCAAGCTCGCCGCCGCTGTTGAGGCCCCTGCTGCCGAAGCTCCTGCCGCAGAAGGCGAGGCCCCTGCCGAAGCCGCTGCCGAGTAACCAACGCACGTACGATCGAAAGGCCCGCGTTCCGCATGGAGCGCGGGCCTTTTTCTTGGCACCCACCCGATATGGATCGGTGTCAGTTCGCACCGAAACTGCTCCACGTTCGGATGCGGACGGCCCTTGGCTTCAGCGTGGGGGCGATGCGCACCAGCACCTCGCGCGGGCTGCCCGGCACGTTCAGCGGAAGGAAGGTGTAGCGCAGCGGGCGGTCGCGGAGCCTCGGCTCCAGCCGGAGCGCCGTGGGGAGCAGGGTGGTGTCACCGGAGCTCAGCACCACGCCGACCACTTCGATGGGCAGCGCATGCACGTTGGCGATCACCACGCCATCGGTGTTCGCCAAGGTGTCGCTCACGTAGGCCAGCGCCATGTCGTGCGGGTACAGGGCCTGCCGGATCACGTTGCGATCGTGCGCGACCACGGCCATGTCCAGATCCACGCGGGGGAGTTCGGCGTTCACCGCGCGCCGGACCGCTTCCCAGCGGGGGCGGGTGCGCTCACGGGCCACATCCCACCAGCCTTCGGTGGAGAACGTATCCAGGCAGGCCATGTACAGATCGCGGATCACCGGGTCGTTCAGTGCCCGGTCCACCACCTCGCGGCCCGTTCGACGGGAGACCTCGTCGTGCTCGGCCGTGATGCGCTCTATGGGCGCATGCAGCGTGGTGTGCAGCGGCACGGGCACCAGTTCGCCGCTCACGCTGTCCACCAGGAAGCGCAGGTTCCACCAATCCATGGCGGAGGTGGTCCCCAACAGGTCGCACAAGGCGATGGTGCGCGCCAACGCTTCCGGGGCGAAGACCTGCGAGGCTTTCAGCGTGCCCGAACGGAAGCCCTCCATGCGCTGGACGGCCTTGCGGGCGCGGGCGGCCAGCCGTTCCCCACCGGCTCCCTGAAGCAGCATGGGCGCGGCCAGCCAATCGCCCTGCACGGGTGTGTTACCTCCAAAGGAGCGCTCGTCCAGTTCGGCCTTCGCGTTCAGCAGCAAGTCCTCGTCGAACCGCAGCACCGGGCCGCTTCCGCGCGGCCAGTGGGCAAGCATCGTGGCATCGATCCGGCCGAACAAGGCGCACAGCCCCGCTCCGGTCCCGTTGATCTCTACTTCGGCCAGGCCAGCACCGGGCGACACCTGTCCCATGTCGGCCAGGAGTCCATGCAGTACCATGGACCAAAGCGGTGCTTCGTCGCCGATGGGGAACACATCGAAGGACTGCATGCCTTGGATGGTGTCGCCGGGGAGCGCACGCACGTACAGGGGCCAGAACCGTTCCCGCGTGCCTTGCGCTGCGCCCTCGCGCAGGCTCACCACCACGGCCAGTTCCCGATCATCGGCGATCAGGCGCGCCGCGAAGCTCTTCGAGCCACCGGCGGTGACATGCCGGTCGCGGTATGCCTGTTCGCTGCGCGCTTCAAGGCTGTCGAAGGCTTCGGGTGCCAGCAGCAGCTTCAGCTTCGCCACGGCGGGTGGCCTGCCGCGGAAGGCGTTCAGCACCGGATCGCTCAGCTTTCTAAAGCCGGGGTCGAGGACTTCCTGCACGAAGCCGCTGCGTTCCGTGCGCGCGCCGAGGTAGAACACCAAGCCGATCAGCACCAACGCCGCCGCGCCGAGCAGGAAGGAGCGGATGCGCTCCCGGATCCGTTCGCGGTCCCACGCCATCAGTGGCTGGCGGCATCGTTCCCCGCCACCCGGTCGAAGTGGTAATGGTCCACCGCCATGCGGCCCTTGTGCGTGCCGCTCACGATGGCATGCCAGGCGTCAGGGCCTTGTGGCACGTACACGATGCGCTGCGGCATGTCGTGCGCCGGGTTGGTGAATACGAGGCTGTCCCGGTCGTGAACGAGCTTGAAGAGCGTGGCCTCGCCACCCTTGGATCCGATGCTCACGGCGTAGTGCAGCGTGTCGCGGATGGTGAGCAGCGCAAGGTGTTCGATGAAGACCGTGTCCTTGCCGGAGAGCACATGGCCGATGCCGGTGGGTGTGCCATCGGCGCCGCGCTCCCAATGCTCGTGTACATAAGTGCGCCCGCTGTCCTGGATGTCCAGCCAGTCGCCGAAGAGGCTTTCGATGTCCACCTTGGTCCCGGTGGATGTTCCGTCACCGCCGGTAATGGCCGCAGGCTCCTGCGGGGAGGCGCAGGCGAACAGCAGGGTGGGGGCGAGCAGCCACGAACGTTGCATGGGTGAAAGTTAAGCCTGTCCGGGTGCGGCCGGGGAAGCGCGCAGCACCGGGGATGCGATCACCGCAACTCCTTCAGCAACTCGCGGTGCTGCCCTTTCAGGCGCTCCACGTCGCGGCCCAGCTTCTCGATCTTCTTCTCCATGTCCTTCTTCATGGCTTCGCCGCTGGCGCTCTTGAAGCTGAACATGCCCATGTTGCGCTCCATGCTGCGCATCTCGGCTTCCAGCTCCTCGATCTTGCGCTTCACGAAACGGCTCTCCTTCTCGATGTGGAAGCGGCCATCGGGACCGGACTTCATCTCATCCACGCGGTCTTGGAACTGCATGCGGCGGCGTTCCTCACCCTCCATCTTCATCTGGCCGTAGTGCTTGTCCAGCGCGGCGCGGTACCGTTCGCTGAAGGCGTCGTAGAGCTTCGGTGATACACGGCCGCTGTTCATCCAACGGGCCGAGAAGCCCTTCAACGTTTCCACGTCCTTGTTGCGGTCGCCACTGGGCGTGAAGGCTTCGATCTCGGCGATCAGGGCCTCCTTGGCCTGCACGTGGATGGCCTGCTCGGCATCGAGCTTGTCGAAGGTGGCCTTGCGGTTATGGAAGAACTGGTCACACGCTTCGCGGAACTTCGTCCACAGGCGGTTCTCGTCGCGCGGTCCGGCGCTGCCCGCTTCCTTCCACTGCTGTTGCAGGTGCTTCAGTTTGTCGGCCGTCTGGCGCCATTCGGTGCTGTCCTTCAGCTTCAGGGCCTCGTCCAGCAGTGCCTGTTTCTTCTCGCGGACCTCCTTGTACTGGTCCTTCAGCTTGTCGAAGTGGGCCTTCTTGGCATCGAAGAACACGTTGCAGGCGGCTCGGAACTCCTTCCAGATGCGCTCGTTGTCCTTCTTGGTGGCGAAGCCGATGTTCTTCCACGCGTTCTGGAATTCCAGCACCTGATCGGTAAGGAGCTTCCACTCCTTGGTGGCCGACTCGCCGAGCTGGTCGGTGAGGGTCTTCACCTTGTCCACCAGCGCCTGCTTGGCGGCGAGGTTGGCCTCGTGCTCGGTGCGACGGGCGCGGTAGTGCTCATGGACCTTGTCGTAGATGGTGCGGGTGGCGGTGGAGAAGCGGTCACGGATGGCCTCCCATTCCTCGCGCACCACCGGACCTATGGCATGCCACTTATCCTGGTACTCCTTCACGCCATGCTCCAGCTCCTTCACGTTGTCCTTCTGCGCCAGGCTCTCCACGTCGCTGATCAGGGCCTGCTTCAGGGCGGTGTTCTTGCGCAGGTCGTGATCGCGCAGCTCCTTGTAGATGCGGATGTGGTAGAAGAACTCGTCGCGCAGGTGCGTGTAGTCGTTCTGCAGATCGCGGTAGTGCTGCTGCGGCACGGGGCCGATGGTCTTCCACTTCTCCTGCATCTCCGCGAAACGCTGGAAGGCGGTGCCGATGTTCTCCTCGCCGGAGATCAGCTGCTTCAGCTCCTCCATGAGGGCCTTCTTGGCCTCAAGGTTCTCCGCCTCTTCCTTCTGCTTCTTCCGGCGGATGTCGTTCACCCGCTGGTTGAAGGCGTCGAGCAGCTGCTTGAAACGCTTGTCCTCCTCATCCTGCAACGGGGCGGATTCGATGGCGATGGGCGCGCCCTCCGGCGGCTGCGGCGCACCTTCGGCGGCTGCGGCTTCCGGTGCCTGTTCGGATGTGGCCTGTTGTTGCGCGGCGGCCACCAGGGCCTCGTACGCTTCTTTCACACCTTCAACGGCTTCGGATGCGGTCTCTACATCCTCCTGTGCCGTGATCTCTTCGAGCCGGGTGATCAGCTCTGCTTTCGTTGCCATGCGGATACAGTAGGCCCTCTCGGGCATCGTCCAAAGATAGGTGGATGCGGTGATCCGCAAGGGCTGCTACACCGCCAGCCCCAGCATGCACACGTCGTCCATCTGTTCGATGGGGCCTTTCCAGTCCATGAAGGCGCGCTCGATCACCACGGCCTGCTCCTTCAGTCCGAGGTGGCGGTTGACCATGATCAGTTCCTGCAAACGCGCGTTCATGAAGCGCTTCCGCTCCGGGCCGCCGAACTGGTCCACGTAGCCGTCGCTGAAGAGGTAGATGCGGTCGCCGGGCGTGTAGGCCAGCTTGTGCGTGGTGAACCTGCGCTCTTCGCCCACGTGCCCGCCGCCCACGGGCCTGCGGTCGCCGTTGATGACGCTGAGCTGGCCGTTGTGCAGCCAGTACACCGGCCTGTACGCCCCGGCGAAGACGATCTCGCGGGCCTTGCGGTCCACGCGGCACAGGGCCACGTCCATGCCATCGCCGGCGCCGCGCTGCTTGCCCTGCTGGTGCAGGGTGGCCACCATGCGGGTGTGCAGGATGGAGAGGATCTCCGAAGGATCCCGGTGGGCGTTCTGCGGAACGATCTCGTTGAGCAGGGAGCAACCGATGGCGGCCATCATGGCGCCGGGCAGGCCATGGCCGGTGCAGTCCGCAGCAGCCACGAAGCAGGTGTCGGCATCGATGCGGTACACCCAATGGAAGTCGCCGCTCACCACGTCCTTGGGCCGGTCTATCACGAACGAATCGGCGAAGAGCTCGTCGTAGACCAGGGCCGAGGGCACCAGCGCGCGCTGGATCTTGCCCGCGTAGGCGATGCTGTCGTTGATGTCCTCGTGGCGCTCCTTCAGCTTCTGCTGGGCATCCTCATCCACCTTCAGCCAGCGGCCCACGTAGCGGAACAGGAGCAGCCCGGCCAGGCCGAAGAGCAGCACGGCGATGCCGATGTTGCGCAGCAGCGATGTCGTAGCGGAGGCGTAGAGGCTGGCGGGCGATCGCGCCACGATCATGCCCACCACTTCGCCTTGCGCGTCGGCGATGGCGTCGAAGGCGATGAGTTCACGCTGCTCCTTGTCCCCCTGCTCCAAGGTGCCCGCCGTGCCGAAAGCGGCCAGTAATTTGCCGTGGTCACCGGTCCAGCGGTCGCGGAAGCGCGGTTTGTCCTCGGAGGTCACGATCACCTGTACTTCCTGCTTCTGCGCATCGTGCACCACCAGTTCCAGCGGGGCGTGCAGGCCGTTCTTCTCGGCGGTGCGGCGCAGGCGTTCGTGCAGCACATAGTAGCGGGCGTCCTGCGTGTTCTTGATCACCAGGCCGGGGCTGGTGTACTTCTCCACCAACGCCTTCAGGTTGTTCGCGGCCACCTCTTCGGAAAGCGTGGAGGCGATGGTCCGGAGTTGTGCGATCCCCTGTCCCTTCAGCGCCTTCTGCTCGTTGCGGTGAACGATGGTGATGACGGCGACGCAGAGCACCAGCAGTGCCGCATACACGGCGTAAAGGACCTTGTGCTTGGTGCGTTTGGGGCTGAATTCCACGTTCGGAACATGCCGGGGGAGAGGTTCCGGCGTGTGTTCATACGTGGCTGAGGGTCAGAAGGTTTTGAAATGCAAGGGGCAGTAGGCAGGAGCAGGGGCAATGACGGGTACTTGCCCTTGCTCCTGCCCCTGCGTTCACCCCAGGAACGGATACCGGTGATCCGTCGGTGGCACGAAGGTCTCCTTGATCGTGCGTGGGCTTACCCAGCGGATCAGGTTGAGGTAGCTGCCAGCCTTGTCGTTGGTACCGCTGCCGCGCGCGCCGCCGAAGGGCTGCTGGCCCACAACGGCACCCGTGGGCTTGTCGTTGATGTAGAAGTTGCCCGCCGCGTGGCGCAGCACTCCGGTGGCTTCGATGATGCTCGCACGGTCGTTGCTGATCACCGCGCCGGTAAGTGCATACTCGCCGGTGGCATCCACCAGCTTGAGCGTTTCGGTCCAGCGAGCACTGTTGTAGATGTAGATGGTGAGCACGGGGCCGAAGATCTCCTCGCACATGGTCACGCTCTTCGGTTCCTTCGTCACGGCCACGGTGGGCTCGATGAAGTAGCCGGTCTTCTTGTCGTACTTGCCACCGGCGATGATCTGGATGTTCTTCTTGTCCTTCTTCAGCGCATCGATGTAGCCCGCGATCTTGTCAAAGCTCTTCTCGTCGATCACGGCGCCGATGAAGTTCGAGAACTCGCGCGGGTCGCCCATCTTCATGTCGGCCAGGTCGGCCAGCAGCTCCTTCTTCACGGCCGGCCACAGGCTCTCGGGGATGTAGGCACGGCTGGCGGCGCTGCACTTCTGCCCCTGGAACTCGAAGGCGCCACGGCTCAACGCGGTGGCCACCACTTTCGGGTCGGCGCTGGGGTGTGCGATCACGAAGTCCTTGCCGCCCGTTTCGCCCACGATGCGCGGGTAGCTGCGGTACAGCGGCAGGTTCTCGCCGATGGTCTTCCAGATCTGGCGGAACACGCCGGTGCTGCCGGTGAAGTGGATGCCCGCGAAGTCCTTGTGCTTGAAGATGACATCACCAGCGACCGCACCGCTCACGTGGATCAGGTTGATCACGCCCGGGGGCAGACCGGCTGCCATGAAGACCTCCATGATCACCTGCGCGCTGTAGCACTGGCTGTCGGCGCATTTCCACACCACGGTGTTGCCCATGAGGGCCGCGCTGCTGGGCAGATTGCCCGCGATGGCCGTGAAGTTGAAGGGGGTAAGGGCGAACACGAAGCCTTCCAGCGCGCGGTATTCCAGGCGGTTCCATACGCCGGGCGAACTGATGGGCTGGTCGCGGTATATCTGCTGCGCGTAGTGGACGTTGAAGCGCAGGAAGTCGATCAGTTCGCAGGCGCTGTCGATCTCGGCCTGGTAGCAGTTCTTGCCCTGCGCCAGCATGGTGGCCGCGTTGATCTGTGCGCGGTACGGACCGGCCAGTAGATCGGCGGCCTTCAGGAAGATGGCGGCGCGCTGCTCGAAGGGCATGTTCTCCCAGTTGGCCTTGGCCTTCAAGGCCGCGTCGATGGCGGCACGCACGTGCTTGGCCTCGCCGTGGTGCGAAGAGCCGAGGTTGTGGGCATGCTTGTGCGGCGGGCTCATCTTCCGCACGTCCGTGGTCTCGATCGCATGCCCGGCGATCCACATGGGCGCATCGATGCGGGTGCGTAGGCGGCGATCCAGTTCGGCCTGCAGGGCCTTGCGCTCGGCGGTGCCGGGGGCGTAGCTCAATACGGGTTCATTGGACGGGACCGGGACATGGAACGTGGCGTTGGACATGGGAAA
>JAHBUM010000124.1 GCA_019638075.1 Flavobacteriales bacterium | reverse complement strand
TCGACCTTGACATGCAGCGGCTGGGTGAGCAGCTGATGGTGAACAAGAAGGGCAGCATCGTGGCGATAGACCCTAAGACAGGCGAGATCCTCTGCCTCGTCTCCAGCCCGACATACGACCCCGAACTGCTGGTGGGCCGTGTGCGCAACACCAACTACGGCATCCTGCAACGCGACCCCATCAAGCCGCTCTTCGACCGCGCGTTGCAGGCGCAGTACCCGCCGGGTTCCATCTACAAGATCGTGCAATCGCTGATCGCGCTGGACGAAGGTGTGATCAACGTGAACACCGGATTCCCCTGCCAGAAATCGCTGGTGGGCTGCCACAACCACCCCGGCGCAGGCGACATCATCCACGCGATCCAATACTCGTGCAACCCCTACTTCTATCAGGTGTTCAAGCGCATCGTGGAGCAGGACAAGGACCCGAAGAACCGCTTCAAGGATGCCGCGCTGGGCCTCGCGGAGTGGCACAAGTACATGCTCACCTTCGGCCTTGGGCAGCGCCTGCCGATCGACCTGCCGAGCGCCAAGGGCGGCAACATCCCCGACGTGGCCTACTACGACCGCAAGTACGGCAAGGAAGGCTGGGCCTTCAGCACCATCTACAGCGTGAGCATCGGGCAGGGCGAAGTGCTCGTGGCACCGTTGCAGATGGCCAACCTCGCCGCCATCTTCGCCAACAAGGGCTGGTACTACGACCCGCACGTGGTGCGCGCCGTGGGCCACCCCGACAGCCTGCAACGCAGGTACCAGCAGAAGCACATCACCGGCGTGGACCCGAAGTGGTACGACTACATCCAGGAGGGCATGCGCCGCGTGGTGGAGGAGCCGGGCGGCACGGCACGCAGCGCGCGCATCAAGGACATCACCGTGTGCGGAAAGACCGGCACGGCCGAGAACCCCCACGGGCAGGACCACGCCGTGTTCGTGTGCTTCGCGCCGATGGAGGACCCCAAGATCGCCATGGCGGTGTACGTGGAGAACAGCGGCTTCGGCGGCACGTGGGCGGCACCCATCGCCAGTCTGCTGATGGAGCAATACCTCACCGACACCATCACCCGGCCCGATGTGATGAAGCGCATGCTGGAGGCCGACCTGATCGCCAGGGAAGCCACGTTCGTGAAGAAGGTGAAGCCCAAACGCACCCGCCGATGAGCGCCCGCGAGAACGTCGCCGCCAACTTCGACCGGCCGATACTGATCATGTATCTGCTCCTGATGTTCATGGGCTGGGCCAACATCTACAGCGCGGCGTACGATGTCGATCACGCCAGCATCTTCGACCAGAGCAAGGAGTACGGCAAACAGGCCGTGTGGATGGGCATCAGCCTGGCGCTGGGCGCATCCATGCTGCTGATCCGCGGCGAGGTGTTCCGCGATTCTGCCTACACGATCTATGTGGTCGTCATCCTCCTGCTCATCGCCGTGCTGCTCTTCGGCAAGGAGGTCAAGGGCGCCAAAGCCTGGTTCGCCATCGGCGGCTTCGGCATCCAGCCGGCGGAGTTCGCCAAGTTCGCCACCGCACTCGCCCTATCGCGCTACCTGAGCGGGCTGAAAGCATTGGTGGACACGCGCTCCAGGGTCATCAGCACGGCGCTGATCCTCCTGCCCGTCGCCTTCATCATGCTGCAGCCGGACACGGGCACCTCGCTCGTCTCGGGCGCGTTCATCCTCGTGCTGTACCGCGAGGGCCTTTCGGGTAACGTGCTGCTGCTGGCCATCCTCGCCGGGGTGCTCTCGGTGCTCTCGCTCATCCTCAAGGAAAGTGTGTTCGATCTGCCGTTCACCGATGCGAAGCTTACCGGCCAGTACCTGCTGCTGGGGGCCATCGCCGTATGCTGCGCGCTGGCGTGGTGGGCGGTGCGCAACCTCGTGGTGAAGCGGGAACGCAAGCGCTTCCACACCCTCATCGCCATGGGCTTCATCAGCTCGGTGGTCTTCATCAGCAGCGTGGACTACGTGTTCAACAACGTGATGGCGAAGCACCAGCAGGATCGCATCCTGGTGATGCTGGGCCAGATGGAGGATCCGCAGGGGCTGGGCTACAACGTGAAACAGAGCCAGACCGCCATCGGCTCCGGCGGCTTCGCGGGCAAGGGCTACCTCGAAGGCACGCTCACCAAGTTCAAGTACGTGCCCATGCAGAGCACCGATTTCATCTTCTGCACCGTGGGCGAGGAATGGGGCTTCCTCGGCACCTCGTTCGTGGTGGTCCTGCTCACCGCACTGATCCTGCGCATCATCCAGATCAGCGACCGGCAGCGATCGCGCTTCACACGGATATACGCCTACTGCGTCGCCAGCATCTTCTTCCTGCACCTGATGATCAATGTGGGCATGACCATCGGCCTGGCGCCGGTGATCGGCATCCCACTACCCTTCTTCAGTTACGGCGGCAGCTCCATGATCTCGTTCACCATCCTGCTGGGCATACTGGTAAGATTGGATGCGGAAAGGTTGAGCACACTGCGGTAGGGTTCCCACCAAGCGACTCACATCCGGCACGTTCCATGCAAGGGATCACCGATCTTTGGCCCCATGAGGTACCTGACGACTCTCGCATTCAGCGCCTTTCTCTCCATCGTTTCGTACGCCCAGATGCGCATGCCGAGCGCCATGGTGCAGACCCTTGATGGCCGCAAGGTGGACGCGCGCACCTTCTCCAACAACGGCAAGCCCATCATCGTGAACTTCTGGGCCACGTGGTGCGCTCCCTGCAAACGCGAGCTCAGCACCATCGCCGACAAGTACGACCAATGGCAGAAGGAGACCGGCGTGAAGCTGATCGCCGTGTCCATCGACGATGCGCGCAGCATGGCCCGCGTGAAACCGTATGTGGACGGGCAGGATTGGGATTACGAGGTGTACCTGGACCCCAACGGCGATCTCAAACGCGCCCTGAACGTGAACAACGTGCCGCACACCTTCCTGCTGAACGGAAAGGGCGAAGTGGTGTACCAGCACAACAACTACGAACCCGGCGACGAGAACGAACTGTACCGCAAGGTGCAGGAGCTCGTCGGCAGGAAGTGACCCCAGCGATGTCCAACCGGCACTTCGTCAAGGGCGGCTTCCTGACCTTCCTGCTGCTGTCCGCGTCCGGCCTCGTTGCGCAGGAGGGCGGCCGCATCCACGGCAACTTCAGCACCGACGCGCAGTATTACAATGTGGACTCCGCCATCGGTGCGGTGGTGCCCGCCCAGCGCCTTGCGGCCAACGCCTGGGCCAACCTGATCTACACCAACGGCCCGTTCGAGGCGGGTGGCCGGTTCGAGAGCTACACCCCGCCGCTGGCCGGCTATCCGGCCGGGACACCCTATTCGGGCAGCGGCATCGGGTACCGCTACGCGAAGTACAGGCAGGACGATCTGGAGGTGACCGTGGGCAACTTCTTCGAGCAGTTCGGCCAAGGCATGATCTTCCGCAGCTACGAGGAGCGCTACCTCGGCGTGGACAACGCCATGGACGGCATCCGCCTGAAGTACATGCCCGTGCGCGGCCTGCACCTCAAGGGCTTCATCGGCCAGCAACGCCTGAGCTTCGCGAACCAGGCCGTCAAGGGGCCGGGCATCGTACGGGGCATCGATGCCGAGGTCTCGTTGCGGGAACTGCTGGACACGAACTGGACCAGCGCGAACAACCTGATCATCGGCGGTGGCTTCGTGAGCAAGTATCAGGAGGATCGGGACCCGTCCCTGGTATTACCGCAGAACGTGGCGGCGTGGGCCCTCCGCGCGAACTTCACCACGCCACGCTGGAACGTCTATGCCGAGTATGCCCGCAAGGTGAACGACCCCAACAGCCGGAACGGTTTCATCTACAAGGAAGGCCAGGGGTTGCTGGTGAACGCCACCTACTCCGTGAGGGGTTTCGGCCTGTCCATGGGCGCGCACTCGTTCGACAACATGCTCTTCCAAAGCGACCGCGCCGCGCCCACGCCCTTCGACCTGAACATCAACTTCCTTCCGCCGCTGGCGAAGCAGCATACCTACAACCTTCCGGCCACGCTCTATCCCTACGCCACGCAGCCCAACGGCGAAGTGTCCGCACAGGGCGAGCTGTTCTACAAGTGGAAGAAGGGCACCAAATTGGGCGGCAAGTACGGCACCAAGGTGGCGGTGAACTATTCCGTGGCGCACGCGCTGGACACCACGCGCCTGGGTGCCGTGGATGATACCACGTCGCGCCTCGGCTACCGCACAGCCTTCCTGAGCCCCGGCCACCGCCGCTATTTCCAGGACCTGAACGTGGAGGTGCGCAAGCGGGTGAGCAGCACGTGGGAGTTCGCCCTCACCTACCTCAACGTGTGGTACGACATCGACATCATCCAGGGCAAGCCCGGCGAGGCACCGGTGCATGCGGACATCCTCATCCTCGAGGGCCTGCACAACTTCACGGAACGGAACTCCGTGCGCTTCGAGGTGCAGCACCTGAGCACCAGGGAAGATCACGGCAACTGGGCCACCGCACTGGCCGAATTCACCTTCAGCCCGCACTGGTTCGTGGCGGCCATGGACCAGTTCAATTACGTGGGCAGCGAAAAGCTGGAAGCCAAGGGGTATGAAGCCCTGCACTATCCGGTCGGCTCTGTGGGGTACATCCGGGGCGGCAACCGCTTCCAGGTGAACTACGGCCGCCAGCGCGCGGGCATCTTCTGCGTGGGTGGTGTGTGCCGCCAGGTGCCCGCCGCCAATGGCCTTACCTTGTCCATCACAAGCACGTTCTGACCATGAGGCATGCTTCAATTTCCCTGATGGCAGCCATGGCTTTGGCCGGTTGCGACATCGTGAGCGACCCGGTGCAGCCCTCGGGGAACACCGTGGGGCCTGTTGAGGGCATACCGCGCCGTGTGCTGCTGGAAGACCTCACCGGCCACCGCTGCAACAACTGCCCGCGCGCCGCCCGCGTGGCGGATGGGCTGGCCACCCAGTATGGCGACCAGCTCGTGATCGTTGGTGTACACATGGTGAATGGCTTCGCCGCGCCACAGAACCCCATCGGCGATGGGATCTTCGACACGGATTTCCGCACCCCTGCGGGAAGTGCTTATGAAGCCGCCTTCCAGATCGAAGGGTTGCCGATGGGCATGTTCAACCGCTTCCCCTTCAACGGAGCGCGTGCCATCACCGACGGGGCTTGGCCATCAGCCATGGCCGCAGCAGCCGGGCAGGAAGCCGACCTCGACATCCGGTTCACCTCCTTCACGTTCAATGCCGCGAACAGCTCGGTCTCCGGCGAGATCGAGGTTACCATCGCGAAGCCCATGGAGGGCACCCACGACCTGGTGATCTACCTGACCGAAGACCACGTGATCGACTGGCAGGTGGATGCGCAGGCTCCCTCGCCCAATGTGCCGGACTACGAGCATCGCCACGTGCTGCGGGCCGTGCTCAATGGTACGTGGGGTGAGTCCGTGTTCGAGGGATCGGCCAGCGCCGGAGACCGCTTCACCCGCAGCTTCTCCTACACACTGCCCACGAACGTGCTCGAATCGGCCAACTGCGCCCTCGTGGCCTATGTGGCCCACCGCGACAGCTACGAGGTGAAACAGGTCACCGAGCGCAAGTTCCAGCCTTGACGGGCTTGGGAGTGGAGAAGCGACGGGAAGACCGGCAACACTTTTTGGCACTTCCCGGACACCATCGCCAGCGGATCGCCGTTACCTTGTACCGACGTTCGGGATCGTGGAAAACCATTCGGCCCCGAAGCGTATCAAAGCCCGGTTTCCGTACTACCTTCAACCTCGCTAAAGCCGTACCGTGATGATGGACCAGGGAAGGAAGATGATGGAGTTCAGCAAGCAGGTACTCCAGAAAGTCAGTTTCGACAAGCGGCTCTTCAAGAAGGAACTCATCAAAGCCCGCCGTTGGCTGGGCCAGCACGATCAGTTAGTGCTGAAGGCGTGGTGCCTGGCCACCTTCGGCCACATCTACAAGGATGTGATCGTGGAGGTGTTCCAGACCACGATGCGCACGTGAGGCATGTGGGCATGTGACCATGTGCTCATGTGTCCATGAGGGAACCCATAGCGGCCCGGTGGTATGTCTACATTTCATGGGTACCGCACGTGAAGCATGTGGGCATGTGTCCATGTGGGCATGTGACTATGAATGCCTCCTTGGTGGTACGATCCCTTCGTGGTCGTTGGGGAAGAGTAAAAGTCCGCCGAAGCGAATGACCCCGCCTACTTCGCTTGCATATGTCATAGAATAAGCGAAGCCGTACCGGGCAGACATGACGGAGGTCTGCCGAACCGCTACCCTCATAGGTCACGCCCATGGACACATGAGCACATGGACACATGCCCACATGCCTACCCCCCTTGTAGGAACCGCAGACTTCTCCTCAAGCCTTCGTATTTCGTCCGCTTCACGGGGCTGCCCTCGAACAGGCGGTCGAAGACGATCTCGGTCATGCCGTGCCATTCGTCCTTCGTAAGGCCCATCAGTTCCGGCTTGGGCGCGAACTGCGGCTCGTTGTGCGGCGTGCTGAAGCGGTTCCACGGGCACACCTGCTGGCAGATGTCGCAGCCGAAGGCCCAATCATTGAGCTTGCCCGCGAATTCCGCAGGGATCGCATTCTTCAGCTCGATGGTGAGATAGCTGATGCACCGGCTGCCATCGACCGCGTACGGCGTGATAGCCTCGGTGGGGCAGGCGTCGATGCAACGGCGGCAGGTGCCGCAATGGTCGGCCACGGGGGCATCGGGTTCCAGTTCAAGATCAAGGATGATCTCGCACAGGAAGAAGAACGAGCCAGCGCCCTGCCGGATCACGTTGGTGTGCTTGCCCCGCCAGCCGATGCCCGCGCGCGCGGCCCACGCCTTCTCCAGCACCGGCGCGCTGTCCACGAAAGTGCGGAAGGCTACGTCCCCGTACTGCTCCTGAATGAAGGCCACCAACGGCTTCAGGCGCTGCTTCACCACCTTGTGGTAGTCGCGGCCATAGGCGTAGGTGCTGATCTTCGGCGCTTCGGGATCTTGCTGTTGTGGAGGTGTGTGGTAGTTGTACGCAAGGCTGATCACGCTCTTCGCGCCCTCCACCAGCTTGCGCGGATCGAGGCGCATGTCGAAATGGTTCGCCATGTAGCCCATTTCGCCGTTCCTGCCCTCGCGCAGCCAGCGTTCCAGGCGCGGCGCTTCTTCGGCAAGGAATTCCGCACGGGCGATGCCACAGGCCAGGAAGCCCAGCTCGTGGGCCTTCCGCTTGATGGCATCGGCCTTCCCGCGCGCCTGCCTGCCTTTGGGCATGGTGGTGAGCATGGGCGGAAGGTAGTGCGCCCGTTCAGCCCAAGCCCGGTCTTAGAACCTGTTTGCATTTCCCTTGGAACCGCAGGCGGGGCTATGGACCGGAAGAAGATCAAGGTAGTTGTCAGTTGCCGGTTGTCAGTCTCCTTGATGAGACTGCTGGAGAGGCGTCGCGTACAGCAGCTACGGAAGCAGGCATTTCCTGACAACTGGCCCCTGACAACCGAGAACTATTCCCCTCATCCAAACAGCTACGGCGCCGTGTGCTTGATGATCCGCACCGTTCTGGAACCCTGGCCCGTTTCCGTCCGCAGGAAGTAAACGCCTGCGGCCAGGTGGCTGATGTCCACAGGCTCGTAGCGCTCGCCGCTCACGATGCCGGGCCTCGATGACAGAACGCTTCTTCCCGAAGCATCCATGATACGATAGGAGACGTCCATGGACCCCGCCGTGCGGAAGTGGAGCGTGAACAGCCCCGGCGTGGGATTGGGGAACACCTCCACGGCGTGCCCGAAGGCAAGCTCTTCCATGCCAACGATGAAGCTGACCTCGATGGCCGTGTTGAAGGCACAGCCGGCTTCATCGGTGATCACAAGGGTGTATGTACCCGCTTCGTCCTGTCCGGACAGCGGTGGCAGATCCTGCGAAGCGGATACCACGTTGCCCTGCGCACCGGTCCAGTAGAAGCTGTACGGCGGAACCCCGCCCTGCACCGTGTAGGCCGTGTTGCCGCCGGGCAACGCGCCCGTGATGTCGATGGCCTCCAGACCGGCCACTCCGAGCACTGCGGGATCAGCGATCCGCACCGGGAGCGCCACCGTGCAACCCGCCTCATCGCGCACATACACCGGGTAGGTGCCCGCGCCGAGCCCCTCCAGCGAAGCGCTGGCCGCATACGTGATATTGTCGAAGCTGTACGCGAGCATACCCGTCCCACCGGCCGCGCTCACCACGATGGAGGCGTCCTCATCGCCATGGCAGGTGGGTGGCACCACCTCCGGGGTTATCGTTATCCCATTCTCCAACGAACTGAACGAAAAGCCCGTCTGCTGGATGTACGGACTGCCCGGACCGGCGTACTCGGGGAACACCTGGAAATTGAGCGTGCCGCAGATGGCGCCATCGGTGGTGATCTGTGCCACCAGCACGCGCAGCTCGTCACCCGCCTGCGTGTCGGACGCCGTCTGCAGGCTGTACCACAATGCCCCCACTTGCGTGGTCACGGCCACAGTGCCCATGCCGTAGGGGGCGGTACCGAACGCCTCATCTATCCACGTGGTGGTGTTCGGGTCGTCCAGCGCATATACCGTGCCTGCGGTACCACCGTTGCATGCGGAGCCGATGGCGAGGTACGAATCGTATGCCATGGCGGGCGCGGCGCCGTGCAGGGAACAATCGTTCTGAGAGGCGGTGGGGCCTGCCTCCGCATGGTTCCAAAAACCGCTGCCCGATGCGTTCACGAGCAGGGGCGCATCACTGCCGCCATACACCGACGTGAGCCGGTCCGTGGCATGGGTGAGTTGCGCATAAATGCGGTACGTGGAATGCCCTGCGGGATAGCCCGCCACGGTGCCATCGTCGGTGTATGAGGTCTCCACCGTAACGCTGGTGACCTGTGCGGCCAGCATGTGGTGCATGCCGCATAACACAAGCACGGAGAGTGCTCGTGCCTTCCTCATGCTTCGCACGAGGGATCCTGCTCCCATCGGCTGCTGTACGTGTGTGCTCATGGCGGTAGCGTATGTGTTGCGTTCAGTTCCCATGGTACACCCCGTTGAACTGTTGCATATCGGATTGGCCCACCACACCGTCGTCGTCGAGGTCGTACAACGAACAATCCGGGTTCTGCGCCACGATGCACCCGAAGTGAGCTTGGAGGGCTTCGTGGTCGAGGTGATCGACAGTGCCGTCGTTGTTGAAATCAACGAAGGGTCCGGCCATCACATCATGGCCTTCAGTGCAAGCCGGTCCATTGCCCATGCTCAACAACACGTGATATAAGCCCGGCATGTTGACAATGGCGTACCACGAACTGGAAGAGACCGTGACCGGGAATGACTGCTGTTGAGCTGTTCCGTGGCCATACACGACCGTTGCGTTGAACGGCCCGCAGGGCAGATCCGCAGGGATGAAGCCACCTATCTCGGAGCTGCCAGCGGTCCAAGCACCAACGATCGGTGGGCCGCCCAAGCCGGGG
>JAHBUM010000123.1 GCA_019638075.1 Flavobacteriales bacterium | reverse complement strand
GTGGGGAGCAAGGACGAGGCCCGCGACCGGCGCGGCTTCGCGCACTTCTTCGAGCACCTGCTGTTCGAGGGCTCGGCCAACATCCAGCGCGGAGAGTTCAGCAAATTGGTGGAGAACGCGGGCGGGGTGCTCAACGCCAACACCAATGGGGACCGCACCTATTACTACGAGGTGCTGCCCAGCAACCAGCTGGAACTGGGACTGTGGCTGGAGAGCGAACGCATGCTGCATGCCAAGGTGGATCAGGTGGGCGTGGACACCCAGCGCGAGGTGGTGAAGGAGGAACGCCGCCAGCGCTACGAGAACCAACCCTACGGCACCCTCACCATGGAGGTGCTGAAGCGGGCCTTCACCCAGCACCCCTACCAGTGGCCCACCATCGGCTACATGGAGGACCTGAACGCCGCCAGCGAGGCCGATTATCAGGCGTTCTACAAGAAATTCTACGTGCCCAACAACGCCACGCTGGTGGTGGCCGGGGACATCGACCCGGCACGCGCCCGCACGCTCGTGGAACGCTATTTCGGGGACATCCCCAAGGGCGCGCCGGTGGTGCAGCCCACCATCGTGGAGCCTCCCTTGGGCGAAGAGGTGCGTGATGTGGTGTACGACCGCATCCAGCTACCCGCCGTGGTGATGGGCTATCGCATCCCCGCCAATGGCACCCCGGATTTCTACGCGGTGGAAATGCTGAACCGCCTGCTTTCCGGAGGCAACAGCGCCCGCATGAACACCGCGCTGAAAGATGAGCAGCGCGTGGCCGTCTACTGCGGGGCCTTCAACTTCCCGTTCGAGCATCCGGGCATCGCCATGCTCTTCGCTGTCGCCAACGGGGGAGTGGATGCCGTGAAACTGGAGGCCGCCATGCAGAAGCAGATCGACGACCTTGCCACCACGCCCATCAGCGATGCCGAGCTGGCCCGCCTGAAGGCGCAGTTGGAGACCGAGGTGATCGCCGATAACAGCCGTGTGGCGGGCATCGCAGGCAATCTGGCAAGTGCCCATGTCCTGCTGGGGAACACCGCGCTCATCAACACCGAGATAGACCGGTACCTTGCCCTTACCGCCGCCGATCTGCAGCGCGCCGCGAAGACCTATTTCAAGAACGACAACCGGGTGGTGTTGCATTACCTGCCCGTACCTTCCAACTGACCATGATGCGCGGAACCTTCGGCCACCGCAGCCAGTTCGCACATGCCGTGTGCGCGCTTGGCACCATGCTCCTACCAGCTCTCATGACCGCACAGCTCGACCGCAGTCGCCCGCCCGTGGCAGGCCCCGCTCCGGAGGTCCGGATCGGCCAACATTCCCTTTCCAAACTCTCCAATGGCATGCAGCTGATCGTGGTGGAAGACCACAAGCTGCCCATGGTAAGCGTTCAGGTGCGGTTCGATGTGCCACCCATCGTCCAAGGCGACAAGGCAGGCTACGTGGACCTCTTCGGCGAACTGCTCATGGCCGGTGCGGGGGAACTGTCCAAGGCCGACATCGACCGTAATGTGGATGCCATCGGCGCCAGCCTGCATACCGGCAACGATGGGCTTTTCGCCAGCGTGCTCAAGAAGAACCTCGCGCCCCTGATGGACGTGGTGCGCGAGGTGGTCACCGCGCCCACCTTCCCCCAAAGCGAACTGGATGGCGCGCTCACCCGGGCCAACTCCGCCGTTCAGCAGCGCAAGGAGGATCCGGAGGGCATCGCCGAGGCCGTGGGCCGCTCCGTTACGTTCGGCCGTGCCCATCCGTATGGTGAGGTGACCACGGCGAAGACCCTCGCCAAGGTGGACCGGGCCATGCTGGCAGCGTACCACCGCCACTTCTTCCGCCCGGAGAAAGGCTACCTCGTCTTCGTGGGCGATGTCACCGAGAAGGAAGCCATGGCCATGGCCCGCACCTACTTCGGGAAATGGAAGCAGCCCGCTTCGGCGACCACCACGGACGAGCTCGGCCGCGTTTTGGTGGAAGGGCTGGGCCTTGTGGTGCCGCTGGGGAAAGCCGCAGCGCCCCCGAAACAGCGCAGCGTGTACGTGGTGGACCGGCCCGGAGCCGCCCAATCGGTGATCCGCGTGGCATACCCGCTGCCGCTGGAACCGAAGGACGTCCGGGCCCAGCAGGCGCAGGTGATGAACACCATCCTTGGCGGGGGGATCTTCAACGCGCGCCTGATGCAGAACCTCCGCGAGACGCACGGTTACACCTACGGCTGCTATTCCAGCCTCGATGTGGACCGGTTCAACAGCAGCTTCACCGTCTCCACCAGCGTGCGCACCGAAGTGACCGACAGTGCCGTGGCGGAGATCATCGGTGAAATGGAGCGCATGCGCCTGTTGCCGGTCACCACGAGTGAACTGGAACTCGCCAAGAGCAGCATGATGGGCAGCTTCGGCCGCAGCTTGGAGGATCCCCGCACCGTGGCGCGCTTCGCCTTGAACACCCGACTGAGCGGGCTGGCACAGGACCATTACAGCACCTATCTCACACGGCTGGCCTCCGTCAATGCCCAGCAGGTGATGGATGCCGCCGGTGCGTTCCTCCATCCCGACCAAGCCGCCATTCTGGTGGTGGGTGATCTAACGCGGATAGGGACCGGCCTGCGCCGCTTCTGCGTGGACCGTGACCTTGCCGTGATCCAACTGACGGAGGAAGGTGAACGTTGGCAGGAGGAGCTTGTACCGGTGACGGACCGCACGGCGGAACAGGTGATCGAGGCCTACCTGCATGCCATCGGCGGGCGCGAGAAGATCGCCCCCATCCGGCACCTTCAGTTGGAATACGCTCAGGACAGGCAGGGCGAGGCATGGGAAGCCCTCGAATGGTTCGCGCCGGACCAATACCGCATGCAGTTGAAGAACGGGAACGAGCTGGTGGAGGAGATCACCTTCGATGGCAAGCGTGTGCTGTATTCCGATGGCGTGAACAGCGGCGAACTCACCGATGCCGGGTACGAAGCGACCCTGCTGCAAAGCCTGCCCGTTCAGGAGACGCGTTACGACAAAGTGCTCGAACGCCTCACGCTACAGGGGAAGACCACATTGAAGGGCAGGGAGGTGTACAAGCTCTCCCTCACCATGCGCACCGGCAACTCCTTCCAACAGTACTACGATGTGGAGACCGGCCTGAAGGTGCGCCGCGTGGAGGAGCAATACTTCAACGGCCGCGTGTACCGTCGCGTGCTGGACTTCGCGGACTGGAAGCCCATCGCCGGCGTGTTGTTCCCGCACCATACGGAGGAACAAGGCGGCGTATCGGGAGCGGTGATCGCCGACCTCAAGGCATCGAAGGTGAACGCGGCCATGCCTGCCTCGCATTTCGCCGTGGTGATCCCCGAAGTGCCCGATGGCCCCGTGCCGCCCGAGATGCTTCCGCCGGAATACACACCGCAGGAGCACGAGTGATCGCGATGCCATTACAGGCCCGCGTAGGGTAGATCTACGTAGGGACTTGACCCTCCGATCATCATCGGCGGCAAATGCCGATGTTCGCGTGCCCGGATCGCCTCCACCCACACCATGCCGCGTACACAGGACCGCTCCAAGCCCCGCCATGCGTGGCGCCTGCTGCAATGCGCCTTGGTGCTGCTGCTTTTGGCGGCATCTCCGGCGCAGGCCGCCACGCCCGAAAGCACCCATGCGCGCGAGCTGGCCGCCATCGACTCGCTCATCCGGGGCAACGGGTTCGTAGAGGCCGCCCATCGCATCGAGACGGCCATCGTTGCGCCGGACGGGACAGCCTGCGCACCGAATACCTGATCCTGCGCCTTGATGTACTGCGCCACATCGACCGGTGGGACATGCTCATCTTCCTTTCGGATGAACTGCTCAAGTCCGCTCCATTATCACGGGTGAATGCCCGACGCATCCGGCTGCTGCGTGCCGTGGCCTACGAGAACATCTACAAGTACGAAGCGGCCGAAGCCGAGCTGAGCAGCTTCACACTGCTCTTCGGCTCCAACCCCACGGACAGGTACTACGGGGAGTACCTGTACCGCCGGGCCTCCCTGCACCGGGTCCAATATCAGGACAGCATTGCCCTGCACTGGACCCGGCAGGCCATCCGGTACAACACCATGCACGGCCACATCAAGGAACTGGCCACGGCGGTGATGGTGATGGCCTACATCAAGCGGCGGGACAAGGACCCGCACGCCGTGCAGTACTACCGGCGTGCCGCCGAGCTGTTCGTTCTTGTGGATGATCGGCTGGGGGCATCCGTCATGTACGGCGGGCTGGCCGTGCTATTGGCCCACAGCGACCCCGTGGAGGCCAAGGCCCACCTGAGACGGTGCCAGGACCTTGCGCGCAATACCGGCCCCATCCACAGGGGCGTGATGAACAGGTATGCCAGCATCGTTCATGAAGCGCTCGGCATGCCCGATAGCGCGCTGCACTTCATGAAAGCGCATGCGGCGTCGTGGGATTCCTCATTCATCCTTCAACGGAGCGCCAGCGTGCGGATCGACGAAGCGAAGCGCGCCTACGAACTGCTCGCCGTGGTGCAGGACAGTGAAAAGGAGGCCAGCCGCGCCGCTAGACGCCTCACCCGGCTATCCGTGGCGCTGGGCGTGGCGTTGGTGTGCATCGCCACCCTGCTGCCCGTGCTGTGGGCACAGATGCGCCGCATCCGCCGCCAGCGCAACGAACTGGCACGGCGGCAGGAGCAGTTGCAGCAACTGCTGAAGGACAAGGACGTGCTGCTGCACGAACTGCACCACCGCGTGAAGAACCAGCTGAGCACCGTGATCGCCATCATAGACCACGAACTGGAGTTCAAGGAGGCGCTCACGAGGGAACAGCTGCACGTGATACAACAGCGCATCCATGCCATGGCGCACGTACACGAGGCGCTCCTGCAACGGCGGAGAGTTGCAGACAGCGCACTGCCTACTGCGCACCGCCCTCTCCCCAAGCCCCACGCATACCACCGGCTACCTTCGCGGCCATGCCGAATAGCCCATCCCGTGCGATCTTGGCACGCTCTTGGAATACCAAGGCCCAAGTCTTCAAGACCATGAAAAAGACACTGATCGCGCTCACACTGCTGAGCTCCATGACCGCCGCCGCCCAGTTCCAACTGAACCCGCAGGCGGGCCTCAACTTCCAAAGCCTGACCCAAGCGCCCGATGGGATCAATTACAAGGCCGAATTGGGCTGGCAGCTCGGCCTCGACGCACGCTTCGGCGACAAGCTCTTCATACAGCCCGGAGCATTCCTGGGACGCAGTGTCACCGCGATCACCCAGACGGTGGCCAGCCCTGACGGAAGCTCCGGGTCCGTGCAGTACGAGGATGACCTGATCCGCACCAACCTGAAGCTGCGCACCATGCTCGGCTATCGCGTGGTGGATACCTACCAGTTCGACATCCGCCTGATGCTCGGCCCCAGCTACGACGTGCTGATGAGCGTGAACGACCGCAACGACAAGTTGAACTGGAACAAGGGTGACTTCAACAGCGGCTCATGGAACATCGACGCCGGTGTGGGCTTCGACATGGGCATCTTCACCCTGTCGCCCATGGCGAGCTTCGGCCTGAGCCGTGCCTTCAAGGACAACCCCACGCTGAACCACATCAACTCGAAGTACATGAGCTACGGCCTCACGATCGGGATCAACATCGGCAACGACGACGAGTGATCGTTCCCAGCCCAAAGCAGGAAGCCCCGCGGATGTGCGGGGCTTCCTGCTTTTCACCGAGCTCCGGCCACCTCAATACTTCAAGGCATAGAACAACGTCTTGACGTACTCGTTGTTCACCATCAGCAGGCCTTGCTCGCTGTTCCACCATTGGTCGGCGTCGTACTCCGAGCTGGGTGCGCTGGCAACGAGCACGTGGATGCCGCTTCCGGCGAAACGCTTTCGGAAGACCACGCCCACCCGGCGTGTGTGGAAGTCGGTCGTCAGCACGGCGATGGTATCGAACCCCAGCCGCTTCGCGTGGAGCAGCACACCCTGTGCTTCCTCGAAGGTGCTGGTGCCATAAGAGAACGGCAGCACCTGTTCAGGCGATGCGCCCGCCCGGATCGCGGCAGCGCGGGTCAGCTGGGCTTCGGTGATCATCCGGCCCTCGGCTTTGAACGAGGAGGGCACGTTGGAGCCCGTGCAGTACGCCACCGGCGCCGCGCCAGCCTTGAGCAGTTCCGCTGCATGCGTGCCGCGATCATACGAGGCGCCACCGAGCACGTACAGGGCATCGGCATGGTGGACCTCATCCGCAACGATCAGCACCGAGCCTACGCCATGCAACAGCCGGTAGCGCAAGAGCCAGCCAGCACCGAGCAGCGCAGCCACGGCGATCAGCCATGTGCGCTTCCTGCGGAACCATGCCTTGCTCGCTGCCTTATCCATGCCTGTCGCGGATCAGTAGGCTCCGTTCCTGCGCCGCAGCACCCATTCGCAGGTGAGCAGGCCGAGGATCGCGAAGAACAGCCAGCGCAGGCCGATGAGGTCGCTGAAGCTGGGGTGGGCGTAGGAGCGGGCCACCAGATCCGGCCGCGCTTCGATGGCCTGCACGATGGCATCCGTTCCGCCGGGCATCACCACCGCGCCATTGGTGCGTGCGGCCAGATCGTGCCACAGGCCGTGGTCGGCCACGGTGGACAGCTGTTCGGCGACCAGGGCTTCCACGTGCAATTCGCCGCTGGCCGCATACGCGGTACCATCGGCCTTGGTGCGCGCGGCCCATGTGTATGCGCCAGCGGGCAGCCGGCCCACATCGGCACGGTATCCGGTACCGCTGGGGCTGAAGGTGTGCATGTGGTCGCGGCCTTCCTCATCCTTCAGCGCGAGGGTCACTTCAGCGGTGTTCACGGGCTCGAAGGTGGCGTTGTACAACTCCGCCGTGAAGACCACGCGTTCGTTCTCCGAGTAGCGCGGTGCATGTTCCACGCGGAAGCGTTCCTTGTTCACCTTCAGCGCGAGGAACTGCACCAGCTTGTGTACGAGGCGGTCGAAACGCGCATGATCGCCGTTCTGCTGAAGATCGTTGATGCGCCAGCGCCAAAGCCCTTCACCGGCGATCACCGCCGTGCGGCGCTCCTGCTGTTGCGAAAGGGCGATGAGCGGGTATGGTGTGTTGACCATGCCGATGCGCTGCGTGGCGAGCGCCGTGGCCGAACGCCCCAGCTCGAACTGCCCGAACGGCACCTGCAAGGGCGGGAACCGCTCGATGGCACGTGTCTGGTCGGGATCGAGGGTGAAGAAGCTGAAGTCCTTGTTGACATTGGCCTGTGCGTCCGTGGCCGAGCCACGCGCTGCGGACACCTGCACGCCCGCCGCCCGGGTGTTGAACCCGTTGAAGTCCATGCCCAGCGCGAGGATGTAACAGATGGGAACGCCTGCGGCATCAGCCTTCTGCAATAGCGGCTGTATGGGGTGCTTCGGCGACGGCAGGCCGTGCAGGATGACGAGGTCGTAGGTGGAGACATCCCCAGCGAAGTCTGCGGCGAAGGCCAGTTCGGTGCCGTAACCATCGAGGCCGCCGAGCGCGAGCCGGAGCGCACCGAGATCGGGATGCGGGGCCGCGCCCAGCAAGAGCACTTTCTGGCGGTCGTCCAGCACATCGATCAGCACATCCATCCGGTTGTTCACCTCGGTGGCTTCGCCCTGCACCGGGCGCACCAGCACGGTGTAGCGCTGCATGCCTGCGCGTTCGGGCTTCACGGTGAAGGGCAGTTCCACGAAGGCCGCACGACCGTTCAGCACCACGTCCCTGCCAGCCACCTCCTTGCCGCCTTGCAGGATGGAGACGCGCGTGCTGGTGCCCGCCATCCTGCGCCCTTCGAGCTTCACGAGCAGGGGCAGCTCATTTCCGAGGTAGCCGATGCGGTTGTGCTCCACGCCGCGCAGCACGAGGTCGGGCCTTACGGTGGTGTCGCCCAAGGCGATGGCGAACACCGGCGCGCCCAGCTTGTCCGCCGTGGAGCGTGGGTCGCGGCCACGGTTGTAGATCCCGTCACCATCGATGATCACCGCGCCGAGATCGGGGCCGTTGAAGCGGTCGTACACCTCGCGCAGGGCACCGTCCACATCCGTGAGGGCGCCGGTCTGGGCGAAGGAAATACCATCGGCAACGCTTTCTCCGTAGGTGAAGGCACGGACGTCGAAGCGATCGCCCAGTTTCTCTTGCAGCTCGGCGAGTTCGGCCGGATAGGTGCCCCTGATGGCGGCCGTATCGCCTGCGGCCATCACCGATGAAGAGCCATCATGCAGCACCACCACCACGGGCTTTCGGACTTCGCGCACGAGGATGCGCACCATGGGTTCCAGCAGGAAGAAGGCGATGAGCGCCACGGCCAGCGCACGGCAGGCGGCCAGCACCAGCGATAGGTTCCGCGAGAAACCTTCCTGCCCCGCAGCACGGCGGTACAGCCACCACGCCAGCCCGAGGCCGAGCAGGAGGCAAAGCGGCGCCAGCCAAAGGCTATGGGCTGTGGTGAGGTTCATGGGGGAGGGCAGTTGTCGGTTGTCAGTTGTCGGTTGTCAGTCTTCGTAGTGGCAGGCTCCGTGGTGGTATAGCAGTGTGCAATGCTTTACGTTCTCCGCCAAAGAGTCGGCAGTCAGCCCTGACAACCGACAACTGACAACTGACAACCGACAACTGCAGATCAAGACAGCATGCCGCCACACACGCTCAACGTCTGTCCGGTGATGTAGGCACTGAGATCGCTGCCGAGGAAGACGCATGCGTTGGCGACATCGGTGGGTGTGCCTCCGCGTTTCAGGGGGATGCCTTCGCGCCAGCCTTCCACCACTTTGGGGTCCAATGCGGCGGTCATCTCGGTCTCGATGAAGCCCGGCGCGATGGCGTTGCTGCGGATGTTGCGGCTGCCCAGTTCCTTGGCCACGCTCTTGGTGAAGCCGAGGATGGCGGCCTTGCTGGCGGCGTAGTTGGCCTGCCCGGCATTGCCCTGCACGCCCACCACGCTGCTCATGTTGATGATGCTGCCGCTGCGTTGCTTCAGCATGGTGCGCAACACGGCCTTGGTCATGTTGAAGACGCTCTTCATGTTGGTGTTCATCACCGCGTCGAAATCGGCCTCGCTCATGCGCATGAGCAGTTGGTCCTTGGTGATGCCCGCGTTGTTCACGAGGATGTCCAGCTTGCCCCGATCGGCCACCACCTTGTCCACCGTGGCCTGCGCCGCGTTGAAGTCGCCCGCATCGCTTTGGATCGCCAGCACCTTGCGGCCTGTCTTCGCAGCCAGTTCGGCGGCCACGGCGTTCGCCTTCTCCGGGCTGCTCACGTAGGTGAAGGCCACATCGGCGCCCTCTTCCAGAAAACGTTCCACGATGCCTTTGCCGATGCCGCGCGATCCGCCGGTGATCAAGGCCACTTTGCCATCAAGGATACCCATGCTTGGTTGAACCCGGCTTCTTTTCAGGCCGGTCGCTGCGAATGTAACGGTTGCCGGTGGTGCGGCCCGCCGAACAAGATCTCCCGCGCCATCAAACCTGCCGATCCATGACGAAAGCCCCTTGCCCACGCACATCGTGGCAGGGGATCTTCCGCTCCATGCACCAGCCCTGCACGAACG
>JAHBUM010000122.1 GCA_019638075.1 Flavobacteriales bacterium | reverse complement strand
GACTCAATACCGGCATCTGGCAATCGTACGCCGCCCTGCTCGATGTCCGCAGTGTCGGCGTTATGGGCGATGAGCGCACCTACGAGAACGCCGTGGCCCTGCGTGCCGTCACCAGCACCGATGGCATGACCGCCGACTGGTGCCACCTGCCCTACGACTTCCTGGCACGGATCTCGAACAGCATCATCAACCGCGTGCGCGGCGTGAACCGCGTCGTGTACGACATCAGTTCCAAACCACCGGCCACCATCGAATGGGAATGAGGCTTCGCATCATCGGCCTGCTGCTCTGCATCGCTCCGGCTTTCACGGCCTTCGCGCAGGAGACCCGCACCATCGGCGGCCGCAGATACAACGTGCATGTGGTGGAGGCGGGGCAGACGCTCTTCGCCATCGCCCGTGCCCATGCGGTACCTGTGGATGTGCTGCTGGCCGCGAACCCTTCCGCGCAGGACGGGCTAAGCATCGGCGAGGAAGTGCTGATCCCGGCGGATGCCGTGGTGAAGAAGGAATTGAAGACCGCCCCGGTGCTGCGCAACGGTGAACTGGTGCATGTGGTGCGGAAGAAGGAGACGCTCTTCGGCATCTCGCGCCAGTACAACGTGGACATCAACCTGCTGCTGGAACGCAATCCGGGCGGATTGGAACTGAAGGAAGGGATGGAGCTGGTGATACCGGTGGCGCACGTGGCAGGCGCGCCCGCCACCGCGCTGGCGCCCGCCGCACCCGGCACAGGCACCACGCACACCGTGCAGCCGGGGGAGACCTTGTTCGGCCTTGGCAAACGCTACGGGGTGGCGCCCGAGGCGATCAGCAACGCCAATGACGGTTTGCCCGAAGGGCTGAAGGCGGGCGGCACGATCATCATTCCCGGTGCCGTGCAGGACGAGGTTCCGGCCAAGCCGGTGACGCGCATCAGGGAACACATGCGCTACAAGGTCGGACTGTTGCTGCCCTTCTCCGTGGCACGGAACGACAGCACACTGGCCAAGGCGAATACCGCTGAGGAAGTGGCGTACTACGAGCCTACCCGCGCGGCCGTGCAGTTCCACAACGGTGCCCGCATGGCCATCGATTCGTTGCGGCGGATGGGCCTTCACGCGGACGTGGATGTGGAGGATACCGGTGACGATGCGAAGGTCTGGAGCACGCTGATCAAGCAGCCCGGGATACAGGACTACGACCTGTTCATCGGGCCGTTCCATCGCGCGGCGATCGAACAACTGGCGCGCGCCAACAGGAGGGCACACATCGTATGCCCGGTGCAGCAGAGCAACAAGGTGATCCTCGGCATGCCCACTGTGAGCAAAGTGGCGCCTGCCCGATCGGACCTCGTGAAGCATGCTTCGCGCTTCGTGGCCACGCGCTACGCGAACGCCAACATCATCCTGCTGCGGCCCGACATCGCCTCCGAGAAGGAAATGCAGGACCAGGTGCGGGGCACCCTGAGCGGGGCACTGCTCCAACGCCCAGAGCGCCTGCGCGATTCGGTGATCGTGGCGAAGCCCGGCAAACGGGACCTCGGCGATCTGCCCGGCAAGCTGGATGCGGGCAGGCTGAACGTGATCATGGCCCCCAGCGAGGATGTGGAGCTCGTGACCATGCTGGTCTCGAAACTGAAACCGCTGGCCCTGAAATACAAGATCAGGCTGGTGGGCTTGGAGGCGTGGTACGATATGCCCTCCATCGCGCTCAGCGACCTCGACATCCTGGACTTCACCTTCCCGGCTGCCACGTTCTTCGACCCCGAGGATCCCCGCACACGGGAATTCATCGCGAAGTACCGGGAGTTGTACAAGGCGGATGTGGACGAGTTCGCCCTGCTGGGGTTCGATGTGACCTTCTACTACCTGAACGCATTGATGGCAGAAGGCACCGGCTTCGCCGACCACTTGTCCAGCGTGCGTTCCGAGGCGCTATATACGGGCTTTCGCATGACACGCACCGGCGAGGAGAACGGCCTGCGCAACGAGTTCGGCCTCATGCTGGAACAGGACGACATGAAGCTGGTGCGGGTGCAGTAGGGGGGCGGTTGCCAGTTGTCGGTGGTCAGTTGTCAGTCTCCTTGGTGGCACCCTTTGATGGGAAGCTTCAAGCGTCAAGTCTTTTGAGTTTGAAGCTTTGAGCTTGAGCCTTGAAGCTTGGACACCTTGATACGCCCTGCTCTTCGTGTAGAAGCCACGGCAGCAGGCATTCCCTGACAACCGACAACTGATAACTGACAACTTCCACCGGGATCGCGAACAGCCGTTCAGGCGTTCACGGCCTTCTTCTTCGCGCGCGGGTCCTCGGGCATGGTGCCGAAGATGTGGTCCCAAAGCGGCGAGCTTACGCCGAAGGCACCGGTATCCCCCACGTAGTGGTGAAGGTTGTGGTGCTTCCACAGCACGCCGAAGATGTTCTTCGGCGGGTTCATGGTGTGAACGGCGTAATGCACCATCAGGTAGATGGCATAGCCCGTCAGGAAGCCGCCGCCGAAGGCGATGCCTCCGGGGCCCAGTACCAGGCGGAACAGGCCCATGAACAGGGAAGCCACCACGATGGAGACCACCGGTGGAAGGGCCAGCCGCTTCTTGTCGCGCGGATGGTCGTGGTGGATGCCGTGCATGACGTACTGGAGGCGTGCCTTGCGTGTGCTGCCACCGGTGCTCATGTGGTACAGGTTGCGGTGGGCGATGTATTCGATGAAGGTGAAGAACACGGCCCCGGCCAGATAGAGCGAAAGCGTGCCGAGCACCGAAAAGCCCTGCACATGCACGGAAACATACCCCGATGCCGCACCGATGCCGAAGAAGATGGTGAGCGGGATGGCGATGTGCGTCTTCGTAAGCGCCTCCAGCACAGGGTTCTGGAAGATCCGTCCGCTGCTTGTCCGTTGCGAGCCCATATCCGGCGCAAAAATAAGTCCCGAACACACTGAAGGAATAGCTCCCGCGATGCGAGGGAAGATCCTTCAGCACGGCGGAGGCGAGGGAGCCTCGTGTGACGGCCGTCATGTAAAAGGGAACGGACGGCGTAGTATTCTTGTGGCCTGATGATCGTTCTCGATGGCAGGCATTGCAGCGATGTGCTGAAGGCGGACATCGCCAGGAGGGCGCTGGAAGTGGAGGCCCGCAGGGGACGTGCCCCTCATCTGGCCGCCGTACTCGTGGGCGATGATGGTGCCAGCCGCACCTATGTGGAGGCCAAGGTGAAAGCCTGCAAGGCCGTGGGCTTCCGCAGCACGTTGATCCAGTTGCCCGGAACGATCGCCGAGGAAGAGCTGCTTGCGCGGGTCCGGGCCCTCAACGAGGACCGGGAGCTCGATGGCTTCATCGTTCAGCTTCCGCTGCCGACACACATCAACGCCGACCGCGTGATCCAAGCGATCGACCCGCGCAGGGATGTGGACGGATTCCACCCCGTGAACGTGGGCAACATGGTGCTTGGCCTGCCCGGTTTCCTGCCCGCCACACCGAGCGGCATCTGCGAGTTGCTGAAGTTCTACCGCATCGGGACGGCAGGCAGGCATTGTGTGGTGGTGGGGCGCAGCAACATCGTGGGCACGCCGGTGAGCATACTCCTGAGCCGCAACGCCGATCCGGGCAACTGCACCGTGACCCTGGCGCACAGCCGCACCAAGGACCTCCCATCCATCACGCGGCAGGCCGACATCCTGGTGGTCGCCATCGGAAAGCCCGCCTTCATCACGGCCGATATGGTGAAGGAGGGGGCCGTGGTGGTCGATGTCGGCATACACCGCCTGCCCGATCCCGCAAAGCGCAGCGGATACCGGCTGGTGGGCGATGTGGACCATGCCGCCGTGGCCCCGAAGTGCGCGGCCATCACGCCCGTGCCCGGCGGCGTGGGCCCTATGACCATCACCAGCCTGCTGCTGAACACCTTGAAAGCCGCCGGATGATCCCGGCCTGATGACCCTTCTGTAAGCCCCTGCGGGGTGCCTGAAGCGGCCCTTGGATCAATTTCGCGCTCCGTTCGTCGATGGATTTCGCAAATTCGTCTTGACAAGAGCTGCCCTTATCCCAAATCTTGCACCACCTCAGATGACCGGCACATACCAAGAACACAACTGAACCATGTGGCCTGTCCAAACCTTGACCCTGTTGCTCTGCCTCACCGACGAAGAACAGCTCTTCGCCCAATGCGTGCCTGCGGATCCTGTTCCGGTACGCATCGAAATGGTGGCTCCACAGGCCGAAGAACAGGAGGAAGACGCGGTGGAATACCCAGCCGCCTGATACCGCACTGACCGGGACCCTGTCCTGTGTTCAAGACCCCGGTGCCGCCGCCTTGGTGCCGGGGTCTACTTTTTCCGCCGATCAGGTTCAGCCGAGATCCTCGTTCCTGCCGAGCAGGTCGCGCAAGCGTTCCAGATCCTCGCTCCGCTCACCATCACCCAGCTTGGCGTAGCTGTTGGCAAGGTTGTTCAGCTGCCTGCGGATGATGTCCATGTTGGTGCATGGCGTGTAGAACGAAGCGCGTGGCTCGATCTTCAGTTTTCCAAGGAACTCGTTGATCTCGTTGCGTCCCAGGATATCGCCCTGGCTGAAGGCGTTCACATAGAACAGCACGTTCTCTTCGCCCTGCTGGCCGCTGTCGGCCCCGCCGATGCTGTCCTCATCGAGGTAGGCCAGCACGAAATGGTTGGGCAGGTTCACGCCGCGCAGGGGCAGGCCGAGGTCTTCGGCCAGCACTTGGTAGATGATCGCCAGCGAGAGCGGATTGCCCGTGCGCGTATCCAGCACCTCGTTGATGTACGAGTTCTGCGGCGCGTGGTAGTTGCGCTTGTTGCCCTTGAAGCCGTGTACCTGAAAGAAGATGTGGTTGAACACGCGCACCTTCTCGAACGCGGTGAGGTGGTCGTTCAGTTCCAGCCAGATGTCCTGCCGGATGGAGGCGAGCCGGGCTTTCACCTTGTGCTCGTCCATGTCCGGGTAGCGGTAGCGGCTTATGATGAGCGCGCCTTCCAGCAGGTCCTCACCGCCGCTTTCCTTCCACGCCTTCAGTCGGTCGGTCACACTGCCGAGGTGGATGGTCTGCAGGATGTCCTCGATGCGGTTGCGGAAGAGGTCGCCGTGGTCGTCGTACTCCCACGCCCGTTCCAGCACGGGCACCACGTGATCGCCGAGGGAGACGATGCGTTCGCGCACCTGGCCGTACACGCCTTCGTCGGGGTCTTCGATCAGGGTGATCAGCGCACGGATCTCGGTATCGCTCATGGGTTCTCCTTTCGTTCTACACAGCGGATCGTGGCGAAAGTATCGGGCGTGTGAGCGGTCCGAAGCCGGTGCGCAAGCCTTGTTTCAACCGTTGCGGGTTGAAGGTGGATCAACAACGTGATGTGGATCACGGTGCGGGGCGGTCGTTCGGCATGCGGCTTGCGATCGCGGCTGGCCTACCTTCACACCATGCAACACGACCAGCGCACACTACTCTTCGGAGCGGCCTTCCTCTTGTCCCTCGGTGCAATGGCGCAGGCGCAGGACATGCCAGTGATCACGGGCGAAGACGCGGTCATTGATGCCCCGGTATATCCCGCAGTATCCGACCCCGACTTCGTCTTCACCGTGGTGGAACAGATGCCCGAATTTTCCGGTGGGCGGGACTCGCTGTTCGCCTACATCGCCAAGTCGGTGAAGTATCCTGAAGCAGCGGCTGAGGAAGGCATACAAGGCAGGGTCTTCCTGCGTTTCATCGTGGAACGCGATGGCAGCACTTCCGACGTGCAGGTGCTGCGTGGAGTTCATCCGATGCTGGACCGCGAGGCCGTGCGGATGGTAAAGGCCATGCCCGCGTGGAAGCCCGCAAAGCAGAGGGGCCAGCCGGTGCGTGTGCAGTATAGCCTGCCGGTGAACTTCGTACTTTCGAAGGAGTGAGCAGCGTTATGAACGCGATGAAGCGACACCTGCTGCTGGCCTTGTGGCTGGCTCCCATGGTGATGGTGGCACAGACGCCCTCATCGGATCCACTACCACCGCCGCCTCCCGGCATGGGCGACATCGTTGAGTTGGAGCAAATGCCTGAATTTCCCGGTGGCGATAGGGCTTTATTCGACTATTTGAAGAAGTCGCTCCGGTATCCTGAAGGAATGCAGGGAAAGGTCTTTGTCGGCTTCGTAGTGGATACTGATGGCAGTTTGCGTGACATCAGCATTTTGAGAGGGGCGGATCCTGTGCTGGATCAGGAAGCCCTTCGCGTGATCAAGGCGATGCCCAAGTGGAGACCCGGTAAGCAGAACGGGGAGACTGTGCGTATGCGGTACAACCTGCCGATCCGCTTCACATTGCGGTAGTGCGCTACCCCCGCGTCACCCGCTCCAGCACCTCTGCGATCATGCGGTCGATGGCGCCGTGGTGGTCCTTGCTGTATTCCTTGCGCAGGCGGTTGGCCACCACGGTGCATACGGTGGCGCATCGGTGCCCGAGCAAACTGCCCAAGCCGTAGAGCGCGCTGGTCTCCATCTCGAAGTTGGTGCCGCGCAAGCCCTCATGGTTGAAGGCGGTGAACCGTTCGTTGAGGCCATCCACGCTGGGCAGGCCGCGTAGCTGACGGCCTTGTGGGGCATAGAACCCACCGCTGGTCATGGTCACGCCCACGGTGTTGCCGTTGCCGAGCAGTTCCACCAGTTCCTTGTCACCGGCGGCCACGTAGGGCACGGGCAGGTTGTCGGGCCATTCGGTCTGTTGCAGCAGCGCGTTCAACAGGCGTAGCTCGGCATCGGTGTTCTCGTAGGCGTAGTAGTGCAGCACATTGTCCAGTCCCACGCCATAAGCGCTCACGATGCGCGTATCCACCGGGATGTCCTCCTGCAACGCGCCACAGGTGCCCAGCCGGACGATCTTCAGGGCGCGGGTCTTCTCCTTGGGTGTGCGCTTCTCCAGGTCGATGTTCACCAGCGCATCCAGCTCGTTCACCACGATGTCGATGTTGTCCGTGCCGATGCCGGTGCTGAGCGCGGTGATATGCACGCCGTTGTACACGCCGGTATGCCCCACGAACTCGCGGTTCTGCACCTTGTGCTCGATGCTATCGAAATGGCGGCTGATCAGTTCCACGCGGCCCTGATCGCCCACCACCAGCACGACGTCGCCCAACTGCTCGGGGCGCAACGCGATGTGGTACACCGAACCATCGGGGTTCAGGATCAGTTCACTGGGGGGGATGATGGTGCCGGGAGGGGTGAGGGTGATGGGGTGCATTTCAGTTGTCGGTTGTCAGTCTCCAGTTGTCAGTCTCCTTGGTGGGGGCGGTTGTCGGTCTTCTTTGTAGAACTCCTTGGTGGTAGGGCCGCTTGTCGGCTGTTAGTGTGCAGTTGTCAGTCTCTTTGGTGATAGCTACGTATCGTCAACGTGCTGACGGTTCAAGTACCACCCCTGACAACTGACCCCTGACAACTACTGCTGTGCGAACACCTTTTGCAACAGCGCGGTGGCGCGCGCGGCCGGATCCTGGCGGATCTTCTTCTCCTCGTCGGCCAGCAGGAGGAAGAGGCCGTCCATGGCTTTGGTGGTCACGTAGGCGTTGAGGTCGGGATCCACGGCTTTGCCGCCGGTGAGCAGGGTGGCGGTGTTGTAGGCGCTTGCCACGGGTGTCCAGTAGCTGGTGAGCGCCACTTGTTGCGTGGCGTTCTCCACCACCGGGGCGAATTTGGCGCGCAGGGCATCGCTGGTCTTCTCGCGCAGGAAGTTGGTGGCAGCGTTCTCACCGCCCTTCAGCAGGTTGAAACCGTCCTGTATGCTCATGCTGGTGATGGCATCCACGAACACGGGCACGGCTTCCTTGGCGGCCTGCTCGGCGGCTTTGTTCAGCGTGCGCTCGAAGTCCTCCACGGGCTTCTTGATGCCGAGGTCCGTGAGGGTGTTCTTCACCTTGATGGCTTCGGCCGGGAAGGGGATCTTGATGCGGGCATCGTTCCAGAACCCGTCTGCGATGCTGGCCTTCTCCACGCTGCGCTCGGTGCCGAGGCGCAGGGCCTCCTTCAGCCCGGAGATCACCTCCTCGTTACTCAGCGCGGTGCTGGATGGAATGGAGTTCAGCACGTTCTGCATGTCCTGCGGCGAGCAGGAGAGGAGCGAAACGGTGGCAAGGGCAAGGACGGTCTTCTTCATCGGGGTCGAAAGTAGGGCGTTAGCGTGCGAGCGTGTGAGAGCGCGGAGACGTCTGCCCCTCGCACTCTCTCTCCCTTGCACTCTCGCATGTACTTCATTTGATACATCCTTCCAGCGCCAGACGCCACGCACCGGGCACGGGGATGGACTTGTTCGTGGTGTAGTCGAAGCAGACCATCACACTGCGGCCTTCGGCACAGATGCCGGGTTTGTCGCCACCGATGCGATGGATGGCGTACAGGAGATCGAAGCTCTTGTTGCCGATGGTGCCGCACCACGCCTCAGCTTCGATGCGGTCCGCCAAGTGGATGGGCATGCGGTAGTCCACCTCGTTGCGGGCAAGGATCAGGCCTTCCTTCATCCAATCGTGCTTCGGCGCGATGAACTGCTGGAGCAGCGTCATCCGCGCCAGCTCGAACCAATGCAGGTATACGCCGTTGTGTACGTGCCGTGCCATGTCCACGTCGGCAAAGCGGATCTGGATGGGGATCATGCTGGGGGGTAAAAGTCGGCAGTCGGCAGCAGGCAGTCGGCAGCGGCGCCCCGGAGGTACGTCGCCGACTGCCGCCTGTCTGCTGCTTGATCCGAAGGTATCATGGTCAACGCTTTGCGCGCTCAGGAAGGCACCACTTATCGGGGTTGTCCATCATCTCACTGAGCATTCTGCCGATCTCGATGGAAGGGGTCATGATCTCTTCGATGTCCTTCAATTCGAGATAACCTAGATCGAGCGCCTCTTTCATCCAGACCTGTGTTTCGGAATTCTCGGCATCCGAATCGGATAGTTTCGATACGAAATGGGCCTTGTAGCGGCGCTTGCGATAGGCTTCGGCGATGTTCCCGCGCACCGAACGCGAGGAACGGCGGCACTGGTCGGTCAACGAGTACATCTCTTCCCTTGGGAACCGCTTGCTGACCTCGTACACGGAACGTGACATCCTGCCAGCCTTTTGGAATACGGTGAGATCCCAGAACCCACCCTTGAAGAACTCCGATGAACTGATCGCCATGTCATTGAGTGTTGATGTTCTCGGTCATCCTGCTGCCCCTCTGCCTACTGCTGACTGCCCGCTGCTGACTGCCTACTGCCTACTGCATTCCCCCCTACCTCACGAAATAGGATTCAACATCACGCTGAACACCGTGATGCTGTTCGGGTCGCGGTCGTAGAAGAGCTTGTCTAATGCTTCCATGATGTTCTTGGCGCGGAAGTACGAGGTGTGCAGGCTGCCTTCACCGCGCGCGCTCCATTGGATGGTGTAGCTGCCGGTGCGCTCCTTGTACGTCCTCACATAGTCCAGCATGGCCCGTAACGCATCCACCTTGTCGCTTCCGCTGGTCTGGTGGAAGAGGAAGCTCTGGTTGTGGCGCGGGTTCAGGGTGATCACGAAGAGCTTGGTGCTGGCGCTGCTTTCGTCGAAGTTGAACACAAGGCTAT
>JAHBUM010000121.1 GCA_019638075.1 Flavobacteriales bacterium | reverse complement strand
CAAGAGCCGCCAGCGCCTGGGCTGGATGAGCCACGAGGAAGTCCAGGCCGTGGCGCGCGACCTCAACGTGCCGGCGGCCGAGGTGCTGGAGATGGAAGCGCGGCTGTCGGGTCGCGACATCGGCTTCGAGGCCCCGACCGACGCCGACGAGGATGCCCCGCCCGCGCCGATGGCCTATCTGGTCGCACCCGATGCCGATCCGGCGCAGGCCTACGCCCGCGAGGACGAGGAGGGCAGCCAGCTCGACACCCTGCGCGAAGGTCTGGCGCAGCTCGACGCGCGTTCGCGCGACATCATCCGCCGCCGCTGGCTGGACAATACACTGACCGGCGCGAACATCAGCGCCGATGTCAAGCTCGGTGCGCACCGCCTCGTGCTCGGCGGCAACTTCAGCGATTACGCGGGCGACCATTTCGGCGAGGTGATCTGGGCGCGCTACGCCGGTGGTCTCGACATCCGCGACCGCTACTACGACAACGATGCGCGCAAGACCGACGCCAACGCCTTCGTCAAGCTGACCTACGCGCTGAACGAAAAGCTCGATGTGTACGGCGATGCGCAGGTGCGGCGCGTGGACTACACGTTCCTCGGCTTCAACCAATACCAGGAGAACGTGACGCAGCAGGTGGGCTACACCTTCTTCAATCCGAAGGCCGGTGTGCTGTGGCGTGTGCATGATGGCGGCCGTGCATACGCCTCATTCGCCGTGGCCAACCGCGAACCCAACCGCAACGATCTGGAAGAGACCACGCCATTGAGCCGTCCGCAAAGCGAGCGCCTGCTGGACTACGAGCTGGGTTACGAGCGCCGCAGCGGACGTTTCAGCGCGGGCGTGAACGCCTACTACATGGACTACACCGACCAACTGGTGCTCACCGGCGAGCTGAACGATGTGGGCGCCGCGCTGCGCACCAACGTGGCCGACAGCTATCGCGCCGGTGTGGAACTGATGTTCGCCGTGCAGCCCGTGAAACGCCTTACTTGGCGCGCCAACGCCACCCTCAGCAGCAACAAGGTCCGCAACTTCACCGAGTACGTGGACGACTACCAGAACAACGATGAAGGGGAGGCGGAGTGGATCGGGCAGGTAGCCGTGGCGCACGGGAACAGAGGCCTTCCATTCTCGCCGTCGGTGATCGCGGGCAGCGAGCTTGGCTACCGCTTCTGGAACAAGTCCGGCAGGGGTAGCGCCGACCTCACGCTCGTCACCAAGTACGTGGGCGATCAATACCTCGACAACTCAGGCAGCCGCGACCGCATGCTCGATGCCTACGTGGTCAACGATCTCCGCGCGAACGTGACGCTCCTCAACCTGAAAGGCATGCGCTCCGTGGACTTCAACCTCACCGTGCGCAACCTCTTCAGCGAGTTGTATGAAAGCAATGGCTGGGTGTACAGCTACTACCTCGATGGCCACCGCACGCAGGACATCGGCCTGTTCCCGCAGGCACCGCTGAACGTGCTGGGCGGGGTGACGGTGCGGTGGTGATGTGTCCGTGACAGGAGGATGGGCGCTCGCGCAGGCTTTCGCACGTTGCGATCCGCTTGACTACATTTGGACATATCAAATACCCAACACCATGGAGCGCCGTCAATTCCTTCTCAGGTCTTGCCAAGCATGTGCAGCCTTGGCTTTCATCCCTGCGGCCACGCTCACGGGCTGTGCATCCTTCAAAGGACTCAGCCTGGCCGCAGAGAACGGCCAAGTGAAGATCCCATTGGCCCAATTGGACGCAAGCGGACGGACCATGGTGAAAGCCAGCGGTGCCAAGGAGAAGTTCTTGGTGGTGGAACAAGGTGATGGCTCCTACGCAGCGATCGAACTGAATTGTACCCACAAGGGTGGCCCGCTCAAGGAGAAGGACGGCGAATTGGTCTGCAGCTTCCATGGCAGCAGGTTCGATAACACCGGCCGCGTGGTGAAGGGTCCTGCGAAGACGGATCTGAAACGGTACAAGGCCGAAGTGGTCGGGGACCTGCTTCAGGTGCAGGTGGCGTAACGTACCGTGATCGCTTTTCGAGTGCGGAAGCCGGTCAACTCCGCTGGTGGTGAGGACCGCGTTCGCTGACCTTCACGCCGTGGCGCAGGGTCAGGTTCAGCGAGGTGTGTTCAGGGCTTCAATATCAACGTGCTGGGCACATGCTGCAGCCACACGCTGCGGCTCTCGGCCAGTTGCATCCAGCTCGCGTAGCTGATCAGCATGAAGTTGTAACGGTCAAGGAACTCCTTGTCGGCCGTGCGGTGCTCAAGGATGGTGAAGCGTCCCTGCGCCAGTTGCATCAACCGTTGCGCCTCTTCATGGAAGCCCGGTTCGCGCATGGTGAGGCCGGTGGCATCGAGCACCGTCACCCTGGCCTCCACGTTGCGGATCAGCCGTTCCGCGTAGCTGAAGAGGAAGCGATCGCCGGGCGCGAACACGGGCAGTAGCACGTTCTCGGCGAGGGAGAGGTCCTTGTCGATGAAGATGCCCACGCTGCCATGTACTTCGTCGATGAACTGCCGCACCTTGTTGTCCAGCTGATCGTTCGAGGGCAACAATGATTCCTTGCCGGTCAGTGTGCCGATCAGTTTGCTGGGGTCGATCACGCGGGAAGTGAAGCCGAGCAGTTCGCCGAGCAATGTGCCGCGCAGCAGCGGCTTGCCCGCACCCACGAGCAGGAGGTCGTAGCCGCCGGTGTTCGCCATCTCCACGATCTCGCCGGCCACATCGTTGCTCACCTTGTACACGGTGCGGATGTCGAGGCCCAGCAACTCGCTTTCCTTGCGGATGGGCCTGAAGCTCTCGCGCTCGAAATCGCCGTGGTCCATCGGATTCACGTCGGTGTCGGGCGTCAGGTGCAATGCCGTAAGGTACAGACGGCCCTGATGCTTGAAGGTGAGCTGATCGGCAAGGCGCAGCAGTTTGCGTCCGCTCTGCGCCTGCCCGAACGAGAGCAGCACGCGCCAGCCTTTCTCCCCGGTCACAACGGGTGTTCCCACCACTTCCGCCTTCTCGGGAAGGAAGCGGTTGATCAGGTCGAGCGCGGGACCGGTCATGAAGGTGGTCACCAGCGCCATCAGCACGAGGATGGCGAAGATCTCGGGGCTTAGCACACCGAGGTCGTAGCCGATGTTGAGCACCACCAGTTCCATCAGCCCGCGCGTGTTCATCAGCGCGCCGATGGTGAGGCTGTCGCGCCAGTTGTTGCCGGTGAAGCGCGCGGCGATGGCGCTGCCCACGAACTTGCCCAGCACCGCCACGCCGATCACCGCCGCGCAGGTCCACCACAGGTGCCCTTCGTTGAGCAGGCCGATCTGCGTGCGCAGACCGGTGAACACGAAGAACAACGGCAGCAGCAAGGTCACGCTCACATCCTCCAGCTTGCCGATCATCACCTTGCGGAAGCTGAGGTTGGCGGGCATGATCACACCCGCGACGAACGCGCCGAACAGCGCGTGGATGCCGATGATCTCCGTGGTCCATGCCGAGGCGATCAGCACCATGAGCAGCAGGGCCACCACGGGCTTGCTGATGGATTCGCGGTCGCTGTAGATGTCGCCCACGCGCTTCAGGAAGGGCCGCAGCACAAGGAACATGAAGATGATATAGGCCACCGAGGCGAGGATGGTGAACAGGACGCTCATGCCCGATCCCGCCTTCACAATGGCGATCACGGCGGCGAGGATGCACCATGCCGTGACATCATCGGCGGCGGCGCAGGTGAGGGCCACGGTGCCGATGCGGGAGCGCTGCATGCCGCGTTCCTGGATGATGCGCGCCAGCACGGGGAAGGCGGTGACGCTCATGGCGATGCCGATGAACAGCGCGAACGAGAGGAAGGGCACGCTGGCAGGGGCCATCTCCCGGTAGATGAAGTACGCGAGGCCCACGCCCAATGCGTAGGGGATGATGATGCTTGCGTGGCTCACCACCACGGCATCGTGCGCGCGCTTGCTCAGCACCTTCAGGTCCAGCTCCATGCCGATCACGAACATGAAGAGCACCAGGCCGATCTGGCTCAGGATGTTCAGGTTGCCGAGCGACTCCGCAGGGAACAGGGCCGCGAAGGTCTCCGGGAACCACAGGCCCAGCAACGATGGGCCAAGGATGATCCCCGCGATGATCTCGCCCACCACCGATGGCTGTCCGATCTTGTTGAAGAGGTAGGCCACGGCGCGCGCCACCACGATGATCGAGAGGATCTGCACCAGCAGCAGGGCCAGCGCATGGTGGGTGTTGCTGCCAACGGTGCTCTTGAAATCGACCCATGCCTGTGGCCACGACGTTCCGTTCCCCATGGTGAGGCCCGCCAGTTCAGGTCGCAGCGAGTTGCCCATGCCGATGACCCAGTAGATCAATGCCCCGAACACCACCAGCGTGATACCATAGAAAAGGAAGGTCCGTACGTTCTTCGCCATGGCTGCGAACTTATTGCCACGCACAGGCTTACCGGAACGGATCGCAATGAAATGTGCGATGATCGTAACGGAACGAGGGGGCGACCGGCCACGGACCCGGTGCGTTGCGTGTTGGCGTGTTACGTGTTGACGTGTTACGTGTTGGTGAACGCAGGAGCCACAACACGTAACACGTCAACACGCAACGCATTCCCGGTATTCCGCTCGCCCCATCAGCCCTGCATCACGGCCATGAACGCATCCCTGTACGCTGCGCCCAACGGCCTCTTCTCCACCGTGCCGTCCTTGGGGTCCGGTTTCAGCCGCACTTCGCCGCCCGCCACCAGTTGCACCGCGTTCAGCGCCACGATGTCGCTCCGGTTCGGCCGTGCAAAGCCATGCGGAGGTAACAGTGACAGCAACTGGTCCAGCGAGATCGTCTTCAGGCGCAGCACCAGCCCGGTGCTCAGGTGCATCAGCTTGTCGCGCTTCTCCTGCTCCGGCGTGGTGACCCAGCGGATGTCGGTGGTGCGCACCAGCGTCCTGCCCCGATCGGTCATCACCGTGATGGTGCCCGACGAACGGGTCTGGTGCTCCAGATGCTCGCGCGCCTTGACCAGTCCGCGTTCCAGCCGTTCGCGGGTGATCGGCTTGCGGATGAAGTCCAGCGCCTCCCGGTCGAAGGCATCCGCAGCGAAACGTTCGTGCGCCGTGGTGAAGATCACTGGACGGCCCTGCAAGCGCTCCGCCACCTGCAGGCCGTTCAGGCCCGGCATGTCGATGTCGAGCAACGCCACATCATAGTCCAATGCCGGTTCCTCGTTCAGGAATCGCAACGGATCGTTGAAGCACCGCACCACCTGCACCCCGGCGATGCGGTCGCACAACAGCCGCAGGTACTCCAGACCGTTCAGGTCGTCATCGAGCAGTATGCAGCGCAGCATGGGCGGCTTCAAGGTCGATGGCCAGGCGAGCGCGGTGGCTGCCGCCATCATCATCGTAGTGCAGTTGGTGTCGGCCGGGGTACATGGCCTCCAACCGTTGCCGTAGCATGGGCTTTCCAAGGCCGCCCTTGCGCCGGGCCGCATCGGCCTGCTCCAGCGAGCGGTTGCGCACCTCGTAGTGGAAGTGCCCATCCATCAGGTGCAGCTCGATGTGGATGAAGCCGTGGTCGCCGTCCAGGTCGCCGTGCTTGAACGCGTTCTCAAGGAAGGGCGCGGTGATCAACGGCGCGATCAGGCGTTCGCGGTACCAGCGGTCACTGGCATCCACGTCGATGCGGATACGCAGGTCGTACAGCGGGCCCAGCCGCAGCTTGTTAAGTTCGATCAGGTCCTTCAGGAAGGCCACTTCCTCCTCCAGCGACACGGCTCCGGTCTGGCTGTCGTACAGCATGAAGTCGAACAATCGCCCCAGCCGCTCCAGCGCCCAGTTGGTACGATAGGCGAAGGACTGCACGGTGTTCAGCGTGTTCTTGAAGAGGTGCGGGTTCAGCCGGTGCGTGGTGGCTTCCAGCTCCAGATGGCGAAGGCGCTCGTTGCTGGCGCGCGTGGTGTCGTGCAAGGCATGCAATTCGCGCCGGGCGTCCTTGGAGCGGGCTGCTTCACGTTGCCACAGCACCGCGAAGGCGATGGCGCACACGATGGCGATGATCAGGGCGACGGTCATGCGTGGCAAAGGTCGGCATGACGGGCCATGCGAGGGATCAGCCGTGTACCGCCTCGCTCATCGCGAAGATGCGCTCGGGATCCTCCTCGAAGGCCGTGCCCACCACGAGCACGTCGGCACCGGCTTCGCACAGCATGCGCGCGGCCTGTGCATCCCTGATCCCGCCACCCACGATGATGGGCAGTTCCACGTGTGTACGCACCGCAGCGACCATCTCCGGCGATACCGTGCGCAAGGCGCCGCTACCCGTATCCATATAGATGGTGCGCAGGCCGAGGTACGATCCGGCGAGCGCGGTTGCCGCTGCAATGCCCGGCTTGTCGTGCGGGATGGGAAGGGTCTGGCTCACATAGCTCACGGTGGTGGGCCTGCCGCCATCCACCAGCATGTAGCCCGTGGGGACCGCTTCCATGCCGAGCGCCTTCACCGTGGGCGCTGCCGTCACGTGGTGGCCGATCAGCAGTTCCGGGTTGCGGCCGCTGATGAGCGAAAGGAAGAGCACGGCATCCGCATGGGCGCTCAGTTGTGATGGGCTTCCGGGGAAGAGCACCACAGGTCTGTCACTCAATTCCTTCACACGCTGCACGCACCGGTCGAAGGCGGCCGAGGTGAGCAGGCTGCCGCCCACGAAGATCAGGTCGGCCTTGGCCATGCAGGCGTTCTGCACGGTGCGGTCCAGCCGCTCACGGTCCTGCCCGAAGTCGGGGTCGATGAGCACAGCCAGTAGCTTGCGCCCTTCTCGCCGGGCGGTTTCCAAGGTGTGCAACACGCGGCCCATCGTGCGAACATACGGAGGCCGTGCGGATGTATCTCGATGCGGGTCCGTGGTTATCGGGCCCACTGGCAGGCGGGCAGGTCTAATTCCAAGAAGACGTTGAGGTATTTGGTCGCGCGGCGGCGGCGTTCTCCGCGCCTCCGCGTGACTGAATACGTTTCAATACTCTTCCCGAAGAACTGCCCAACAGCACCAAAGACCTTCACCCTACGGTCCATACAGGCATGCCTCTGGACCGCTTGAAAAGGGCTTTCCTACTTCATGCGCAGCCCGGCCACGCTGTCCGGTATCACCACCACACCGGGCAGGGTGAAGAGGATGGCGTAGAGCGGCCACCCGAAGAAGGTGATGCCGAGTAGGATGCCGCTCACGAGCGCAACGCCGAAACACAGCCCTGTCACATGAAGGCCCACGAAAGCGAAGCGGTTCACAGGGCGGTCCGGAGCCGTTGCGTACTGCCTGCCGGGATGTTTCGGTACGGGATGTTGAGGGGCATGTACGGGACGATGACCAGCAAGGCGCTCGTCGTAGATCCTGCGCCGTTCCGCATCACGCAGGGTCTCGTAGGCTTCATGCACCGCGTGGAACAGGATGCCTGCCTGCGGCGATCCGTTCCGGTCGGGGTGGCAGATCTTCGCACGCTCGCGGTAGGCCTGCTTCACCTGTTGTGCCGTGGCATCACGGGCTATGCCGAGTACGCGGTAATGATCGTATCGGAGGGTGCCGTGCATCGGTGCCGGGGCGGTTCCTGCCGTTGCCCGGAGTGAATTTATGCGATCGTCGCCATTCCTGTATCTTAGAGTCGGTCCAACATCTCTTCGCAGGCGTCCTCCGGCCCCTTTTCCACTCATGCTTCACCGAAAAATGTTCCCGTAGGCCCCGCTACGCGGACATTTTTCGGTTTCGCCTGAGCAGAAAATAGTCTCGGAGGCCATCCTGCAAGAGATATTGGACCGGCTCTTACCACCGCAACGCATGAAGTGCCGTTACAGTATCACCCTTGTCGCTTTTGCGCTGCTGCCCGTGCTGGTGGCTGCGCAACGCACGGTGCTGCGCGGCGGTGTGCGCGATGCCGCCACCGAAAGGCCGTTGGCCGGTGCGCACGTGCGGGTGAAGGGAACGCAACTGGTGGGTGCCACCAACGCCGATGGCGCGTTCGAGCTTGTGCTGCCCCGGCCGCGCGCGGTGGTGCTGGAGGTGAGCAACGTGGGGTATGCAGGGGAGGAGCGTTCCATCGCCGCATACGATCTGGCGACGGGTGAGCCCATTCTGATCCGCCTGATGCCGAAGCCGGTGGACCTGCCGGAAGTGACCATCCAGCGGCCTGCCCCGGAGGTGGTGTACCAGCGCGATGACCTGCACGTGGGCGACTACCTCACCAACGATGAAGGCGTGTGGATCCTCACCTATGACCGGCCCAAGCTGGTGCATCGGGAGAACGAACAGGGCAAACAGGTGTTCCGCGATGGGCGCCTGCATCTGCTGGATACCAACTTCGTGGAACAAGGCAGTGTGCGCCTACCCACGGATGTGTGCCGCCTTCGCCATGATGCCGCACACCGCGTGATCGTGGAGGGCGTGCGCAGCGCGTGGGTGGCCGCATGGGTGCAAGGGGAGGTGAAGCTGGATGAGATCAGCCTGAAGACCCTGCACGAACAGGTGCTGCCATGGACGGACAGCATCTCCGGCCACCTGCTGGGCAGCAACTTCGACGCGACCTTCCCTGCGTTCGAGCACTTCGCCTTCGATGTGCGCGAGCGGGGATCACGCTCCATCTGCACCGTGCAGGACGACTTCCGAATGGAACTGTTCCGCAGCCAGTACAAGTACATGAGCGGGCACGACAAGGTGGTGGCGATGGACCTTGCATTGGAGACGGGCATCGATGCGGAGATCATCGCGGGGTACATGACCGGCTTCCACAAGCACATCTACTTCAAGCCGCCGTACGCGCCGCTCTTCGTGGTAGGCGATACGCTGTGCGTCTTCGATCATTACAAGGAGCGCATCCGCCGCTTCCTGCCGGACCTGAGCGTGGTGGATGAAGTGCCCATCACCTACCACCGCGAGCGCACGTGGAAGACACGGTTGCTGCAGGATCGCAGGGATGGCACGGTGTACGCCGTCTTCGCGCGCAACATGCGCACGTGGCTTCGCAGCGTGGATGTGTCCACCGGAAAGCTCGGTCCCGAGCGGGCGCTGGACCACCCGTTCCCGGAGGAAGTGCAAGTGCATGACGGCCACGCGTACTTCATCTACCGGCCCTTCGGCTCGTTGCAGCACCGCACCTTGTATAGGCAGCGGATCCAGTGATCGGTCTTACCCAAAGAGCCTATTTGCAAAAGAAGAGGAAGGCTGGTGCCAATGAGGTAAGGGATGATAGTTGTCGGTTGTCAGGGGCCAGTTGTCAGGAAATGCCTGCCTCCGGCTTCTGTACGGGGGGCAGTTATCGGTTCTCAGTTGTCGAGGGATCCCTGTCTCCGTGGCTTCTGCATAGGGCTTCCCGCCCAGCGCCATGCCTCATGACTACGGCTTGTCCGCCTGTGGTGGGCGGGCAGGCGCCCACCAAGGAGACTGACAACCGACATCTGACAACTGCCTGCCCCGTACTGCTTCCTCAGTCCTGTCCCGGATGCCGCTTCGGGTAGTCGAACCACACGAGCGTGCCCGTGCCTTTGCCGGTATGCTGCCAGTCGCTCACCGCGAAGTCGATGCGCACGAGGCCGCAGGTGGGAAGAGTGTCC
>JAHBUM010000120.1 GCA_019638075.1 Flavobacteriales bacterium | reverse complement strand
GAGTTGCGACGCAAGCGCATGAGCGTGCTGCTGGCTGGCTGGGACCTGGCCGAGCGGCAAGGCGACCGGGCCGAGATGAAGAGCTGGTGGCGGGCCGTGGCGCGCGAGCGGGACAATGGCTGGGGGCGCCTCACCACCGTGCGCAACTGGATGAAGGCATGGATGCCCGGCATCGAGCGTCTTTTGGGCCGATAGTCCGATCTTCGCGGCCGCTGCCCGGCCATGCCTCCCAAGGTCTCCGTCCTCATCACCCTCTACAACAAGGCTCCTTTCGTGGGCGAAGCCATCCAGAGCGTTCTGGCGCAGACCTACACGGACCTCGAGGTGCTGGTGGTGGACGATGCCAGTACCGACGGTGGGCTGGATGTGGTCCGGGCCTTCTCCGATCCGCGTATCCGCATCCTTGAAAGCCCGGTGAACACAGGCAGGCCCGCAGCCGCCAACCGGGGTTTTGCGGCGGCAAGGGGCGACCATGTGGCCATCCTTGATGCCGACGATATCATGCTGCCCGGGCGGATCGCGCGCCAAGTGGAGCACATGGAGAAGTTCCCTGCGGTCGATGTGCTCGGGTCCTGGGTATCCACCTTCGGAGCCTACGAGCGCGCCATGCACGGCCCGGTGGCGCATGATGCCATCCGCGTCAACATGTTCTTCGACAACGCCATCGTGTACGGCAGTTGCATGATCCGGCGCGCGCTCCTGCTCAACACAGGCATCCGTTGCGATGAGGCGTGGAGGCACCAAGGCATGGATGTCCTTTTCCTCTTCGACCTGGGGCACCGGGGCGGGTATGCCAACATCCCCGAAGTACTGACAAGGTACCGCGTCGGCGCCCAGAACATGCGCCATGGCCGCGATCAGCGCACGGAACTGGCTTTCCAGACCCGCGCCAAGTTCGATCGCGTGGGACTGAGCGCCTCCGACGCGGACATCGGGATGCACCTCACTTTGCTGGGCCTGCTGCCACACGGGCCTTTACCCGATGCACGGGCCTTGCGCGACTGGGTGGTCAGGCTGAAGGCATGGAACGAAGGCGCGGGCGTATATCCGGCCAAACTGTTCGCGGATGAAGTGGAGGGCCGCTGGAGGTCCTTGTTCCACCGTTTCGCCGATCGGGAACCGCGTACGGCCCTGTTGCACGCCTGGCTTTCCGGGAACATCTCTGTTGGCACGATGTATTATTTGGCCAAGGTCTCTCTTGTCGGTCCAAAGACCTCCGAAGTGTGAGGGGGGAAGTGTGAATGCTGAGGTGTGAAGTGGTGCCACCTCACATCTCCGCACTCATACCTCAGCGTACTCTGATCTTTGACCCCGAATTCCCCCGCCGGGTCGCATCTTCGCACCTCCACACTGGATCGGATGAGGAAACTGCTGGTGGTCGTCGGTACGCGGCCGAATTTCATCAAGGTCACCCGCATGCGGGCCGTGGCCGCCCAACGTGGCGACTGGGACGTGAAGCTGGTGCATACCGGCCAGCACTTCGATGACCGCATGAGCACGGTCTTCTTCGAGCAGTTCGGCCTGGTACCCGATCATTGGCTCGATGTGAAGCCCGGCTCGCCCAACACCCAGATGGCGCACATCATGCTGGGCCTTGAGCGCGTGGTGCGCGAGGAGCAGCCCGATGCCATGATGGTGGTGGGCGATGTGAACAGCACGCTCGCAGCCGCGCTCACGGCGAACAAATGCGGCATCCACCTCATTCACCTGGAAAGCGGCCTGCGCAGCCGCGACAACGGCATGCCCGAGGAGATCAACCGCATCCTCACCGACCGCATCACCGAGACCTTCCTTGTTACAGAACCCAGCGGCACCGCGAACCTGATCGCCGAGGGTGTGGATCCCGCACGCATCCACTTCACCGGCAACACCATGATCGACACGCTGGTGGCCTTCGAGGACCGCATCCAGGCGTCGGACGTGCTGGAGCGGCTCGGCCTGGGAGCAGGCGGCCAGGTGCTGATGACGATCCACCGGCCCGCCACCGTGGATGACCCGGACCGCCTTGCCGATCTGGTCCACCTGATCGAACAGGTGGCGAAGGACCATCCCGTGGTGTTCCCCGTGCATCCGCGCACGCTTGGCAATCTGCAACGCTTCGGGCTGCATGATCGCCTCATGGCCATCAAGGGCCTTCACCTCGGAGAGCCCATGGACTACTTCTCGTTCCAGAAGCTCATCGCCACCTGCGCGTTCGTGATCACCGACAGTGGCGGCATCCAGGAGGAGACCACCTACCGCCGGGTGCCCTGCCTCACCGTGCGCCCCAACACCGAGCGCCCCGTCACCGTAACCGAAGGCACCAACGAGCTGATGACCTTCGATGTGGATGCGATGAAGGCCATGATCGGCCGCATCCATGAGGGCACGTTCAAACAGGGCCACATTCCCGAAAAATGGGACGGCCATGCTACGGAACGCGTGTTCGAAGCCTTGTCCATCATCCGGTGATCATCTTCCTCACCTATAACGACCAACCCAGCGGCGTCTATTGGAGCCAGGTGACCGATGTGGTGGCGCACCTGAACGGCCTTGGTGGCCCGCGTGTGCGGCCTGGTCGCGTTCGTGAGCGGGCGGGGCTACTTGGCCGCGCCGTGCGATGCGCTGCCGTCGCGCGTTGCAGGTGCTGCCCATGGTGCGAACTTCTGGCGCTGAACGCTGGTGCCGCTGGCCTTGGTGTGCAGCTGGCCGAAACCACAGATCATCGCGCGGGGCGTGTGTTCTCGCCAGTTTGGCGCAGCGCATGCGTGCTGAAGCTCCCACGCCGCGTGTGTTTTCGATGCGCGTGGCGCTTATGCCGCCGAGTGGGAGGAATATCGGTTGATCGACGATGACGCATTGATCGCGCAGTTCCGTCCGCTGGAACGCGCGGCGGTGTATGGCTCCGACATCCGCCTCGCGGTGAGCCACGCGCTGGTGGAGCATTGGCACGAACGCTACGGCTGGAAGGGCGATGCATACGTGGTGATCCCCTGCGCGCTCGGCGCCGACCACCGCATCGTGCCGGCCAGAACCGGAACCTCCGCAGGGTCTGGAACCTCCGCAGGGTCTCACGCAGTGGACCCTGCGGTCTTCGCGACGGATGCTGAAACCTCCGCAGGATCTCTCGAAACCTCCGCAGGGTCTCTCAGAGAGGACCCTGCGGTCTACCCTGAAACCTCCGCAGGATCTCTCAGAGAGGACCCTGCGGTCTTCGGGCAGACCGATGCCAAAGTGGTGCTCGTGTACAGCGGCAGCACCGCCGGTTGGCAATCATTCGATCTGCTGAAGCGCCTCCTGGTGCCCCTGTTGCAACAGCAGCCACGGGTGAACGTGCTTTTCCTCTCCAAGCCGGATGCGAACAACCAGGCCCTGAAGGAGCAGTTCCCCGGCCGTGTGGAGGTGCGCTGGGCGCGGCCCGATGAAGTGGCGGGCATCTTGGCCGGTTGCGATCACGGCCTGCTGATCCGCGAGGACACCATCACCAACCGCGTGGCTTCGCCCACCAAGTTCGCCGAGTACTTGGCTGCGGGCCTGCCCATCATCATCTCCGAGCACATAGGCGACTTCAGCGCCATGGTGCGCGAACACGGCTTGGGCACCGTATGTGCCGCCGATGCCGCATTGCCAGCCCTGCACAGCACCGATGCCGCCACGTCCGCACGGTTGCAGGCGTTCGCGCGGCAGCACCTCACCAAGGCGGCGTTCGATGATCTTTATCAGCGATCGCTGAAGGTGCTTGCATAGTATTGCAGCCTCGGATCTCTCACGTACTCTCACATATCCAATAAGCCAGCGGGCACCTGCATCATCGAGGCCCACTGGGAAGGGAAGGTCCATCGGGAACGGTTGGTGCTGATGCACTGATCAACCTCTTATCCTGCCTGCCATACTCTCAAACTCTCTTTTAGATGCAACGCATACTCCCCACCTGTTTCGCATTCATCGCCTCCTTACTTGTACAAGCGCAGTTGGACGTGCCGTGGACACCCCTCGGCGGCGGCATGGACCAGCAGGTGCAGACCCTGCTGCGGCTGAGCAACGGCGACCTGTTAGTGGCGGGGCAGTTCAATTTTGCGGGCAACAGCGTGGATAATCTGGTGCTGTGCCGCCGCGTGGCGCGCTGGGATGGCATGGCCTACAATGCGATGCCTGGTTTTCCGGAGGAGTTCGACATCTATTGTGCGGCGGAGTTGAACGACACCATCTACGTGGGTGGCAGGTCTACCGGATCATACCACGAACTGATGAAGTGGGATGGCAGTACATGGACGGGTGGAACGGTGTTCGGCGGCATGCTCCCCGGAGTCTTGGCCCTCTTCGTGCATGGCGGTGTACTCCATGCCAGCGGCCGCATCAGCGGTGTTGCAGGTAATGGCTCTGCGGTGCAGCGCATGAATGGTGCGGTGTGGGAATCCGTGGGACAGGGACAGGTGTTGAACGCCGAGATCCTGTGTTTGGGATACTACAATGGGTACCTGGTGTGCGGCGGCAGTTTTACCGGGAGAGTCCAATCCACCGCCAACGACATCCGGCGTGTGGCTTACCTGGAGGGAGATACGTGGAGGCAGCTGGGCGATGGCCTCGACGGAGCGGTCCACGACCTACTGGTATACGACAATGCGCTCTATGCCACCGGCGACATGCGTTCCCCAACGGACTCCTATTTCGGGCTTGCGCGCATCACTTCGGAAGCCACCACTTGGGAGCAACTGATGCCGAACATCGAGGATTATGTACGAGCCCCCGTGAGCGGCATGATGGCAGGGCAGTCCATGGTGGAGCACAATGGCGAGATCTACATCGGTGGTGAGTTCCTCATCGGGACTGGCTCCTCCGTGGGTCGCGGCCTTGCTGTGTTCCACGGTGCCCCGGACGAGGTGGAAGCCTTTGGGCATTTCGCGGGGCCGGTACAGGCCGTTGCGCTGATCAATGACCACGAACTGGTGGTCGGTGGAACATCCAACACCTACCGACACATCGCCAGTACCAATTTGCTCACCACCGGCATCGCCGATGGTGTGGTGCGGTCATCTTTCAGCTTGGCGCCGAACCCGGTATCCGATGTGGTCACCATCTATTTGCCGGAAGGCATGCCGGAGAATGCGCCGCTGCGTGTGCTGGATATGCACGGCCGCGCGATCGGTCTTCCAATGGAGCGCAACGGCATGCAGGTGCGGCTGGATACGCGCAGCCTCGCGACCGGGCTGTATCACCTCGAAGCCGGTGATGGTGGTTCCATCGCCACGGGTAGGTTCGTGAAGGAGTAGCGCCGGAGCCATGTGCGGAGATGAGGGCGGCGGCTTTGTCCGATCGCCCCGCTCCCGTAGCCCCTCGTTGGCCCATTCCCCCGTATTTTCGCGCCTCTCATGGCGAACGGAACACGCGTATTGATCACCGGTGGCGCCGGATTCATCGGCTCGGCGCTGAGCAGCCACCTGCAACAGGAAGGGTACGAGGTGCATGTGCTGGACGATCTCTCTTTCGGCCTGCGTCACCTTGCGGGCGTGCCGGACGAGCGTTTCCACCGGGTGGACATCCGCGATAGCGTAGCAGTTGATCGCACGTTCGCCGCAGTGAAGCCGCAGCGCGTGCTGCATCTGGCGGCGGTGCATTTCATCCCGTACTGCAACCAGCATCCCGTGGAGGCATCGGAGATCAACATCATCGGCACCATCAACGTGCTGGATGCCTGCGAGCGATGCGGCAGTGTGGAGCAGGTCTTCGCGGCCAGCACCGCAGCGGTCTACCCCATCGCCGATGGCGCCATGGGCGAGGAGCACCCCACCGGCCCGATGGACATCTACGGGATCACCAAGCTCGCCACCGAGAAGCTGGTGAGCGAGTTCCACCTGCGCACGGGCATCACCACCATCATCGGCCGCTTCTTCAATGCGTTCGGCCCCAACGAGACCAACCCGCACCTGATCCCCGAGATCCAGAAACAGGTGCTGGCGGGCGCGCGCACGCTGAAGCTCGGCAACCTCGATCCCAAGCGCGACTTCATCCACACCGAGGACATGAGCCGGGCCATGGCGGCCCTGTTGCGCGTGCAGGCCAAAGGGCACGATGTGTTCAACATCGGCCGTGGCATCGAGTACAGCGTGCGCGAGATCGTGGATGCCTTCGCGCGTCAGTTGGGCGAGCCGCTCACCATCGAAGTGGACCCCGCGCGGGTGCGCAAGGTGGAGCGCATGCACCTGCTCGCCGACGTGGAGAAGCTGAAGCGCGTGACCGGCTGGGAACCCCGCTGGGGCATCGACGAAGGCGTGGCGACCTTGTTGAAGGAGAACGTGCTGGACCGCGCTTTGTGATGGCGCGGAGGATCCATGTTGTCCTTTGCACCGATGGCGTGTTCCCACAGGCGATGGGGGGGATGCAGCGGCATTCGCGCCTGCTGGCCGAACACCTCGCCGCCACGGGCCGCATCCGCCTCACGGTGATCCACCCGCACACGCCGGGCATCTTCGATCCTGCGTTGGGCATCGAGGAAGTGCCGGTGGCACCCATCGACACCTCGCGCTTCTACTTGCGTGAGCTATGGCGGTACAGCGGCCGCGTGGCGAAGGAGCTGGACCGCCTGAAGCCCGATGTGATCCTGTCGCAGGGCTTCTGCGTGTGGAAGGGGATCGATCGGTCCACATCCCGTCTCATCATGCACCCGCATGGGCTGGAGATGTTCCAAGGGCTTACCGCGAAGGAGCGCATGCTGGGTACGCCGTTCCGCATGGCGGTGCGCTACATGGCGCGGCGCAGCAGGGCCGTGATCTCGCTGGGCGGGAAGCTCACCGGCCTGTTGCAGGATGCAGTGCGCGGCTCATCGGCCGCCGTGGAAGTGATCCCCAATGCGGTGGATGTGCCCCCGGAAGTGCCTTATGTCACGGGCACTGCGCCGTTGCGCCTGCTTTTCGTGGGGCGTTTCGCCTTCAACAAGGGGCTCGATCTGCTCATGGATGTCGCGCGCAGGCTGGTGCGTGAAGGGCGCTCCAACGAGGTGCGCTTCGAGCTGGCGGGCGATGGCCCTTTGCTGGAAGGCATCAAGGCCGAAGGTGTCCCCGACAACGTGGCCCTGCTCGGCCGCGTGGACGACGAACGCCTGTTCCAACTGTACACGGAGTGCGATGCCTTCGTGCTGCCCACGCGTTTCGAGGGCATGCCCACCGTGGTGCTGGAGGCCATGGCCCGCTCGCGCCCCATCATCGTGAGCGATGTGGGTGCCACCGCCGAACTGGTGGATAAGAGCAACGGCTGGCTGCTGCCGAGCGGCGATGCGGAAGCGTTGTACAGCGCGGTGAACGAGCTGTTGCGCTCCACGCCGGAGCAGCGCGCGGCGATGGCCCATGCCTCCTACGAACGGTGCGCCCGGCAATTCGCGTGGCCGCAGGTGACCCACCGTTTCGTGGACCTCTTCGAGGAGGTGGCGCAGGCGTCGCGTCAGCGCGTGTAGCAGCAGCGGAAGGCCAACGGGCCATTCCCCGTGGAGAACCAGGTGCCCGCCACCTCGCAACTTCCCAAGCCGACGACACGGCCGCAATTGTCCTCGTTGGCGGTGCTGCCCGTCCACTCCCAATTGTTCGTCATTCCTGTAAGTTGCAGGGCCGAGCTCTGCCCACAGGCCGCCACGAATTCGCCCCACGAGCATAGGCGAAGCCCGTCGCCAGCGCAGGCCAGCCCAGCCTGGAAGTAATCGCCGCTCCCGCGCTCCGATGTCTCGATGCAGAACTGGTCGCTCACGGCCACGGTACCTGTTGGACAGGTGCGGCGGGAATAATGCGGGCCGTTCAGCACATGGAAACCGCCGGCGTTGAACACGACGGAGAGCATGCCGCCTTCCACCAAGCCCTCCCCCGTAAGTGGCAGTCCCTCGTGGAACACTTGGTACGGGCCACTGCCGTTCAAGGTGATGCTGATCGGGGCAGGGGAGACCACCGGTACCCGTACCACCAGATGTGCGCCCGTGGTGGGTTGCGCCCCGAAGGCCGGGAGTTCGATCGTCCACGTGTTCCCCGATACGACGAGGGCGGTCTGCGCCGTGTTGCCTTGGGCCACCTCCGCGTTCAGCGCCTCGGCCGGGGCGGTGGATGATGCGATGCCTTGGATGCGGCGGCCACCGCCTTCCAGCAGGAGCGGCTTGTCCAGCAGCACTTGGGCGCTTGCGGGCAACAGGGCGCTCAGGGTGATGGATGCTCCGGTCAGCAGGGCTTTCATCGGGTCTGGTAGCAACAGCGTGTATGGCCCGTCATGGTCACCACCACACTGGCAGAGCGTTGGCTTTGGCAGCTGTAGCGTCCGGCCTGGTTGGCGGTATGCGTATGGTTCGATGAGCCGTCGATCCATTCCCATTCCACGAAGAGCCTGTTCAGTTCGCCTTGGCGCAGGGCACAGCCCACCGCGTATTCATCCCACGCACACAATTTGCCGGAGCGGGAGGCGCACAGGTCGATGGCTTGGTAGAAACGAAGCCCGGTGACGGGCTCCACATCCATGCACACCGGACCGGCCGTGCGCACGGTGCCCGGTGGGCAGCTGCCTGTGTTGGGGTTCAATAGCACCCATCGGTCGTTGTCGAACAGCACTTCGGCCACCCTGTCCGGCCGCAGGGCATGGGCGTTCAGCGGGCGGCCATCGGTGCGCACCACCGGCCGCGTCTGGGTGCCTGTCAGGTGCATCGAGATGGGGCCGGTGTTGTCCACGGGCGATGCGAAACGGACCAGCAGGCCGTCGGCCATCGTGCTCAGCGCCGGTTCCAATGTCAGTTCGATGATGCCGCCCGCATGGCTTGCACTGGCCCAATGCACGGTGCCCGATGCGATCACGGACACAGGTATCGCCGAGGAGCCATCGGCAGGAGCGGCAAGCCCCGTTATCCTGCGCTCGGCGTCCGGTCCGGTCAACCGCACGTCCTGATCGGTACGGACCTGGGCCACCAGCCCATCGGCCAGCAGCAGCGCGAGCGGTAGAAGGAGGGCTCTCATCGGTTCGTACAGCACCTGTACCGGAAAGGTGTTTGTGGTGGGCTTTGGCCGCCGAACACACAGCCTGCCCCGGCGCCTATGCCTCCTCCGTCTTCTCCCACCCCCACCAGCTTGGCGCCGTTCGCGTTGTTGGCCGCATGGTCCACCCATTCGGCGGTGATCACGGTGCCGAAGAACGTGGGGATGCTGCTGCACGCGCTGCTCCATTCGCTGATGGTACACAGCCGTCCACCTTGCGCCGTGCAGCTCGCGGCGGCGGTGAAGAACGTGGCGGCATCATGCGGCGCATCTTCGATGCAGTAGGTACTGGATACTGCGGTATGCGCCGGTGGGCAGGGTAGATGGGAGGCGCTCAAGAGCTGGAAACACGTTCCATCGTACACCAAGCGGGCAGCGATGCCGGGGAGCAGATCCCTCGCAGCCAGCGGAACATTACCGGTCTTGACGATCGGCCTTGGCCCCAGCCCGTTGAGGTCCAATGTGGCCTCCTCGTCATTGGGTTGCGATGGGATGATCGTGACCAGCATGCCGGTGGTGTACGCCGACGGGGCAGGTGATAACTGCCCCGTGAGCGAGGCGCTGCCACTCACCAGCGACCGGGAATAGGTGGTCC
>JAHBUM010000012.1 GCA_019638075.1 Flavobacteriales bacterium | reverse complement strand
AACGATCACAAGCGCACCGTGGCCCTGATCCCCAGCAGCGCGCACGGCACCAATCCCGCCAGCGCAGTGATGGCCGGCATGCAGGTGGTGGTGGTGAAGGCCGATGCCGAAGGACACGTGGACGTGGCCGACCTGAAGGCGAAGGCCGAGCAGTACAAGGACACGCTGAGCTGCCTGATGATCACCTACCCCAGCACGCACGGCGTGTACGAGGAGAGCATCAAGGAGATCACCAGCGCGATCCACGCGAACGGCGGCTTGGTGTACATGGATGGCGCGAACATGAACGCGCAGGTGGGGCTCACCAGCCCCGGCGACATCGGTGCCGACGTGTGCCACCTGAACCTGCACAAGACCTTCGCGATCCCGCACGGCGGCGGCGGCCCCGGCATGGGTCCCATCTGCGTGAACGACAAGCTGAAGCCCTTCCTGCCCGGCCATCCGCTGGTGAAGACCGGCGGCGAGCAGGCCGTACATGCGGTGAGCGCCGCACCTTGGGGCAGCTCGCTCATCCTGCTGATCAGCTACGGCTACATCAAGATGCTGGGCGGTGAAGGGTTGACCGATGCCACGCGCTACGCGATCCTGAACGCGAACTACCTCCGCGCGAAACTGGAGAAGCACTACCCGATCCTGTACGTGGGCAGCCAAGGCATGGTGGCGCACGAGATGATCCTCGACTGCCGCGATTTCAAGCGCGCCGCAGGCGTAGACGTGAGCGACATCGCGAAGCGCTTGATGGACTATGGCTTCCATGCGCCCACCGTGAGCTTCCCCGTGGCCGAAACGCTGATGGTGGAGCCGACGGAGAGTGAGGCCAAGGCCGAGCTGGACCGTTTCGTGGAAGCGATGATCGCCATCCGCAAGGAGGTGGCCGCGCTGGAAAAGGGCGAAGCCGACAAGGCTGACAACGTGCTGAAGAACGCCCCGCACACGAGCGAGGAGGTCTGCGCGAACACGTGGGACCATGCCTACTCGCGCGAGCAGGCGGCATTCCCCGTACACGTGAACCGTGAGTGGAAGTACTGGCCCGCCGTTAGCCGTGTGGACAACGCATTGGGCGACCGCAACCTGATCTGCACCTGCCCGCCGATCGAGGAATACGCCATGGCGGAAGCATGATGCGGATGACCAAGCCCACCATCGGCGCTTTGGCGCTGGCCTTCGCAGGTTCCATCGGTGCCAGCCATGCACAGACACGCGCGGCCGCCTGCTTCTTCGCGAACGACTTCCAAGGTGAAAACGCACTGAACGGTTGGGACCTCGGCCCTGCTGTGGAGCGCCGCACACCGGAGGGCGAAGGGCTGGGCGAATTCGTTCCCGCATGGACCGTGGGCAACGCGGCGGATGCGAACGCGGAGGGCTACTTCCCCGTTGTGGACAGCCCGGCGGGCAACCGCTTCGCCATGGCGAACGATGCCGCTGCACCGTGCAACTGCGACATGGGCGATGTGGCCCTGACCACACCCGCGATCGACCTGAGCGGGCGCGTGGGCGTGGCGCTGGAATGCCGCGTCTTCAACGAAGGGCTTTTCGGCGCAGGCCCGGCCGTGATCGAGGCGAGCGTGGCGAACGGGGAATGGACCCTGCTGCACACGCTGCCCGATCTTGCTGGCGTGTGGCAGGCGGTATCCGTGGATCTGGGCGGCTTCGATGGCAGTACGGACCTCCGGTTGCGCTTCCGCTGGAGCGATGGCGGCGCATGGGCGGGCGGCTTCGCGGTGGACGATGTGTGCCTGCGCGAGCGGAACACCTTCGACATGGTGGTGAGCGATGCACAACTGGGCGCGAACTCCGCTTCACCGTACACCACCGGCGACCAGCGCATGTACCATCGCCAGCTACCCTTGTCGCAGGCGGCTCCGGTCACCATCGCCGCCACGGTGAAGAACGGCGGAACGGCGGCCCTCCATCAAGTGCGCATGACGGGCACCATCACCCTGAACGGCACGGAGCACGGGCCGTTCACATCAGCCCCCATCGCCGAACTGCTTCCCGGCGCATCGGTGGAAGTAGCCATCGCCACGGGCTGGCTGCCGGATGGTGTCGGCCATGCTACCATCACGATCACCGGCGCTGCGGATGAGGCCGACGAGGCTCCGGAGGATGATGTCGCCACGGGATCGGTGCAGTTCACCGGCCCCCTTCCGGACGATGGATACAGCGCCATGAGCTGCGATGCCGGTGTGGCAACAGGCAGCGTGGGCGGCTCGGAGGGCTTCATCGCTTTCAACCGGCTGGAGATCGCGCACAACGGCGACCATGCACGGGGGATCAGCGTACAGTACACGGATCGCACCGAGGCCGGGGCCATCATAAGGGCGATCCTGATGGATGCGAACTTCAACATGCTGGACACCTCGGCCCGCCGCGCCCTGCAACAGGCCGACATCGACGCAATCCAGAACGGTACACCGATCCACGAGGCATTCAGCCACACGGTGGCGCTCACGCCGGGCGACCATCACGTCGGCCTGCAACTGCTTTCGGGCGGTGAACAAGGGGTCCACATCGCCGTGGGCGGCGCCACACCCGCCGGGCGCAGCGGCATCATGGAAGGACTGGGCTTCACCATCACCACCCTGCATAGCGCGCCCATGGTGAGGCTGCACTTGGCCGAAGTACCCGTGGGGCTGGAAGAGGCATCACCTCGCCACGAACAATTGGCCGTGTACCCCAACCCTGCGGACCGATACCTCGTGGTGGATGTGCCCATGGCCGCAGCACCCGGCCACTGGACGTTGACCGACATGCCCGGCCGCACGTTCAGCACGGGCACATTGTCCGCAGCATCGGGTGGCAGGCTCACCGTTGATATATCCGGCCTGCCAGCAGGCGCCTACATCCTTTCCCTGCATACGCGGGACGCCAGACGCACGGCACGATTCATCGTCGCGCACGATTAGACCTCTGTCTCAATAGACCTTCGTCATAACCTGTCCGGCAGGTTACGACAGAGGTCTATTGACCCACCGCCCCCGTTGCCTGCCCGATCGCGCACGGTCCATCCCGCTATCCAACCGGACACCACCAAAGCATGGCGCAGCTTCAACGTTGCGGGGTATCTTTCGGCACTTCCATAACAACTCTCATGACGACACGACTCCTCCTGCTCGGATCCTGCTTGGGCGCTCTTTCCACGGCAGCATCCGCCCAATGGTCCACCGAACGTTCCGCACAAGCGGCAACGCCCTGCCCGGTGGCCGATGATCGCCTCATGCCCGCCGCATCCATCGAGCGCGGCACCGAGAACGTGGTCTGGTCCGAAGACTTCTCCAACGGCCTTGCCGGCAACAACCCCTCCGGCTCTTGGAGCGTGGAGGGCGAGCATGGAAGCATCTGGCGGGTGAACGCCAACGCGCCCCGGGGCGCCTACACCACGGCCAACGAGCGCATCCAGTCGGCCACGGTGACCAATGGCTTCGCCAAGTTCGCGTCGGACTCGGCCAACTGCACGTGGAACAACGGCACGCCCACGGCGATCCCGGCAGCGCAGTTCACGTCATGGGACGGAAGCCTCGTATCGCCATGGATCGATCTGAGCACCACACCACAGGTGGAGATCATCTTCGATCAACATTCGCGGTGGTGCTGCGGCGATTCGCCCTTCGAGCTGGACATCATCACCCTCTCGGGCGACACCACCACGTTCCTCGCCAACGAGGGCCTACCCATCAACCAAGGCGCTCCCGGCACAGGCACCTCCAGCGCCACTACCGAGACCCGCCGCTTCAACATCTCCGCGGCCATCGCGAACGATCCTGAGAACGTCAGGATCCGGTTCCACCACAACGGTGCATCGCGCACATCGCACTACTACTGGCAGATCGATGACATCCGCATCGCCATGCTTCCCGACTACGAGCGCCGGGTGATCACCGCCTACACGGTGTTCACCGATGCGGGCGATGAGTTCGGCCGCATCCCCCGGACGCAGCTCCCCGGCGTGTTGAACGTGGGCGCCGCAGTGATGAACTATGGCAGCGGTGATCAGACGAACCTGACCGTACACAGCGTACTGCGCCCCGTTGGAGGCCAGCCCTTGGCCGAGATAACCACCACGGTGGGCACGGTGTCCTCCGGCGATACCGTGGTGTCCGATGGCTTCATGAACCTGCCCGAACTCGGCATAGGCCGGTACGAGGTGGTCTTCAGCGTATCGAGCGACGAGGACGACTTCGAGATGAACCCCGCTGATGACACGCAGATACGCCACTTCGAGGTGACGGCCGACCAGTACTCGCTGGATGCGCTGGGCAACCATCCCACCGGCGAGGAACGGCGCGGGCAATACGGCACCGCCTCGTTCAGGGACAACTCGTCCATCTACCTGATGACGCTGTACCCGATCACCAGCGCCACCACGGCGGTGGGCGGAACGATCATCCTGGGTGCGAGCTCGGTGGCAGGCAACGGCAGCGCCACCATCGAACTGTCCATGTACCGCATGTCCGATATCGTGGACCTGCCGGCAGATGTATCGAGTCCCGTGGATGGCATGACATCCGAGGTGGTGAACCTGACCTCTGCGCACGTGACGGCAGGCCGCGTCACCATCCCGTTCATGGAACCCGTCAACCTGCAGCCGGGGAACTACTTTCTGGCGGCCCTGATCTCGGGCAGCGGAACGGCCGACGTCAGCAACGATGCCGAGATCTACATCGCGGACGACAACACCGTGCCGCAGCCGAACTGGTCCTCGGCGATCTACCTCCCGATCGACTTCGATGAGAACAGCGGGACCGAAGGGCGCCACAGCTACACCAACACCAACGCCCTCGCGATCCGCCTGAACCTCGCCGGTCCGGTGGGCATCGCCGAGCACACCACGGCACAGGTGAGCATGTACCCCAACCCCACCACCGGCCTGCTCAACATCGTGAGCGATGCCACGGGCCTGATGAACGTGGAGGTGATCGACGTGCTGGGTGCCACGGTGCGCACGGCCACGTTCACCGGCCGCACCACCTTGGACATGGGCGGGCTGGCGCATGGCCTGTACAGTGTGCGTGTCGGCAACGGCACCACCACCACCGTGCAGCGCGTTACCGTGCAGTAGTACGATCCGCACCAACGACGATCCCCCTTGGGCACAGGGTCCAAGGGGGATCGTTCTTTTCAGGCCGGGCCTAAGAACGTCCCGTCATGGCCTTCTTCACCTGTCGCATGAGGCCGCTGGCGAAGATGAACTCGTTCAGCTCCTTGTTGTCGCTGTTCAGCAGATCCTCCCTGCTGCCCTCCCACCACTTCCGGCCTTGGTTGATGAAGATGATGTTCTCGCCGGTCTCCATCACCGAGTTCATGTCGTGCGTGATCACGATGGTGGTGGTGTCGAACTCCTCGGTGATCTCCTTGATCAGGTCGTCGATGAGGATGCTGGTCTGCGGATCGAGGCCGCTGTTGGGCTCATCGCAGAACAGGTACTTGGGGTTCATGGCGATGGCCCTTGCGATGCCCACGCGCTTCTGCATGCCGCCGCTCAGTTCCGAAGGGTAGAGCCTGTCCTTGTCCATGATGTTCACGCGCTTCAGGCAGAAGCGCGCGCGGTCCTCCATCTCGCTCTTGCTCATGGTGGCGAACATCTGCAACGGGAACAGCACGTTCTGCAGCACGTTGAGGCTGTCGAACAGCGCGCTGCCTTGGAACAGCATGCCGATCTCCTGACGGATCAGCGTCTTCTCCTCGCGGTCCATGTCATGGAACGAGCGGCCCTCGTACAGCACCCGACCTTCCTCCGGCACGTGCAGGCCCACGATGCACTTGGCCAGCACGCTCTTGCCCGAGCCGCTCTTGCCGATGATCTGGTTCACCTTGCCCTTCTGGAACACGGCGTTGATGTCCGTGAGCACCTGCGTGTTCCCGAACCGCTTGCTCAAGCCCTTCACCTCGATCATATCAGCAGGAGTTGGGTGAGCGCATAGTTCACGATGAGGATCACCACGTTGCTGTATACGACAGCCTGCGTGCTGCTGATGCCCACCTCGCGTGTGCCGCCGCGCGTGTAGTAGCCTTGGTAGGCGCTCACCGTGGCGATGATGAAGGCGAACACCACCGTTTTGATGAGTGCGTAGGTGACGTGGTAGGGGATGAAGCCCGTCTGTATGCCTTGCAGATAATCGGTGGAGCTGATGATGCCGGTGCCGGTGCCCGCGATATAGCCGCCAAGGATGCTCAGGAACATGCTCACCATCACCAGGAAGGGATTGATGAACATGGAGGCGATGATCTTGGGCAGGATGAGGTAGCCGGCGGAATTCACGCCCATGATGTCGAGCGCGTCGATCTGCTCCTTCACGCGCATCGAACCGATCTCGGCGGCGATATTGGAGCCCACTTTCCCGGCCAGTATCAGTGCGATGATGGTAGGGCTGAACTCCAGAATGGTGCTCTGGCGCGTGGCGAAACCCACGATCCAGGCCTGGATCAGGGGGCTGTCGATGTTCGTGCGGGTCTGGATGGTGATCACCGCCCCCATGAAGAAGGAGAGCAGCGCCACGATGCCGAGGCTCTTGAGGCCCAGCAGGTCCATTTCCTCCACGGTGCGCTTCCAGTAGATGGATGCGCGCTCCGGACGGCTGAAGGTCTCCTTCAACAGCAGGAGATAGCGGCCGATATGCGCGATGATGCCCATGCTATGCCCGCCGTAGCCGGTGAAGACGAAGGCGCGAACGGGGCGAAAATAGGCCGTGCCATACAAGGCCGGTGCGAACGACCGTTGTAGTTTCGCACACCGATGATGGGTTTACGCACCGCCATCCGCCATCTGCCCGCCCTTACCGTTGCATGCTGCATGGTGGGGCTGCTGGGTGCCTGCAACTCGCAGCCCGCGAAATACCGGCATTCCAACGATTGCAAATGCCCCAAGTGGAACCACGTGCCCAAGCCGCCATCCGGTTCGGAGCATGCCGATGGTCATCCGGCCGCCACCCCCTATCATTGCAGTACCGGTAGCCATTCCTGAGCCTCTCCCCCCATCGTGCCCCGCCTTTCGTCCACCAACCCCGAACTACTCCGAAAGCACATTCCCGCCGCCGCGTGGCCGGTGGTGCTGGACTGGCTGCGCCGGAACCCTGTGCAAGTGCGTATATCGCGGCCACGCCAGACCAAGTTGGGCGATTACCGCAGCGCCACACGCACGCAGCCGCACCGGATCAGCGTGAACGCCGACCTGAACCCCTACGCCTTTTTGGTGACGCTGGTACATGAGTTCGCGCACTACAGCACCTACGTCACCATGCGCCGCTGGACACAGCCCCACGGCCCCGCGTGGAAGAGCGAATACGCCCGGCTGATGCGGCCCTTCATGAGCCACGCGGTGTTCCCCGCCGATGTGCTGCACGCGCTGGAACACCACCTGGTGGATGCCCCGGCCAGCAGCTGCACGGATCAGGGCCTGATGCGGGTGCTGATGAGCCACGACGCCGAGCCCCGGCAACTGCTGGAGGAGCTCCCGGACCGCTCGGTATTCCGTTTCAACGAACGCGTTTTCGTGAAAGGCCCCCAGCTGCGGAAACGCTACAAATGCCATTGCCTCAACGACCGGCGCAACTACATCATAGACCCGCTGGCCGAGGTACAGGTCCATGGCCCCATGGTGGTGCAGAAAGCCTCGTAGGTACGCCTCTATAGAACATGACGAACGAACACACGTACTGCGTGATCATGGCCGGCGGCGTAGGAAGCCGCTTCTGGCCGATGAGCCGCAGCGCCTACCCCAAGCAATTCCTCGATTTCCTCGGCACGGGCCGCACCCTGCTGCAGCAGACCTACGACCGGTTCCTTGCCATCTGTCCGACGGAGAACATCCTCGTGGTGACCAACGCGCAATACGCCCCCTTGGTGAAGGAGCAATTGCCCGCGCTGAAGGATGCGCAGATCCTCGCCGAGCCCTCGCGCCGCAACACCGCGCCCTGCGTGGCCTACGCCAACCATGTGATCGCCGGGCGCGATCCGAAGGCATTGGTGATCGTGGCGCCGAGCGATCACTTGGTGATGAAGGAGCAGGCGTTCCAAGAGACCATCGCACTTGCGCTGGAGCAGGCCGCCAGTACCGATTGCCTCGTTACGCTGGGGATCATGCCCAACCGCCCCGATACCGGCTACGGCTATATCCAGTTCGATGAGGGCGGGGCCTCGAAGCATCCGCGCGTGAAGCCGGTGAAAGCCTTCACCGAGAAACCCGACCACGACACCGCCGTGCGCTTCATCGAGAGCGGCGAATTCCTGTGGAACGCGGGCATCTTCATCTGGAGCCTCGCCAGCATCCGCAAGGCGTACCGCGAACACCTTCCGGCCATGGAGGAACGCTTCAGCGCGGGCGAAGCGAGCTACGGCACACCGGCCGAGAGCGCCTTCATCACCTCCATCTACGACTCCTGTGAGAACGTCAGCATCGACTACGGCATCATGGAGAAGGCGGCGAACGTGTACACCGTGGTGAGCGATTTCGGATGGAGCGATCTGGGCACATGGGGCAGCCTGTACACCCACCTGCCGAAGGATGCCGAAGGGAACGCCGGCATCGGGAACGCCATCAAGCTGTACGATTGCGCCCGCAACGTGGTACATGCCCACGACGACCGGCTGATGGTACTGCAAGGCCTGGAAGACTACATCGTGGTGAGCACCAAGGATGCGCTGCTGGTCTGCCGCAAACAGGACGAGCAGCAGATCAAGCGGTTCGTACAGGATCTGACGGCGGAGAGCGGCACACGGTACGTCTGAGCGCCCACCCACGGGGCCCATCATCGGCCGGAACCAACTGGTAGCCAACGGGTAAACCGGGGGCGTGGAAAAAGCGCCATCCGTGGCCCGATGCGGCGGCATGGCACCTACTACCTTGCGCCATCGCCCGAAAGGTCCCGGAGCCCCCTCTCATCCCCTCTCACTGACGTGGCCGCCTACGAACTCATCACCACCGCACCGGCACTGGACGCCTGTGTGGCACGCCTCGCACAGGAGCACGTGATCGCCTTGGACACCGAAGCCTCCAGCTTCCACCGTTACCGCGAGAACGTATGCCTGATCCAGATCAGCACCCGCGAACACACCTTCCTGATAGACCCGTTGAGCGTGAAGGACCTTGCCTCGCTCGGGGCACTCCTCGCCCAGACCGGCATGGAGGTGGTGATCCACGATGCGGATTACGACCTGCGGATCCTCGCGCGCCACCACGGCATACGGGTGGAGAACGTGTTCGATACGCTCGTGGCAGCGGAGTTGCTGAACGAGCCGGAGATCGGCCTTGCCGCGCTGCTGGGCAGGTACCAAGGCATCCAAGTGAACAAGAAGTTCCAGAAGGCGGATTGGAGCAGACGCCCGCTGCCGAAGGACATGCTGGATTACGCAGCGGGCGATACCTCGCACCTGATCGCGCTGCGCGACATCCTCGAGAAGAAGCTGAAGGAGAAGAGCCGCTGGACATGGGCCGAAGAAGAGTTCGGCCTGCTCACCGATGCGCCGTTCAATCTTCCGGTGAACGAGGAACCACCCTTCCTGCGCATGAAAGGCGCCAAGATGCTGAAACCGCCCCAGCTGGCCATCCTGCGCGAAGTGCATGCGTGGCGCGAAGGCATCGCCGCGCAGCAGGACCGCGCCCCCTTCATGATCCTCGGTAACGACGTGCTGCTCTCCCTCGCCACGGATCCGCCCGCATCCGTGCAGGACATCGCGTCGCGCAAAGGCGTGAGCGAACGCCAAGTGGGGAAACATGGGCAGCGCATCCTCGCCGCCGTGAAGAAGGGGCAGAGCCTTCCCAAGGACCAGTGGCCCCGGCTGGAGCGCCCCAAGCGCTGGGACCGCGACGACGACTACGAGGAGCGGCTGAAGCGGCTGAAGGCGAAGCGCGATGACCTGACACGGGAGTTCGACCTGCGGCCCGGCATCGTGGCAGCCAACCAACTGTTGATGGAGATCGCGCGGACATTGCCCGGTGACCTGACGGCATTGGCCGCACTACCGGGCCTCCGGCGCTATCAGGTGGAGCACTTCGGCGCGGAATTGCTGAAAGTGCTCTGACGATAACAGTCCCAACGAAGAAGCCCGGCTTATCACCGGGCTTCTTCGTTCATGTACGTTGCGCCTCACCCCTCCCCGCACATCTTCGCCGGGTCCACCCACTTGTCGAAATCCTCGGCGCTCACGTAGCCCAAGGCCAGCGCGGCTTCTTTCAACGTGGAGCCCTCCTTGTGCGCCTTCTTGGCGATCTCGGCGGCCTTGTAGTAGCCGATGTGCGTGTTCAGGCTCGTGACGAGCATCAGCGAGTTCTCCAAGTGGCGCTGGATGATCGGGCGGTTCGGCTCGATGCCCTCGGCACACTTGTCGTTGAAGCTCACGCAGGCATCGCCGATCAGGCGGGCGCTCTGCAGCACGTTGGCGGCGATCAGCGGCTTGAACACGTTCAGCTCGAAGTGGCCCTGCATTCCACCCACGCTCACGGCCACATCGTTGCCGATCACCTGTGCGCACACCATGGTAAGTGCCTCGGGCTGGGTTGGGTTCACCTTGCCGGGCATGATGCTGCTGCCGGGCTCGTTGTCGGGGATCACGATCTCGCCGATGCCGCTGCGGGGGCCGCTGCTGAGCATGCGGATGTCGTTGCCGATCTTCATCAGTGAGACGGCGAGGCGCTTCAGTGCGCCGCTCAACTCCACCATGGCATCGTGCGCGGCCAGTGCCTCGAACTTGTTGGGCGCGGTAACGAACGGCAGGCCGGTGAGGTCGGCGATCTTCTTCGCCACCAGCACGCTGTAGCCCTTGGGCGCGTTGAGGCCGGTGCCCACGGCGGTGCCGCCCAGCGCCAGTTCGCGCACCATCTCCAGCACGTTGTGTACGCTGCGCAGGCCATTGTCCAGTTGCTGCACGTAGCCGCTGAACTCCTGACCCAGCGTCAGTGGCGTGGCGTCCATGAAGTGCGTGCGGCCGGTCTTCACCACGTCCTTGAACGCTTCGGACTTCTTCGCCAGCGTGTCGCGCAGCTTCTTCACACCCGGAATGGTCACCTCCACCGTGAGCTTGTACGCCGCGATGTGCATGGCCGTGGGGAAGGTGTCGTTGCTGCTCTGGCTCTTGTTCACATCGTCGTTCGGGTTCAGCACCTTCTGCTCATCGGTGAGCTTGCCGCCGTTGAGCACGTGCGCGCGGTAGGCCACCACCTCGTTCACGTTCATGTTGCTCTGCGTGCCGCTGCCGGTCTGCCAGATCACCAAGGGGAACTGGTCGTCCAGCGCACCGGTGAGGATCTCGTCGCACACGCGGCCGATCAGGTCGCTCTTCTCCTGCGACAATTTGCCCAGTTCAAGATTGGTCAATGCCGCCGCCTTCTTCAGGTAGGCGAAGGCATGCACGATCTCGCGCGGCATGCTGCCCGGCGCACCGATCTTGAAGTTGTTACGGCTGCGCTCGGTCTGTGCGCCCCAGTACTTGTCGGCGGGGACTTTCACCTCGCCCATGGTGTCTTTCTCGATGCGGTATTCCATGGTATTCTCGTTAGGTCGACCCGATGGGATCGACGGTACAGGTGCTCTTTTCAATGTTCCTGTGCAGTCAAAACGATCATCACACCTTCTGGCTCTGCCCCTGCTGCATCAGGTAGGCTTTCAGGAATTCGGTGATCTCGCCGTTCAGCACATCGTCCACGCTGCTGGTCTCGTGCTCGGTGCGCACGTCCTTCACCAGCTTGTAGGGTTGCAGCACGTAGTTGCGGATCTGGCTGCCCCACTCGATCTTCTTCTTGCCCGCCTCGATCTCGCTGCGCTTGCTGCGGCGCTTCTCCAGCTCGGCCTCGTACAGCTGGCTCTTCAGCAGTTGCAGCGCCTTGGTCTTGTTATCGAGCTGGCTGCGGGTCTCGGTGTTCTCGATGATGATGCCCGTGGGTGCGTGGCGCAGGCGCACACCGGTCTCCACCTTGTTCACGTTCTGCCCACCCGCGCCACCACTACGGAAGGTGTCCCACGTGATGTCCGCCGGGTTGATCTCGATCTCGATGCTCTCGTCCACGAGCGGGAACACGTACACGCTCACGAAACTCGTGTGGCGGCGCGCGTTGCTGTCGAAGGGGCTGATGCGCACCAAGCGGTGTACACCGTTCTCACCCTTCAGCATGCCGAACGCGAACTCGCCATCCACCTCCAAGGTGGCCTGCTTGATACCCGCACCTTCTCCGTCCTGATAGTCCAGTGTGCGCGCCTCGTAGCCGTTCTTGCGCGCCCACATCTGATACATGCGCAGCAGCATCCCGGCCCAGTCGCAGCTTTCGGTGCCGCCCGCCCCGGCGGTGATCTGCACCACCGCGCTCAACGGATCCTCTTCCGCGCTGAGCATGTTCTTGAACTCGAGCTCCTCCAGCGCATCGGTGGCTTTCTTGAACTGACCTTCCAGTTCCTCTTCGCTCACCTCCTTCGCCTTCCAGAACTCGAACATCACGCCGAGGTCGTCCAGCTCGCGCTTCACGTCCTCGTAGAGGCCCACCCAGCGCTTCAGCTCGCGGATGCGGTGCATCACCTGCTGGGCCTTCTTCTGGTCGTTCCAGAACTCGGGGTCCAGCGTGTACTTCTCCTCCTCTTGGATGCGACCGCGCTTCTCCTCGATGTCCAGATAGCCCTTGAGGGCTTCCAGCCGTTCATTGAGGTCGTCGATCTTCTCGATGGTGATCATGCTGCGGTCGCCGAAGCCATGGCATCGGGGCCGCAAAAGTAGGCGGGGGGCACGGTTCTCAGGTGGCAGTTGTCAGTTCTCAGGTGTCGGTTGTCAGTGTCACGACCTGATGCGTTGGCGCGTTGCCCGCCATGCTGCTACCAAGGAGCCTGAGAACTGACAACTACCCTCCCAACGCCTTCCGTACCGCATCGGCATCGAAGCCCCTTCGCAGGAAGTACGCCATCACCTTCTGCCGCTTCAGGGGATGGGCCGGTTCCTTCTCCCAGCGTTTGGTCACGAGCTTCTTCAGCCGTTCCTGCTGCTCCTGCTGGTCGATGGCTTTCAGTGCTTCGCGGATACACGGCCCGCTCACCTGTTTCTGCTTCAGCGCCGCCTCGATCCTACGCGGCCCCCAACCCTTCTGCCGCGACTTGCTCACCGCGTAATGCTCCGCGAAGCGCGCCTCGTTGAGGAAGCCTTCGCTGATAAGCTGGCTGATGATGGGTTCGATCTCCTTGGCCGGGATCTCCCATGCGTAGAGCTTGTCGCGCACCTCCTGCTGGCAACGCTCCTGACGGGCGCAGTAGTTGCGAGCTTTGGGGAGCGATCCGCTCGTTGACGGTTTCTTCAGCATCGGAAGAACACCAACCTACGACCAAGAAGTTCCGGAACTACAGCGGCACCTCGTTCCCCGCGCCATCCTGCACGGTGAAATCCAGGTATTGGTGCGAGCCTTCGCCCTTCACCTTCACCCATTTCTTCCAGCGCCACCACCACTTGTGCTGGATGCTGGGGAAACCCTTGGTGAAGTAGGCGGCGAGGAAGGGGTGAACGCTCAGCGTGAGGCCGTTCATCTGCTTCTCGCCGTGGAGGTAGTTGAGGGCGTTCTCGATCTCGTCCACGATCAGTACGGGGGCGCTCACTTCGCCGGTGCCGTTGCACGTGGGGCAGCTCTCGCTGGTGTCGATCTCCGTTTCCGGGCGCACGCGTTGGCGCGTGAGCTCGATGACACCGAAGCGTGAGGGCGGCAACACGTTGTGCTTGGCCTTGTCATCCTCCATGGCATCCTTCAATGCCTTGTGCAGGGTGCGGCGGTTCTCGGGCTCGTAGAGGTCGATGAAGTCGATGCAGATGATGCCGCCCATGTCGCGCAGGCGCAGCAGGCGGGCGATCTCGCGGGCGGCCTCCACGTTGATGTCCAGCGCGTTCTTCTCCTGCTCCTGATTGCCACCCTTGCGGCTGCCGCTGTTCACGTCGATCACGTGCATGGCCTCCGTCTTCTCGATGATCAGGTAGGCGCCGCTCTGCAGCATGACCTGTTTGCCGAAGGCCTGCTTGATCTGCTTGTTGACCCCGAAGTTGTCGAAGATGTCGAGCTTGCCCTTGTAGTGCTTCACGATGCCCTTCTTCTCGGGGGCGGTCTTCTCCAGCGTCTGGTAGATCTCCTCGGCAAGGAGCTCATCATCCACGTGGATGCTCGTGAAGTTCTTGTTGAGCACGTCGCGCAGCACGGCGCTGGTGCGGTCGATCTCGCCCAGCACTTTCTTCGGGGCCTGTGCGTTACGCAGGTTGCGGAACATGGTGTCCCAGCGCTGCAGCAATGTCTTCAGGTCGTTCTCCAGATCCTCGGTGCGCTTGCCCTCGGCGTTGGTGCGGATGATGACGCCGAAGTTCTTCGGCTTGATGGCCACCATCAGTTCCTTCAGCCGCTTGCGCTCGGTCTCGTCGGTGATGCGCGACGAGATGCTGGTCTTGTTGATGAAGGGCACCAACACCATGTAGCGCCCGGCCAGCGTTACCTCGGCGGTAAGGCGCGGACCTTTCGTGCTGATCGGCTCTTTCGCGATCTGGACGAGGATGCTCTGGCTGGCGCTCAGCACATCGCCCAATTTGCCTTCCTTGGGGATGTCGGCATCGAGCTTCCAGTCGTTGAGCAAGCTGGCCTGCACCGTGCCGCTCACAGCGCCTTTGGCGAATTTGAACGAGTTGCGGTACTGCGGGCCGAGGTCGAAGTAGTGCAGGAAGGCATCTTTCTCGTGCCCCACGTCCACGAAGGCGGCGTTGAGGCCGGGGGCCACCTTGCGCACCTTGGCGAGGTACACGTCGCCCACGGCGAAGCCGCGTTCGGTCTTTTCGCGGTGCAGTTCAGCGAGCACCTTGTCCTTCATCAGGGCAAGCGCCACTTCACCTTCGCCGGAGCGGATGATGAGATCGATGTTCACTTCGGAACTTGGGCTATGTGGAAGCGGGGCAACAGCATGTTACCCTGCGAACGAGCGCACGGGCCGGGAGCCATTGCTCCCAAGCCCACGCCGTTGCACGTTCAGAAGGACCTACCGGTTCTTCTTCTTGTGACGGTTCTTCCGCAAACGCTTCTTGCGTTTGTGCGTGGCCATCTTGTGACGCTTCCTCTTCTTTCCGCAGGGCATGGTGCTCCTTATTTAACGTTCTCCAATTCGATCAGGAAGCGATCCACCCCGTTAAGGATGGCCGTGTCCTGAGTCAGTGTTCTGTACTTCTTGAAACTCGCGATCGCTTGGGCATTGCTGTCCAGCGTCGCGTAGGTGCGCCCGAGGTAGAACCACGCATCGGGGAAATTCACCGAGTCGAGTTCCAACACCTTCTGGAAGCGGGCCAAAGCCTTGTCGTACTGACCGCTTTGGATGGAGAAGAGCCCGAGGTGCCAATGTGCCTCCACATTGTCGGGATCCTCTTCCAGCACCTCGCGCAACATCAGGATGCCGCGCATGGGGTCCGGGCCGTTGACCAAGGCGATGGCCTCCTGGGTCTTCGCTTGGCCGGGGTCCATCGGGTGGACCTTCGCGGCTTGCTTCCCGACTGGTGTCCGGGGCGCCATCAACAAAAGAACGATCACCACCAACGCGCCCACGAGGGCCAGCAACTGAGGCTTCTTCAAGCCCATCACTGCTGCCCGCCGGTAGCGGGACGGTTCTTCACCTTGTCGACGAAGGTGTCGGCAGGCTTGAACGCCGGCACATCGTGCGCCGGTATGATGATGGTGGTGTTCTGGGCGAGGATCCTTCCGGTCTTCTGCGCCCTGCGCTTCACCACGAAGCTCCCGAAACCACGAAGGTGTACGTTCTCACCCTTCTCCAAGCTGTTCTTCACTTCCTCCATGAACGCTTCCACGGTCGTGAGCACGACCTGACGTTCCACGCCCGTGCGCTTGGAGATGATGCTGACCAACTCTGCCTTCGTCATTACCCTCTTCGGTTTGGGGCGGCAAAGATAGCCTTTCAAGTGGATCGCGCAACCGATCTTTGCGCCTGTATGTCAACGGCTTGGTTCAGTAGGGCATTACTCCCTTGGTACCGGGAGCACAAGCGTCCGCTGCCATGGCGGGACCAGCGCGACCCCTACCCGATCTGGTTGAGCGAGGTGATCCTGCAGCAAACCCGCGTGGATCAGGGCATGGCCTACTGGCACCGCTTCGTGCAGCGGTACCCCACGGTGAAGGAGTTGGCCGAAGCGCCTGAAGATAAGATCCTTCGCCTGTGGCAAGGCTTGGGTTATTACAGCCGGGCACGCAACCTGCGCACGGCGGCCCGGCAGGTGGTGGAGCAGCACGGCGGCGAATTCCCGGCCAGCTTCGAGGCATTGCGCGGGCTGAAGGGTGTGGGCGATTACACGGCGGCGGCCATCGGCTCCATCGCCTTCGGCTTGGTGGAACCCGTGGTGGATGGCAACGTGTACCGGGTGCTGGCGCGGGTCTTCGGCATCGCCACTCCCATCGACAGCACCGCCGGGCGGAAGGAGTTCAGGGGACTGGCCGCTGCGCTGATGGACCACACCCATCCCGGCGACCACAACCAAGCCGTGATGGAACTGGGGGCCATCGTATGCACACCGAAGGACCCACGTTGCGGCCAATGCCCGGTGGCGGCACGTTGCATCGCCCGCAAGGAAGGCCGCATCGCCGGGCTACCGGTGAAGGCCGGAAGAACGAAGGTGCGCGAGCGGCATTTCAACTACCTGCACATCGGCGCGAAGGGCAGCCTGTACCTTCAGAAGCGCACCGGCAAGGACATCTGGCACGGCCTGTACGAGCTTCCGCTGATCGAAAGTGACAAAGCCGCCACCCCGAAGCGGCTCGCGGCATTGTTGGAGGAACGGTTCGGCCCCGGCTGGGTGATCGTGAAGAAGCACGACCCGGTGAAGCATGTGTTGAGCCATCAGGTGATACACGCGCTGTTCTGGGAAGTGCAGCCACCGAAGGGCTTCAAGGTGCCGAAGGAATGGATCAAGGTGAGCGTGAAGGAGCTGGATGGGTATGCGGTGCCGAGGTTGATGGAGAGGTACTTGGAGGTGGGGCGTGCGTAGTAGGGCTTCCCATGTCGTGGTGCATCGTGTGCGTCATCCCGCTGCACGGGACAGGTAATGCGCCAACGACCATTGAAACGCTACTTCGGGCCATAGCCGGGAACTGACAGTTGAAAAGATCCCGTTGGAAAGACCGCCCGCCGGTGCTATCTTGGCCGTCCATCCAATTCCGAATTTCCCGTCATGGCCGGAGTGAACAAAGTGATCCTGATCGGCAACCTCGGCGCCGATCCCGAAGTGCGTCATCTACAGAACGGTGCCAGCGTGGCGAACTTCCGCCTTGCGACCACCGAGACCTACAAGGACCGCCAGACCGGCGAACGCCGCGAGCAGACCGAGTGGCACAACGTGGTGGCGTGGCGCGGGCTGGCCGAGATCACCGAGAAGTACCTGCGCAAGGGCAGCAAGGTGTACGTGGAAGGCAAATTGCGCACCCGCCAGTGGCAGGACAAGGACAACAACACGCGCTACACCACGGAGATCGTGGCCGATGAGATGACCATGCTGGACCGCGCGGGCGGCGGCGAGGGCGGCGCACCACGCGCCGCAACTCCCGCGCACCAACCAGCCACGCAGGCCGACCAGCCAGCGCATGCGGGCAACACCAGTGCTCCGGCGGGCGACGACATGGACGATCTGCCGTTCTAAGTGGAGCCTCCGCCGATACCCCTCGCAGCGGCACTTCTTCCGTTGAGCATGCAGCCTGGCACCATCGCGGTGCTTTGCGTGATCGGGCTGTTGCTCGTGATCTCCGCAGCCATGTCGGCCAGCGAGGTGGCATTGTTCGCGCTTTCGCCCACGCAACTGCGCGATGTGCAGGAGCGCGGCGGAAGCTGGGGGCGGCGCGTGATGGACCTTCTTGCCAAACCGAGGCGCCTGCTGGCCACCATCCTCATCACCAGCAATCTGGTGAACATGGGCACGGTGATCCTGAGCGCGGTGGTGGTGCGCGACCTCATCATGCCACAGGGGCTTCCGGCATACGCGGTGGTGGCCGTGCAGGTGTTGGTGGTGGCCTTCGTGATCGTGCTGATCAGCGAAGTATTGCCCAAGGTGTACGCCACTTCGGATCCGGTTCGTGTGGCGCAGTTGATGAGCGGGCCGTTGCTCTCGTTGCGCTGGCTTTTCTGGCCGGTGAGCGAAACGCTCGTGCGCAGCACCAAGTTCATCGAGAAACGGTTCCAGAAACGGAGCGCGCAGAACATCTCGGTGGATTCGCTCGGCCATGCGCTGGACATCACCAAGGACGCGAGCACCACGGCCGAAGAGCAACGCATCCTGCGCGGCATCGTCAAGTTCGGCAACATCGAGGTGCGACAGGTGATGCGGCCGCGCACGGAAATGGTCGCCTTCGACAAGGGGATCTCCTTCCAAGAGCTGATCGCGGCCATCGTGGATTCGGGCTTCTCGCGCGTGCCGGTGTACGAGGGAACGCCGGACCGCGTGATCGGCGTACTGTACATCAAGGACGTGCTGCCGCACCTGAACAAGGCCGACCATGACTGGCATGCCCTCCTGCGCGAACCCTACTTCGTACCCGAGAGCAAGAAGCTGGACGATCTGTTGAAGGAGTTCCAGAACGAGAAGGTACACCTCGCGGTGGTGGTGGACGAGTACGGCGGCGTGAGCGGCATCATCACCATGGAGGATGTGATCGAGGAGATCGTGGGCGACATCACCGACGAGTACGATGATGAGAACCTCTTCTACAGCAAGCTGGACGATCACACGTGGGTGTTCGAGGGCAAGACCGCGCTTACCGATCTTTACCGCGTGATGGGCATCGACGGCAAGCTGTTCGAGGAGCACAAGGGCGACAGCGGCACGCTCGGCGGCTTCGTGCTCGAGCTCACCGGGCGCATACCCAAGAAGGGTGATCGCGTAGAGCTGCACAACTACAGTTTCGTGGTGGAAGCCTCGGACAACAAGCGCATCCGACGCGTGAAAGTGATCGTACGTGATGAAACGACGCATTGACCTTCTGCTCCTGCCGGTGCTGCTCTTCGCAGCCTGTTCCGAGGACCCCGTGCCCAAGCCGCGCGGCTATTTCCGCATCGACCTACCCGAGCAGGCGTACCGGACGTGGACGGACAGCGCCACCTTCAGCGCCGAAGTACCTGCGTATGGCAGGGTCGGCATCCGCAGCACGAAGGACCACGCCCGCTGGTTCGACATCCGCTTCAAGGGCCAGCGCGCCACGGCCCACCTCACATGGTCGCCGGTGGATGGCGATCTACAGGACCTGATCGAGGACGCGCACACTTTCAAGAGCACGCATCAGGCGAAGGCTGCGAAGATCCGCAGCGAGCGGATCATGAACGACAGCACGCGCGTCTTCGGCACCATGTTCGACATCGAAGGCGATGTGGCCAGCCCGTTCGTGTTCTACGTGACGGACAGCACGAAGAACTTCATGTACGGTTCGCTCTACTTCGACAACCGGCCCAACGCCGATTCGCTCGCTCCGGTGACCGCCCGTCTGCGCGAGGACCTTCGCCACATGCTGGCTACGCTACGCTGGCGTTGACGCGCTGGCCGGTGCGGTGCAGGGCTTTCAAGAGGACGGCAAGCAGCACGAGCGCTCCCTGCTGGTGAAGCACACCAGCAAGCAGGTCCACCTGTGTGAGAACGGTGATGACGCCGAGCACGAACTGCAGCACCACGGCCAGCAGCAGCGGGAACCAGACCACTTCCATGGAAGCCTCGCGGCGGAACTTCAGCGCGAAGAGGATGAAGCCCAGCGCCACCAGCCAAGCCATGTTGCGGTGTACGAACTGCACGCCATCGCGGTGCTCGGAAAGGTCCGTGACCAGATCGCCGAAGGCATGCACGTTCTCCGGCATGAACTCGCCGTTCATCAGCGGCCATGTGTTGTATATGCGCCCTGCATCCAGCCCTGCCGTGAACGCGCCCCACACGATCTGCACGAACAGCAGCGCCAGCAGCCACCGTGCCCAACGCCCTTCACCCGAGCCATTGGAACGGAACACCGCATGCCCGTCGCGGATGTCGAACACGGTCCACAGCACCAGTGCGAACACCGAGAACGCCGCGCACAGGTGGATCGCGAGGCGGTAATGGCTCACATCGGGGTTCTTCTCCAAGCCACTGGCCACCATGAACCAGCCGAGCGCGCCCACCAGCCCGCCGCCGATGAGGATGGCCCAGCAACGCTTCATCAGCCAGCCCTTCAGCAACCCCTTCCGCCAGAAGATGAAGAACGGGATGGCGAACACCAGTCCCATGAGGCGGCCCCAGTTGCGGTGCAGGAATTCCCAGAAGAAGATGCGCTTGAACCCGGCAAGGTCCATGTGCTGGTTCTTCAGCGTGTATTCGGGAATAGCCTTGTACTGGTCGAAAGCCTTGTTCCAATCGGTTTCGTTGAGCGGCGGTATGGCCCCCATGATCGGGTCCCACACCGTGATGCTGAGGCCGCTGCCAGTAAGCCGCGTAACGCCACCGATCACCACCATGAAGGCGATCATCACACAGCCCGTTATCAGCCATGCGACCACGGGTTTGAGCCTGCGGCGTTCAAAGTGCTCCATTCGCGGCGCGAAGCTACCGCGCAGGAGGGGACGGAAGAGGTATGGGCCGAAAGGTCGGCGCGCAGGCGGCTCAGAGGCGCAGCACGTGCGAGAGCAACGACAGGATGCCGGGCACTACCACGGCCGCCGGGTTGATCACGTTCACGGGCTTGCTCTCCTCGGCCTTGTTCCCGCTTGCGCTGGGGCCACCGGCAGCAGGCACCTGTTTGGTGATCTTCACAGCCACCACCTTGTACTGGCCGTCATAAAGGCTTTGGATCGCGTCGATCATCTCGGCATCGCTCACCTTGGTGGCATCGTAATTCACCACGGCATGGTCCCGTTCATCCCCTTCGATGAACTTGATCTCCGTGGAGTTCACGCCGGGAAGCTTCGCCAGCGCCTTCTTGATGGAGCCGCCGCACATCATCTCACAGCTCATGCCGTCGATGCTCAGATCGGCGAAGGTGGCGGGAACGGCCCCGGTCACTTCCTCCACCGTGCGCTCGATCGCAACGGCCGATGCCTTGGCGACTGGCTCCGGTACATTTCCAGTGCATGCGAACAACGTGGCAGCGAGCAATGGCAAAAGGTGGCGTGCGTTCATGGCCCTGTGCGGTTTGACGTATGACGCTTGAACAGCGAAGAGGTTACAAAAGTACTTCGTCCGTCGGCAGTTCGGTACCTGTGAGCCGGTCTGGAGCGGAAGGGGGGGGGCAGGCATCTGCGGGGTAGTGGTGAATAACGAGTGGCGAGTGGGCGAGTGGCGAGTCTGCCGGCTGTCGCTCCGAGCGAAGCCGAGGAGCCGACAGACTCGCCACTCACTACTTGCCTACCCGCCACTATCCCATAGAACCTCCCTCCTATCTTCGGCCCATGTACAACGGCAAGAAGGTCGTCGTGGTGCTCCCTGCATACCGGGCTGCGCTCACGCTGAAGCAGACCTACGACGAGATCCCCTTCGACATCGTGGACGAAGTGGTGCTCGTGGATGACAAGAGCCCCGATGATACCGTGGAGGTGGCGCGGCGGATCGGCATCCGGCATATCGTCACACACCAGAAGAACCGGGGGTACGGCGGCAACCAGAAGAGCTGCTACGACAAGGCGCTGGAACTGGGCGGTGACATCGTGGTGATGCTGCACCCCGACTACCAGTACACCCCGAAACTGCTGGCGAGCATGATCGCGCTGATCGGCAACGATGTGTACCCGGTGGTCTTCGGATCGCGCATCCTTGGCGGCGGCGCGCTGAAGGGCGGCATGCCGATGTACAAGTACATCTTCAACCGCATGCTCACGCTCACCCAGAACCTCCTGATGGGCCAGAAGCTGAGCGAATACCACACCGGCTACCGGGCCTACTCGGGCGAAGTGCTGCGCAATGTGGACTACAACAGGCTGTCGGATGACTTCGTGTTCGACAACCAGATCATCGCGCAGGTGTGCTGGAAAGGCTACGACATCGCCGAGATCACCTGCCCAACGAAGTACTTCGAGGAGGCCAGCAGCATCAACTTCAGCCGCAGCATGACCTACGGGCTGGGCGTACTGGGTGTGAGCTTCCGCTATTTCCTCGCACGCACCGGGCTGGTGGGGTGGGAATTGCTGGGAACGAAGAATTCAGTAGGCAGTAGGCAGTAGGCAGTCGGCAGTCGGCAGTTCTTCACCTACGTCCGTTGCCGTGGCCCTCTTGGGCATCATCACCAACGAGGCACGGCAACGGACGGTCTTGAACTGCTGCCGACTGCCTGCTGCCGACTGCCTGCTGCTGACTGCCGACTACTCCTGCCTCCCCCCTACCTTCGGCCCATGCCTTCAAAAGGGCGCATCCAACTGATCCTTCTGATCGCAGCCGCGCTGCTGTTCGTGCCCGGTCTCGGCGCTGTGCATCTGTTCGATTGGGACGAGATCAACTTCGCCGAGATCGCGCGGGAGATGATCGTCACAGGCAACTGGGCACAGCCGCGCATCGACTATCTGCCCTTCCACGAGAAACCGCCGCTCTTCATCTGGATGCAGGCGCTCTCCATGAAGGCGTTCGGTGTGGGTGAGTTCGCGGCACGTCTCCCCAACGCTGTCTGTGGTGCCATCACGCTGCTCGTCCTCTTCCGCATCGGCTCACGGTTGCGGGGCACTCTGTTCGGTGCGCTGTGGGCATTGGCCTACATCGGCTCCATCCTGCCCCACCTCTACTTCCGCAGCGGCATCATCGATCCGTGGTTCAACCTGTTCATCTTCCTCGGGGTCGATGCCATGATCAGTGCAGTGCGCGAAGAACGACCGCCAGCCACTGGACATACGCGCAGATATGCCATGCTCACCGGCCTCTACCTCGGCCTTGCGGTGATGACGAAAGGACCCGTCGGTGTGCTGATCCCCGCGCTTACGGCCGTGGTGTTCTGGATCCGGTCGCGCTTCACCCGTGTGGCCAGCGTGAAGAACATCGGCCTCGCAGCAGGCGTGTTCCTCATCACCATCGGCTCATGGGCCATGATCGACCTGATCCACAATGGGCCTGAATTCATCACCGGGTTCTTCTGGCGGCAGGTGGCCATGCTCACCACCGAAGATGCCGGGCACGGTGGCTTCTTCGGCTATCACTTCGTGGTGCTGCTGCTCGGCTGCTTCCCGGCATCGGCCTTCGCATTGCAGGAGCTGTTGCGCCCCACACGCAGCGAAGAGCCGTTGCAGAACGAGCATCGCCGCTGGATGGTGATCCTCTTCTGGGTGGTGCTCGTTCTCTTCAGCCTCGTGAAGACCAAGATCGTACACTACAGCAGTTTGTGCTACTTCCCGCTCACCTACCTCGCCGCGTTGCAGTTGGAGCGCATCTGGCGGAAGCAGGAAGGCTTTGGCTGGTCGCGCTTCGTGGTGGGCATCATCGGCACCATCATCGCCGTGCTGTTCATCGCCACGCCCTTCATCGGCATGCGCATAGCGATGCTCAAGCCGCTGTTCGCGCAGGATCCCTTCGCGCAGGCCAACCTCGATGCCGCCGTCACGTGGACGGGCGCGGATTCCGTGGCGGGGCTGCTGCTGCTTGCCGTGCTGATCGCGGCCCACGTGCTGCACGGTCGCTTACGCATGCGGCAAAGCGTGATCGTGCTGTTCAGCGGAACCGCATTGTTCATCACCACCACGCTCTACTTCTTCATCAACCGCATAGAAGGCTATTCGCAGCGCGCGGCCGTGGAGTTCTTCGAGGCGCGGCAGGGCGAGGACTGCTACGTGATCACCAAGGGCTACAAGAGCTACGCGCACCTCTTCTACACGCGCAAACCGCCTGTGACCGATGCACGCGCGCACGACGAGCGATGGCTCCTGCACGGCGACATCGACCGGCCGGTGTACGTGGTGTGCAAGATCACGAGCGCGGATGAGGTGAGCGCGATACCCACCTTGAAGGAAGTCGCCCGGAAGAACGGCTTTGTCTTCTTCCAACGCAACCCATGACCAACGACCTCTCCCACATCCTGAACCACCTCGGCGAAGAGCGACCGCAAGGCTTCGATGCCGTGGTGCCACCCATCGTGCAGAGCGGAAACTTCACCTATCCCACGGTCGCGGCCATGCGCGCCACCGTGCAGCAGGAAATGGAGCGACCCTTGTACACGCGCGGCTTCAACCCCACGGTGGGCATGCTGCGCGCGAAGATCGCGGCGCTGGAACATGCCGAAGATGCACTGGTGTTCAGCAGTGGCAGCGCGGCGATCGCTGCGGCGGTGATGAGCCTCGTGAAGGCCGGCGATCACATCGTATGCGTGCATAAGCCATACAGTTGGACGAAGAAGCTGCTTGTTGAACTGCTTGATCGGTTCAACGTGGGCCACACCTTCGTGGATGGCACCGATGCGGAGAACTTCCGCCGCGCCATCCGGCCGAACACCACCTTCTTCATCACCGAAAGCCCCAACTCGCTCACCTTCGAGCTACAGGACCTGAAGGCCGTTGCCGCGATCGCAAAAGCACACAACATCATCACGCTCTGCGACAACAGCTACAGCAGCCCGCTGTTCCAGAACCCCATCGACCTTGGCATGGACCTCGTGGCCCACAGCGCAACGAAGTACCTGAACGGTCACAGCGATGTGGTGGCCGGTGTGCTGGCCGGAAGCCGCGACCACATCCGGCAGGTGATGAGCAGGGAGTTCATGACGCTCGGTGCCGTGCCTTCGCCGCACGATGCGTGGCTGTTGATGCGCGGCCTGCGAACACTGGAACTGCGCGTACACCGCAGCGCCGACAGTGCGGAACACGTGGCCCGCTTCCTCGAAGGCCATCCGCGGATCAGGCGCGTGTACTGGCCGGGGCTGGCCTCGCATCCGCAACACGCGCTCGCCATGCAGCAGATGCGCCGCGTGGCCGGGTTGATGACCATCGAACTGGATGCACCGGACGAGGCCGCCGTGGAACGCTTCTGCGATGGGCTGAAGCGTTTCCTGATGGCCGTGAGCTGGGGCGGCTACGAAAGCCTGCAATGGCCCGTGTGCGCGCTGAAGGGACCGAGCGGCTACTACACCGACCTGCCGTTCACCATGGTGCGGCTGTACATCGGCTTGGAGGATCCAAAGCTGCTGATCGCGGATCTGCGGCAGGCGCTGGAGCGGATCTGATCAGCCTATTGTTCCTGCGGCTGCGATCCGGGCAGGGGGGCCAGCAGCATGTTCAACGGACCGGGGCCGGTGACGCACGTGCCTTGGGTCACCGCAACGGTGGCCGTAGCCATGGCACAGGGAGCCACGCCGGGCACAGTGTATGTGTACACGCCCGGCACATCCGCTCCCGGAACGAATATCCCGGAATGAGGTCCGCCAACATATGTCCATGTCCCACCAGCGGCAGGGCTACCGCCGAGATGTGCCGACAATGAGAACGGCGCATCCGCTGGGCAGAAAGTGGCCGTGCCGCTCGTTCCTGCGTTCGGGGCTGCATGCACCATGATCACCAATGTGGAGGTGGCATTCGCGCACGGGGCCATTCCAGCGACCGTGTACGTATACATACCCGGTGGGTCGACCATAGGAGTGAATACTCCGCTCATCGGTGTTCCGAGCGGATTCGTCCACGACCCACCGAGTTGAG
>JAHBUM010000119.1 GCA_019638075.1 Flavobacteriales bacterium | reverse complement strand
GCTGCTGAAGGAAGGCGTGCTCACCGCCGACACCATCGTGTACGACGATCTGGTGCCCACGCTCGGCGACCTCCGCACCCGGTTCCGTATGCCCCTGGGCGGCACGTGGCTGGAGAGGTACTTGGGTTCCTGAAACGTGGAACTCATGGTGCCCCAAGTGCCTGCGTGCGTTCGCCGCGAAGGCGAAGTTCAAGGAGGAACTGAAGGGACCCGGGCTTCTGTGAGGCGATGAGTTCGGCTCACGGCCACCACATCCCCCAATAGCCCAGCAGCCCGATCAGCGGCAGGGTGATCGTGGCCCCCAGCACCAGCGGCCACTTCCGCTCGCCGCGTGTACGCCATGTCGTATACAGTAGTGCAGCGGACAGCAGGATGAACACCACCGGCAGCCACGCCAGCATGGGGGCCGCATCGCCCAGCCCGAAGTAGTACACGCCTTCCTGCATCAGCAGTACGCCGGTCAATGCCAGCACCGCCGCGCTGACGAGTCCGAGCAGCAACGGCATCCCGAACGGTGCGGCCCGGCCCTTCACCCGTGCAGCCATCCCGCGCACCAGACCGATCAACGCAAGCAGCCCGGCGATCCCCGCCAATGCCGCCAGCGCCAGCATGCCCCAGAACAGCCACCGTTGGTGGAAAGGTGTGATGTACCTCTTCAGCCGCTCGAACTCCGGTCGCGTACCGAACAAGGAGGCCATGTCCATCGTGCGATCGCCCTTGGCGAGTTCTTCATGCAGGTCGAAAGTGACCGCCTCGTTGAAGTCGTGGTAGAAGTAGAGGTGGGCCTTGCCTGCCGCCGGATCGAACAAGGTGCTGAACAAGGTGCCTTCGCCCAGTTTCTTCCGGCACACCGACATCCGTGCGAGCACATCGCGCGCCTCCTCCAACGAGCCGCCTGTTCCAGCGGCCAGCAACTGGCGGCCTTCCTGCAAGCGCGGGATCGGGATCGTGGCCGGGTCGCTGCACGAGCCCATGCGCCAGTTGCCCACGGCGTACCACGGATCATGTCCCTCGATGATGGTATCGTTCTCCACGATCAGCCAGCCGCCGTGCTTGTCGGCCATGAAGATCAGGGCCTGTGGCGTGATGCTGCGATCGTACGTGCGCAGCAGGGCAGCGGCCTCCTGTACGGTGGTACAGGTACGCAGCACATGCGGCATCAGTTCATTGAAGTGCAGTTGGCGCAGGCCCGGCGTGGGAGCTGTCTTCTTATGCAGGATCCGCAGCCCATCGTATACCAGCCCCATCTCGTTCATCCCAAGCTGGTCGATCATCCCGCGCAAGGGGTGGCCGTTGTAGTGGCCGAAGTAGATGGCACCATAGCCGCCATCACGCCCCTGCTCGAAGCGCACCTGCGGGTTGATGCTCCACGCATCCTCGTTGTTGCCGATGTACGTGCGGCCGTTGTGGGTGACGGTGAAGGCGGTGCAGGCCATGAGCAGGTTCCCCACTGATAGTGGGAACAGCACGAAGGCGAAGCGCAGAAGGTGGTGCATGATGCGCCAATGCGGTAACAGTGGCGAAGTAACGGTGCTGTGGCTTGGCACCATCGGAAAGCGGATCATCATCACAGGTGCCACGGGTTACGTGGGCGAAGGAGTGCTGCTCGAATGCTTCGCCCATCCGGCGGTGGAGGAAGTGCTGGTCGTGGGGCGGAAGGCCTGCGGTCGGCAGCATGCCGAATTGAAGGAGCTGTTGGTGAAGGACTGCTTCACGCTGAATATCGTGGCGGACCGGCTGCACGGTTACGATGTGTGCTTCTTCTGTGCGGGCATCAGTTCCATCGGGATGAAAGAGCCCGGATACACCGCGTTCACCCACGATGCCACGATCGCCTTCGCGAAAGCGGTGCATGCGGCCTCGCCCGCTGCGGCGTTCACATACGTCTCCGGCGCTGGCACCGAAGGCACCGAGAAGGGGCGTTCGATGTGGGCGCGTGTGAAAGGGCGCACCGAGAACGATCTGGGGGGATCGGCTTCAAGGCGAACTACAACTTCCGGAGCCTTCACCCCTCGCACTTCGCACTTCTACCCTACGCCCGCTCCAGCGCGATATCATGCTCCTTGATCATCTTCCGCATGTTGATGAGGGCGTAGCGCATGCGGCCGAGGGCGGTGTTGATGCTCACATCGGTATGCTCGGCGATCTCCTTGAAGCTCATGTTCAGGTAGGTGCGCATCAGCACCACTTCGCGCTGCTCGCCGGGCAGGTGGTCTATCAGCTTGCGCACGTCGGCGTCGACCTGCACGTTCACCATGCGCTGCTCCACGTTCTTGCCGGGCTGGGCTATGGTGGCGAACACGTCGTGCGCGTCGTTGCTGCGCACCATGGGCATCTTCTTCACCCGGCGGAAATGGTCTATCACGAGGTTGTGGGCCATGCGCATCACCCATGGCAGGAATTTGCCCTCCTCGTTGTACCGGCCTGCCTTCAGCTGGTGTACCACCTTGATGAAGGTCTCCTGAAAGAGGTCTTCCGTGAGTTCCCGGTCGCGCACGAGCAGGTAGATGTGCGACCACACCTTGCGCTTGTGGCGGCTTAGCAAAAGCTCGAAGGCCCTTTCGTCGCCTTCCACATAAGCATGTACGAGCTGCTGGTCGTTGAGCACCTTGGATAGCATGGTCTTCCCTTTTTTGGTCCGTTGTTGGGCGGATCGAAAGCTGTCAGGGTAGAGTCCGTGCTATGCGTGTGGGGGGTTGGTGCTACGTGGGCCTGTGGCCGATGGTGATAGGACGCAGTTGAAGATGGGAACGTTGCCTTGGGGGGCTTATTGTGCGCTACCGGTTAATTCTTCCACTGGCAGCCCAAAGATAGTGTTCCACGGACCGGCTGCGGCCTGCCGATACCTAATTTCGCCGCGCCTTTGCCTGCCCCTATCCCCACCGAACACGCTGCGGCCGCCACCAACGGCGCCGGGAACAGCCGGAAAAGCCTCCACGGGGGCTTCATACGGGTGCAGGGTGCACGCGTCCACAACCTGAAGAACGTGAGCGTGGACATCCCGCGCGGCAAGTTGGTGGTGGTGACCGGCCTTAGCGGGAGCGGGAAAAGCAGCCTCGCCTTCGATACGTTGTACGCTGAAGGCCAGCGCCGTTACGTGGAAAGCCTGAGCAGCTACGCCCGCCAGTTCATGGGCCGGTTGGAGAAGCCCGACGTGGACCGCATCATCGGCATAAGCCCGGCCATCGCCATCGAGCAGAAGGTGATGACCAGCAACCCGCGCAGCACCGTGGGCACCAGCACCGAGGTGTACGACCACCTGAAGCTGCTCTTCGCCCGCGCCGGGCACACCATCTCCCCCGTTTCAGGGCGGGAGGTGAAGCGCGATACCGTGGACGATGTGGTGACCGGGCTGCACACCTTCCCCGAAGAAAGCGTGGTGCTGATGCTGGCACCGCTGCGGCTTCCGGGCGGCCGCACGCTGAAGGAGCATTTCGACATCCTGCAACAGCAGGGCTACGCGCGGGTGCATGACGGCACGGAGGTCCATCGCATCGAAGATGTGCTGGCCGAGAAGAAGACGCCGAGCGGCACATGGTTCCTCGTGCTGGACCGCCTTACGGTAACGCCCGGCGATCAGGAGAACGACAGCCGCGCCGCCGACAGCGCCGAAAGCGGCTTCTTCGAGGGGCAGGGTGAACTGATCCTGCTGGGCGAGGACGCTAAGGGCAAGCCCCGCCAGATGGGCTTCAGCGATAAGTTCGAGATGGACGGCATCACCTTCGAGGAAGCCACGCCGAAGCTCTTCAGCTTCAACGACCCGGTGGGCGCCTGCCCCAAGTGCGAAGGCCACGGCAACGTGATCGGCATCGACGCCAGCCTTGTGATCCCCGACAGGAGCCTGAGCGTGTACGATGATGCCGTGGCACCGTGGCGCGGCGAGAAGCTGAGCGAATGGAAGGGCCATTTCATCCGCGACAGCGCCCAGTACGATTTCCCGATCCACCGCGCCATCCGCGACCTTACCGAAGAACAACATGATCTGCTGTGGAAAGGGGCGCGCGGCCTGCACGGCATCGACCGCTTCTTCCGACACGTGGAGGAGAAGAGCTACAAGATCCAGTACCGCGTGCTGGCGAGCCGCTTCCGTGGGAAGACCACCTGCCCCGTGTGCAACGGTACGCGCCTGAGGCCCGAAGCGCGCCACGTGAAGGTGGGCGGCAGGGACATCACCGAGCTGGCGCGGATGCCCATCGCGCAATGCGCCGCCTTCTTCCGCGACCTGAAGCTGAACAACGCCGACCAGCGCATAGCGGACCGGCTGCTGAAAGAGATCCGCAACCGGCTTGGCTACTTGGTGGACGTGGGCGTGGGCTACCTCACGCTGGAACGCCGCAGCAACACGCTGAGCGGCGGCGAAACACAGCGCATCGACCTGGCCACCTCATTGGGCAGCAGCTTGGTGGGCAGCATGTACATCCTCGACGAGCCCAGCATCGGCCTGCACCCGCGCGATACCCTGCGCCTGATCGAGGTGCTGAAGAAATTGCGCGACCTCGGCAACACGGTGATCGTGGTGGAGCACGACGAGGAGGTGATGAAGGCGGCGGATCACATCATCGACATGGGGCCGATGGCCGGCTCGCATGGTGGTGAAGTGGTGTTCACCGGCACGCACGCCGATCTGCTGCACAGCGACAGCCTCACCGCGCGCTACCTCACCGGCCGCGAAACGATCCCGCAGCCCGAGCGCCGCAAGCAGGTGCGCGACAAGTTGATCCTGCGCGGCGCGCGCGAGCACAACCTGAAGGACATCGACGTGGCCTTCCCGCTGAACATGCTCACCGTGGTCACAGGTGTGAGCGGGAGCGGCAAGACCACCCTGGTGAAGCGCATCCTATACCCCGCCATCAAGCGCGAGCTCGAAGGTTTCAGCGAGCGGCCGGGTGAGCACAAGGCCCTGGAGGGCGACATCCACCGCATACAGGCCGTGGAAATGGTGGACCAGAACCCCATCGGCCGCAGCAGCCGCAGCAACCCGGTCACCTACGTGAAGGCGTGGGACGAGATCCGGCAGCTGTACAGCGAAGTGGATGTGGCGAAGATGCGCGGCTACCGTCCGGCCTTCTTCAGCTTCAACGTGGATGGCGGCCGCTGCGACGTGTGCCAAGGCGAAGGGCAGGTACACATCGAAATGCAGTTCATGGCCGATATCAGCCTCACCTGCGAAGCCTGCCACGGCAAGCGTTTCAAGGAGGAGATCCTCGACGTGAAGGTGGGCGGCAGGGACGTGGCCGAAGTGCTGGACATGACCGTGGATGATGGCATCGCCTTCTTCCAGCAACAAGCGGCCAATTCATCGGCCTGCCAGCGCGTGGTGAACAAGCTGCTGCCCTTGCAGGAAACGGGCCTCGGCTATGTGAAGCTGGGCCAGAGCAGCAGCACGTTGAGCGGCGGTGAGGCACAGCGCATCAAGCTCGCGAGCTTCCTCACGAAAGGGCAGGAAGAGAAGCCCACGCTCTTCATCTTCGACGAGCCCACGACCGGCCTGCACTTCCACGACATCGCCAAGCTGCTGAAAGCCTTCGACATGCTGATCGCCAACGGCCACAGCGTGCTGGTGATCGAACACAACACCGAGGTGATCAAACGCGCCGACCACATCATCGACCTCGGCCCCGAAGGCGGCGATGGCGGCGGAACCGTGCTGTACGAAGGCCCACCGGAAGGGCTGATGCTGGTGGAGGCGTCGTATACCGGGCAGCATCTGCGGACAGCGTAGAAGCGACAAGCTTCAAACCCAAAGCGACAAGCTTCAAGCGTAGGATATCACAATTCGTGACATCCTTTGGACGCCTTGTTCCACGGGCCTTTGGGCGCGTTCATCGGTTCTTCACCCCGATGATCTCCGCCGCGATGCTCACCGCGATCTCCTCCGGTGTTCGGCTGTGTATGGGGAGGCCGATGGGTGCGTGTACACGGGCCAGCTCTTCATCGGTGAAGCCATCCTTCCGCATCCCCTCGAACATCACGCGCACTTTCTCCGCGCTGCCCAGCATGCCGAGGTAGTTGTACCTGTTGCGGATCAGCTGACGAAGGATGAGGTCATCGGTGCGATAGCCAACGGAAGCAAGCACGACGTACAGTTCCGGGTCGGAAGGGAGGTGTGCGGCCATCTCCGCGTAATCCACCAGCTTACGTTCCTGCGCAAAGGTGTTGGCGTGCCATGTGTTCAGCCCTTGCCGGTCGTCGAACACGGTGACGTGGAAGCCGAGCTGGTCCATCTGCCGTGAAAGCGCGAGTGATACATGCCCAGCACCGACGATGGCGATGCGCGGTTGCGTACGCAGTGCTTCGTAGTAGCACCATTCATCGGTGTTGAGGGTGCGACGTTCACCAGCGGCCACGATACGGATGCCCGTCGAGCTGAATTCCAGTTCCTGTGGCCGTTCCCTATCATCAAAAGCCGCGAGGATGTCCGCGACCAGTTGGATGGCCTCCTCACCGTGCAGGAAGAAATACGCCACGGTCTGTTCGCCCGAGCAGATCATGCCCGAACGGTCCTTGCCCAGATCGGCCTGGTGTACCTGCCGTTTCAGGTAGGGGAAGCTGCCCTCGCTGTCCAAAACCTCCGCAGGGTCTCTCGCTTCTCTGACCTCCGCAGGGTCTCTCGAAGAGGACCCTGCGGCTAAGGCACCAGAAGAGGATCCTGTGACCCCCAGCCGATGAGCCAAGCGCGTGTGCGCCAGCTCAACCAGCTTCTTCTCCATGATGCCCCCGCCGATGGTGCCGAAGAAGCCGCTGCCATAAGGCACGCCCATCTTGAACCCCGCGCGGCCCGGGCTGCTGCCGATGCTCTCCACCACGCACAGCACGGCCAGCGGATCGCGGCTTTCCACCCGCTTGTGCACCTCCATCCAGAAGTCGCGTTGGTTGTTCACGGTGGCGCTGTTCAAAGTGTGCGGTGGGCACACCACTCCGCGAAGGAAAGGAAACATGCATCTTCGTGGGAATGTCCGCCGAAGTATCGTTCGCCGCCAAGCTCGCGCACAGCCCCATGCTGTGGCCTGCGCTGCTGCTGTGTGCGTTGCTTTTTGGCCTGTTCCTCTGGTTCCGGCGCCTGGCCGCTGCGCTGAACGCCGAGTTGCAGAAAGAGGATCTTTCGGCCGGTGTTCGTTTCGACCTGGAACAAGCCCGATCCACGGCCATCGCCACGCGGCAGACCTGCAAGTTCTTCTTCTGGGCGGTGCTCATCGGCTTCCTCACCTACGTCGCCGTGGATGGCACGCCGATGTATGGCTACACCATGGAGTGGGTGAATCTCGCCATCCGCTGGACCCACGTGATCGCCGGGATCATGTGGATCGGAGCTTCGTTCTACTTCATCTTCCTGGAGAACAACCTGAACCGCACGCACGGCCTGCGCGATGAACTGGCCGGAAACCTCTGGGCCATCCACGGCGGCGGTTTCTACTACGTGGAGAAGTACAAGGTGGCGCCGAAGGTGATCCCCGCGCACCTGCACTGGTTCAAGTACGAAGCGTATTTCACCTGGCTCAGTGGCTTCGCGCTGCTCTTCATCGTGTACTACGCCGATGCGCGTTCGTTCATGATCGATCCCACCGTGGCCGACCTGTCCCCTGTAGCTTCCGTGGCCATCGGCATCGGTTCGTTGTTGCTGGGCTACGCGATCTACGACCGCATGTGCAGCTCGAAGCTCATCCTGCGGCAGGATCTCTTCGCGTTGGTGGGCACGCTCATCCTCGGTGTGATGACCTACGCGCTCACGCACCTGCTCAGCGGCCGTGCGGCCTTCATCCACGTGGGTGCCGTCATCGGGACCATCATGGTGGGCAACGTGTTCTTCACCATCATCCCCAGCCAGAAGGCCTTGGTGCGCGCCGCGAAGACCGGTCAGCCGCTGGATGCATCACTGGGGAAGAAGGCGGGACAGCGCTCGTTGCACAACAACTACTTCACGCTTCCGGTGGTCTTCATCATGATCAGCAATCACTTTCCCAGCACCTTCGGGCATAGCTGGAATTGGTTGATCCTGTTGGTGATGGTGGTGGCCAGCGCGGGCATCAAGCACTATTGGAACCTGCTCGATCGAGGCATCAAGCGCACATGGGTGCTGGTGGCGAGCATCCTTGCGTTGGTGTTCATGAGCGTGGCGATCTCCCCTGCCTTCGAGGATACCTTGGACGCCGCCATTCCCGCCAGCTTCGAGGAAGCCAACGCCGTGATCCAAGCCCGCTGCGTGCAATGCCACAGCGCCAGCCCCACCGACGACCAATGGCCTGCCGCACCCAACGGCGTGATGTACGATACGCCCGAACAGATCGCCGCCATGGCCGATAAGATCATGACCCGCGCCGTGCGCACCAAGACGATGCCCCAAGGCAATAAGACGGGCATGACGGATGAGGAACGGACGATACTGAAACGGTGGATCTTGCAAGGAGCTCAAATTCAATAGCTGATTTCTGATCGCTGATCCGCCGAGTGGGATCAGCGATCAGAAATCAGCAATCAACAAATGGCAGAAGCGTTTCATAGCAATAGAGTGGTTACTCCCCAAGGTGTGATCGAAGCCACGCTCATCCTCGCCGATGGCAAGATCCAGGACGTCCTGCCCGGCCGTGTGGAACGTACTGGCATTCCCTTCGAGAGCTTCGGTGACAAAGTGATCATGCCCGGTGTGATCGACGCGCACGTTCACATCAACGAACCGGGGCGCACCGAGTGGGAGGGTTTCGAGGCCGCCACGAAAGCTGCTGCCGCTGGAGGCATCACCACGCTGATCGAAATGCCGTTGAACGCCAGCCCCGTGACCACCACGGCCGAAGCACTGCGTATCAAGCTGGAAGCAGCGAAAGGCAAGTTGCGCGTCAACTGCGGTTTTTACGGCGGCGTGATCCCCAGCAACATCGACGACCTCGAAGGCTTACTCAACGCCGGTGTCTTCGGCATCAAAGCCTTCCTCACGCACTCCGGCATCGATGAGTTCCCGAACGTCACCGAGGCCGATCTGCGCAAGGCCCTGCCGATCCTGAAAAGGCATGGCGCGAAGCTGTTGGTGCATTGTGAGTTGGAGGGGCCAGTTGTCACTCCGGCCTTGAGCCGGAGTCGCGAAAATGTGCGCTCCTACGCCAATTACCTCGCCTCCCGCCCCTCCAAGTGGGAGACCGACGCCATCGCCCTCATGATCCGCCTCAGCGAAGAGTTCGATGTCCACGTCCACATCGTACACGTTTCCGCCGCAGAAGCCCTGCCACTGATCCGCGATGCCAAGAAGCGCGGCCTGCGCATCACCGCTGAGACCTGCCCGCACTACTTGGTGTTCTGCGCCGAAGAGATCCCCGATGGTGCCACGGAGTTCAAGTGCGCACCGCCGATCCGCGAGCGGGCGAACAACGAACTGCTCTGGGAAGCCCTGAAGGACGGCACGCTCGACTTCGTGACCACGGATCATTCACCCGCGCCGCCGGACATCAAGGAGCAAGAGAGTGGTGACTTCATGAAGGCTTGGGGCGGCATTGCTGGCCTTCAGTTCCTGTTGCCTGCCTTCTGGACCGGTGCGAAGGAGCGCGGCTTCTCATTGGAAGAGGTTGTACGGCTGTTGTGTACGAACCCGGCGGAGTTCCTTGGGTTGAAGCAGAAG
>JAHBUM010000118.1 GCA_019638075.1 Flavobacteriales bacterium | reverse complement strand
CGTTCGTGGCGGACAGCGTGGGCCATCGGATCTTTCCCCTGTGGGATCCGTACCAGCACGGCGGCTATCCCATTCACGGCGACATGCGCTCGTCCTTCGCGCCGGAGCCATGGATCATCGGGCTGCTCGGTGGGTACAACGTGTACACGCTGCACGTGCTCTTCACCTTGTACATCGGTCTTGGCGGTACGGGTGTGGCGCTGCTGGCGGGGCACTTCACGCCGGTGCACCGGGCGCGGCTCGTGGCGGGCATGGCGTATGTGTTCTGCGGTTTCTTCGTGGGGCACGGACAGGAGATGTTCGGCATCGTGGCCGCAGCTTGGATCCCGTGGGTGCTGCATTTCTTCCTGCGCCTTCAACGCACCGCATCGTGGGCCGATGTATGGGCGGTGGCGCTCTTCCTCGTGCTGTGCCTGCTCGGTGGTTATCAGGCCCTCAGCATCATCCTTGCCTTCCTGCTGGCGCTGCTCTTCATCGTGGAAGCGGCGCACGATGCGCGGCGTGGCGACTTCGCGTTCATCCGGCGGAAATTGCTGCTGCATGCGGTGCTGGGCGTGGCCGTGGTGGCGGCCATGGCGGTGCTGGTGGTCACATACGTACAGGTGGGCACCGCCATCAGCCGTTTTGGCGGCATGACGCTGGAGCAGGCTTCGGTGAACCCGCTTACACCCGCTGCGCTGATCTCGTTTGTACTTCCGTTCACCGTGGTGGTCGAGCCGGAATACTTCCGCACGGATGTTTCCATGTCCAACGCGTACGTGGGCCTGCTCACGCTGATCGCCGCGCTGCTGGCACTGCGCCGCCGCTGGAGCGCGGTGGAGCGGACGTTCATCGCGTTCGGTGCATGCTGCCTGCTGATCTCGTTCGGCGCGCACGCCCCGTTCCACGGCTTCGTGTTCCGCTACGTGCCGCTGATGGACCTCTTCCGCATGCCCTCCTTCTTCAGCTACTTCACGCAACTGGCCCTGCTGCTGATGGCTGCCGGAACCATCGGAAGGGCGATGCAGGAGGATGGCTGGGAGCGACGGAGGCTTCCTCTTGTTGCCGCGCTGCTGGCGGCGTGCATACTCGGGGTGGCGCTGTGGATCGCGGGGCCGTCGCGGATGCCGTTGGGTGGCATGGTGCGGTCGCTGGTGGAGATGCGCTCCGCCTCGGAGGGCTTCTCGTGGCGCGATCACCTCGGTGCGCAGGCCATGCTGCAAGCCCTGTTGCTGCTGGGCTTCGCCGCTGCGTGCTGGCTGTTGCGTGGCAGGGGCCGGGCCATGCGATGGGTGCTTCCCGCGTTCGTGGTATTGGAAATGGGCATCGCCGCGCAGTTGAATTTCCCGGTAACGGTGGGTGGTCCGCCAGAGCCTGCACGGTTGCAGCGCATATTGGACGCCACACCGCAAGGCTTCACCATCCCCGACCTGCATACGCCGGTGGGCGCGCACACCGACGGCCCCGCGTGGATGACCCCGCTGTGGCGCAACACGCACAACTACACGAAGACCGTATCGCTCGACGGCTTCAACAGTTTCCAACTGGACATGACCACGCGGTTCGAGAGCGACATGCCGGTGGTGCGCGATGCCGTGCGGTCGCGCCCGGTGCTGTACTTCGGCGCGGGATGCAGGCCGCTACATCATTTCAGCGAAGCGGATGCGCAGGCGGGCATGGTGGCGGTGGCCGATGGATCGGAGGCGGACTGTCCATCCACCGGAACGGCGCCCGGCGATACCCTCATCGTGGAGCGGTTCGATCCGGGCGATGTGCTCGTGCGCACCAAGCGCGCGCAGCCGGGTGTGCTGGTGCTGGTGCAGACGGACCATCCGGGCTGGCGCGCGAGCGTGGATGGAAAGGCCATCGACCATTTCACCGCGATGGGGGCGTTCATCGGCTGCGTGGTGCCCGGCGGCGATCACGAGGTGCGCTTCCAGTACCGGAACCCGGCGGTGGTGCGCGCCGCAGGGTTCTCTGCGCTGGCGATCCTCCTGATCGCGGCGCTGGCGCTGTACCATGCGTTGCGCGGCGGTGCGCACAGTCCGGCGCGCGCGCGGAACATCACCTTCCTTGCCGCAGGGCTGGCCGTGGGTACGGCATTGCTGGCGTGGCGCAGCGGTGAGAGTGGTGATGAGGAGCGAACCCATGCCTATCAACGTCTTGCCGATCACACACGCACCACGCTGCGCGAAGGCGATCATGCGCTCTTCGCACTGGACCGGCCCGGCCTGATGGACAGCCTGCTGCAAGGATCCGATGCCGCACAACGATCCACCTACATCCGCGATGCCGGTGGTGTCGGCTCACCCGCCACGCGGCTGCTGCTGGACAGCCTGCGGGCATCGGGCGTGGAGCGCATCATCATCGCGGGCCATGGCGCACCGCTGGATCCCGAGGTGGAGGAACTCGTGCTCCTCACTTATCCGCAGGCTGTGCGCTCGGGCGATCGCTTCACCTTCTTCAACGTGTACGCGCGGGAGGGTGAACGGGAGCCGCTGTTCGATGCGTGGTGCGACATGGATCGCATGGATGCACACTGGCCGTTCGATCCGGCGTGGGCCGACACCTCCATCAGCCACCAAGGCGCGGCCTCGTGGCGTATCGACGAGCATCAGCGTGGAAGTCCTGAGTTGCGCATTCCCGTGGAAGGCCCGCTCGTGGATGGTGGCCGTTTGGTGATCGAGGCGTGGGCGCGCATGGAGCACGAGCGGCCCGGCGATGCGCTCTACGTGGAGGTGTACCGCGACGACGCGCGCATCTGGAGCGCAGGGAAGCTCATCCGCGAGCAGGCCACTGGCACGGGGCATTGGTTCCCGATGCTCACGGCGGTGGAGCCGCCCTTCGATCTGCGCACCGGCGACTTCATCAAGGTCTTCGCATGGGGCGGTGATCATGGCCCGATCCACCTCGACGACATGCGCGTGCGCCTCTTCGGCCGGGACGCGCTTCAGATCGACCGCTCCCGGATCAGGTAGTTCGGCCGTTTCTTGCCTTCCATGAACGCCTTGCCGAGGTATTCACCCACGATGCCGAGCATGATGAGCTGGATGCCGCCGATGAAGAGCACGCTTGCGGTGGTGCTGGTCCAGCCCGCCACGGTGCGGTCGGTGAAGAGGTGTATGCCGATCACGTAGCAGCCATAGATGCCGGCGAGGAACGCGATCGTGAAACCGAGCAGGAAGGCCAGCCGGAGCGGCATCACGGAGAACGAGGTGATGCCGGAGAAGGCCAGCGCGAACATGCGGCGCCACGAGTACTGCGTTGATCCGGCGAAGCGGCTGCCCGGCTCGAAGGGGAGCACCGTCTGCCTGAACCCGGCCCACTGCACCAGTCCGCGCAGGAACAGGTGGTCCTCTTCGAGGTTGCGGATCGCATCCGTCACCTTGCGGTCCAGCAGGCGGAAATCGGAGGCACCCGGCGGCAGATCGATGGAGAAGAGCCTGCGCGATACCGCGTGGAAGGCCTTCGTGGTCATGCGCTTGGCCCACGGCAGGCGGCGGTCATCGGCGCGGATGGTCTGCACCACGTCGAAGCCCGCCTGCCAGCGCTCCAGCAGCGCGGGGATCAGCTCAGGCGGATGTTGCAGGTCGGCGTCCATGCTGATGACCACATCGCCGGGTGCGTGGTCCAGCCCGGCCTTCAGCGCGTTCTGGTGGCCGAAGTTGCGCGAAAGGGCGATGTGGCGCACACGATCATCCTGCGCCTGCAACCGGCCGAGTTCCGCCAGCGTACCATCGGTGCTGCCGTCATCCACGAACAGGAAGGTCACCTGCGCCACGGGGCGCACGGCCTCGCAAAGCCTGCGGTGCAACTCCGCCACGTTGCCCTCCTCGTTGTGGCAGGGCACCACGATGCAGAGGTGGAAGTCCGTGCGGGACGTGGGTTGTTGCCGGGTCTCCATGCCGGACACAAAGAAAGCGGATCGCGTCTATTCCTTGTATCGTGAAGGCTTGAACCCTCGCGATCGGCAACGAAGCCATGGGGCGCAGCCACCGACCGGGTGGCCGACCACTAACTTTACCGGACCAAACAAGAAGGCTATGAGCGCCATCGACATACGGACCGAGATCATCCAATTGCTCGGTGAAGAACGCAATACAAGCATCTTGGAAGCGATCCGTATGCTCCTGCGCCGGGAGGAAGAGGAAGCGGAGACTGATGAGGACTTCACGGCGGAGGAACTGGCAGAGCTGGATGCGCAACGCGCGGATCACATGAGCGGCAGGAGCAGATCCTACACGGAAGAGGAGTCCATCCGCATGATCCGCGAAGGTTTCAAGGAATGAGCTTCGATCTGGAGTTGAAGGCGGTCGCCATCGCTCAGGCGGCGAAGGAGTACGCTTATTACGAACGCGTGAGCCCCGGACCGGGGGAGCGGTTCATCGCCGCGTTGGTGGAGGGTTATGGGACATTGAGGCAGAACCCGTTCTTCCAAGTGCGTAAAACGCCGTACCGATACCTGAAGCTGCCCAAGTTCCCGCATCGCCTGATCTACGAGGTGCAGGGGCAGAGCGTGATCGTGTACCAGTTGAGGCACACAAGGCGGAAGTCCCACAGGAAATACGGGCCGTAGACCTTGGCCGGGTGTCCGCCCCGAACCTCTGCCGACGCTTCGCACGCAGAAGCATGGCGGTCTCATGGTCGTGATCCGCATCTTGCCTCTGGCATATCGCCCCCTTCTTCCTAACGATCCTCTGGTGGATCCGCAGCAGGCCGATCGGCTTGCCGCCTTCCTGCGATCCTACTTTTGCACCTGCCATCGGCCTTGGTGCCGAGCGATCCTGCAATGCCCGGCAATTCCATCGGCCATCTTTTCCGGTTGACCACCTTCGGCGAGAGCCACGGCGCGGCCATCGGTGGCGTGGTGGATGGATGCCCCGCAGGGCTGAAGCTCGACCTCGATGCCGTGCAGCGCGAGCTGGACCGCCGCAGGCCGGGGAGCACATCGCTGGGCACCGCGCGCAACGAAGCCGACAAGGTGGAATTCCTCAGCGGCCTTATGGATGGCATCACGCTGGGCACGCCCATCGCCTTCCTGCTGCGCAACACCGACGCGCGCAGCACCGACTACGATGCGCTGAAGGATGTGTACCGCCCCGGCCATGCCGACATGACGTGGGAGGAGAAGTACGGCATCCGCGATCACCGGGGCGGCGGGCGCAGCAGCGCGCGTGAAACGGCCGCACGGGTCGTGGGCGGCGCGATCGCCCGGCAACTGCTGGCGCAGGAAGGCGTGCAAGTGCAGGCGTATGTGGAACAGGTGGGAAGCGAGCGGGTCGATCGTCCATACACGGATCTGGACCTTGCTTCCGTTTGGAACAACGATGTGCGCACCGCCGACCCCGAAGCCGTGGCCCGCATGACCGCATTGATCGAACAGGTGCGGGCCGAAGGCGATTCCATCGGTGGCGTCATCGCCTGCGTGGTGCGCGATGTGCCTGTGGGTTTGGGCGAGCCGGTGTTCGATCGCTTGGAGGCGGACCTCGCCAAGGCCATGCTCTCCATCAACGCCACCAAGGGTTTTCAGATAGGCAACGGCTTCGCAGCGGCTGCGCTGAGGGGCTCGCAGAACAACGATCCCTTCATCCTTGGCTGGCGGCGCAGACCCGGACCGGGAATGATCGGTGCAAGGGTGGAGGAAGGCGCCATCCGCACCGCGACGAACAACGGCGGCGGCACGCTCGGCGGCATCAGCAACGGCGAGGACATCCGCTTCAGCGTGGCCTTCAAGCCGCCGGCCACCATCGCGAAGGCACAGCACACCGTTGACCGCTCAGGCAGCGCCGTGGTGATCGAAGCCCAAGGCAGGCACGATCCTTGCGTGGTACCGCGCGCCGTACCCATCGTGGAGGCCATGACCTGCCTCGTGCTCGCCGATCATCTGCTCAGGAACAGAACAGTAAGGGCGCGAAACTTCGCGCCCCAACAACACTGAAAAATGGCAAAGTGGACCAAACGCATCCTGCTCACGCTCGGCATCCTCATCGTGCTGCTCCTCGGCGCGGCCATCCTCATCCCCATCCTTTTCAAGGACAGGATAGAGGCGGCGGTGAAGGCCGAGGTGAACAAGAACATCAACGCCGTGGTGGATTGGGGCGATTGGGACATCACCATCCTCAAGAGCTTCCCGAACCTCACCGTGGAAGTGGAGAACGTGAAGGTGGCCAACGTGGCGCCCTTCGAGGGCATCGAGCTGGCGCGCATCGGCAAGCTCACCACCACGGTGGACATCAAAAGCGTCTTCGGCGACAAGATCGACATCAAGCGCATAGGCCTCGTGAAGCCGCGCATCCACGTGAAGGTGCTGAAGGACGGAACGGCCAACTGGGACATCGCCAAGAGCGACAGCACGGCTGCGGAAGAAGCCACCAGCGACACGGCCAGCGCCTTCAACATCGGCCTGCGCGAATACTGGATCGAGGACGGCACACTGATCTACGATGATGCCTCGCTCAGCTATTACATGGACCTGAAGGGCCTGCAACACCGTGGCAGCGGCGACTTCACGCAGGACCTCTTCACGCTGAACACCACCACGCATGCCGATACCGCCAACGTGGTGTTCGGCGGCGTCAGGTACCTCAAGAACGTGAAGGCCGACATCAAGGCCGATCTGGACATGGACATGCCCAACATGAAGTTCACCTTCAAGGAGAACGAGGCCGCCATCAACCAGCTCGTACTGGGGCTGGATGGCTGGGTAGCCATGCCGGGCGATGACATGGACATGGACCTCACGTGGAACACGAAGAAGACCGACTTCGGCACATTGCTCTCGCTCGTTCCTGCCGAATTCGCCACGGACCTCACCGGTGTGCAGATGAGCGGCAAGGCCGGGTTCAGTGGCTTCGTGAAGGGGAAGTTCACCGCAAGCACCACGCCCGCGTTCGGCCTGAAGGTGGATGTGGACAACGGCCGCTTCAAATACCCCGACCTGCCCAGCAGCGTGGAGGACATCTTCGTGGACCTCAACATCACCTGTCCCGAAGGGAACGACATGGACCGGATGGTGGTGGACCTGAAACGCTTCGCCATGAAGATGGCCGGCAACCCCGTGGAAGCGCGCCTGCTACTGACCAACCCGATGAGCGACCCCAACGTGGATGCGGAATTGAAGGCCAACATGGACCTCGCCAGCGTGAAGACCGTGGTGCCGATGAAGGAGGACCTGTCGGGAAAGCTCACCGCCGACGTGCGCATGAAGGGCCGCACCAGCGACGTGGAGAAAGGGCAGTACGACAAGTTCAAGGCCGATGGCCGGTTGATCCTGCTGGGCATGAGCTACGTGAGCGATTCGCTGCCACCGGTGGGCATCAACAGCCTCTACTTCGATTTCAGCCCGCGCTACCTCGCGCTCACCAGCTTCGATGGCAGTGTGGGCAGCAGCAAGATCCAAGCGAAGGGGCGGATGGACAACTACATCCAGTGGTGGCTGAAGGACAGCGCGCTCGTGGGCAGCTTCGACATGACCGCCGACAAGTTCGACCTGAACGAACTCATGGGCACTACTGGCGATGAGGCCACGTCCGCCGAAGCTTCAGCGCAGGCGGACACCAGTTCGTTGAGCGTGATCGAAGTGCCCGGCAACATCGACTTCCGCATGGGCATGGCCGTGAAGGAAGTGATCTACGACAACCTGAACCTCACCAACGTGCGCGGTGGCCTGCACGTTCACGACAAGCGCGTGGACCTGAAGGATGTCTTCTTCAACCTCTTCGACGGTGCGGTGACCATGGCCGGTGGCTATGACACCAAGGACATCGCGAAACCTGCGGTCGACCTCAAGTACGACGTGAAGGATCTCGACATCGAGCAGACCGTGAAGCACATGGAGACCGTGCAGAAGATGGCGCCCATCGCGAAGACGTGCAAAGGGAAGTTCAGCACGAACCTCACCATGAACGCCATCCTCGACCAGCACATGCAGCCGGACATGAACACGTTGACCGGTCGGGGCACGTTCCGCACCAAGAGCGTGCGCATCGATGGGTTCCAGCCCCTGGTGGACATCGCACAGGCATTGAAGCTGAAAGGCATCGAGAACACCACGCTGAACGACATCGTATTCAACTACAAGTTCGAGCAGGGCAGGATGATCACCGAGAAGTTCCCCGTCAAGATCGACCGGATCAAGGCTGAAGTAGGTGGCAGCACCGCTTTCGCGGATCAGGCCATCGACTACGACATGACGGCGAAGGTGCCCAGCGACATGTTCGGCGCTGCGGCTTCCACGGCCGTGGCCGGATTGCTGGGCAAGGCCAACAGCGCCATCGGTTCCAACTTCCAAGTGCCTGCGGAACTGGACCTCACCGCGAAGATCACGGGCACCATCGAGAAGCCCATCGTGAAGCCGGTGTTCGCCGGTGGCAGCATCACCAGCGTGAAGGAAGCGGTGGTGACCGAGATCAAGGAAGAATTGAACGAGCGGATCGGCAAGGCCAAGGAAGAGGCTGTGGCGCGTGCCCGCGAAGAAGCCGCCCGGTTGGTGGCCGAAGCGCAGAAGCAGGCCGACAAGATCAAGGCAGAGGCGCGTGAAGAGGCTGCCCGCGTGAAGGCGCAGGCATACAAGGCCGCCGACGACGAGCTGGCCAAGGTGACCAACCCGCTGGCAAAGGCCGCTGCGAAAGTGGTGGCCGACAAGGCGAAGCAGGAGGCCACGAAAAAGGAACAGCAGTTCGTGGCCGAGGCCGACAAACGCGCCGATGGCATCGTGGACGCCGCACGCAAGAAAGGCGATGAGATGATAGAAAAGGCCGCGGCGACGGACACCACGGTGAAATGATGGCCGGTGGGAACAGATGACATTGATGTGGAATTCCCGTAGCGTCGACCCTCAGGGTCGACCCGAACGTACCGTGAGGAACATGATGATGCGTGGTACGATCCTGTTCACGGCGGCATTGATGTCGGCCATGTCCGCATCGGCCCAAGACGACAGCAACGACCCCTGCGCCGCACCCACCGACAAGAAGATCGTGAAGCTGCTGGATGATGCCGGGAAGGCCAAGGATCCGGCAGAGCGCCATCAGAAATTGAAGGCTGCGCTTGAGTTGGATGGCGATTGCGCGCAATGCCTGTTCCAACTGGGCCTTTCGGCGTACCGCATCGGAAAGGAGGGTGGCAGGGGATATGGCGCGTCCATCAAGTACTTCGAGCAGTTGCAGGCGAAATGCCCCGCCTACCACAGCGATGTGCCTTACCACCTCGGCATCATGCACTACGCGCAGGACGAGTTCGCCGAGGCGGCTAAAGCTTTCGAGGCCTTCCGCAAGTTCCCCAGCGACGACGCCACCAAGCTGAGCAAGGACTACGACAAGAAGTACACCGATGTGGAGGCCGTGATGCCGGAGCTTCAGTTCTACGTGGACTTCTACAAGAACACCGCGCCACTGAACCCCTCATTGGTGCGCAACGTGAGCACGCCCGCCAAGGAATACCTGCCGATGCTCTCGCCGGACAACGAACTGCTGTTCTTCACGCGCGTGAGCCAGCGGAAGGCCAAGGGCGACATCCTTACGCGCGAGGTGGAAGAGCTCACCGAAGCGCGCCGCAAGGATGCACACACCGACTTCAATGCGGGCCGGGCATTGCCGGAGCCGTTCAACGTGGGCGACAGCTACGGCGGCCTCACCATCAGCGTGAACAACCACG